>CAZYJV010000022.1:0-19711 GCA_964647845.1 uncultured Odoribacter sp.
ATGGAAAGGTGCTGGATGGTTGAATTACGAAGTTATGCGTTGTAGCAATTTTTTTCCGTGGTTGCAATCAGCCAAATCTTTCCACTCTAATCAGCGGCAAAGGTAAGAGAATAAAAACAAAAACTGAAAGTAAATGGTGAAAAGTTTTCTTAACTTTGTCTCCAGTTGATGATATTCATTTTTCAATCGGATATGGCACTTCTTTATAATATCGGCATTTCCGCCTATACGCTGGCGATACGGTTAGCCTCCCCTTTCAACGAAAAAGCTTCGCTCTGGGTGAAAGGACGAAAAAATATCAGGGAAAGAATTGGCAGCGTGAAAAAAGAAGGCCAGCCTCTGGTATGGTTTCATGCGGCCTCCCTCGGTGAATTCGAGCAGGGGCGTCCCGTGATGGAGGCATTGAAAAAAGCCCGGCCGGAAGTGCGGATATTGCTGACTTTTTTCTCTCCTTCCGGGTATGAAATCCGGAAAAATTATACCGGTGCCGATTTTATTTTCTATCTGCCTGCCGATACTCCCCGCAATGCGCGCCATTTTATCCGGTCCGTACAACCGGATGCCGCCGTATTTGTAAAATACGAGTATTGGTATAACTATTTGCATCAGCTGCACAAACAGCATATCCCGACCTATCTGATTTCGGCGATTTTCAGAAAAGAACAGCCCTTTTTCAGGAGATGGGGCGGTCTTCACCGCAGAATGCTGCGTTTTTTTACCCGTCTGTTCATACAGGACGAAGAATCGGCACGCCTGCTTTCTTCCATCGGAGTGCAGGATTTCGAGCAAACCGGAGACACCCGCTTCGACCGGGTGAAGCAGATCGCCGATACCGCCCGGAATATCGGGATCGTCGAAAAATTTCTGAACGGCTCTCCGGCTGTCGTATGCGGAAGCACCTGGCCTCCCGATGAAGATTTGCTTTTAGATTACATCAACCGGGACGAAAGCGGTTTCAAATGGATCATTGCCCCGCATGAGATCGGAGAGAACCACATCAAAAACATTCTGGAGAAATGTAAAACGCGGGCCGTCCGGTATTCTCAGGAGGGAAGCGACCTGTCGGAAGCGAACGTGCTGATTATCGATTGCATCGGGTTACTGTCCTCCGTGTACAGATACGGGCAGATCGCCTACATCGGGGGCGGTTTCGGAGCCGGCATCCACAATACTCTGGAAGCCGCCGTATACGGTATTCCGGTTATTTTCGGTCCCCGCTACCGGAAATTCAACGAAGCCGTCAGACTCATCCAGGCAGGCGGCGCTTTCAGCATACAAAACCAAACGGAGCTGGACGAATTGCTAAATACTCTTCTCCGGGACGAGGCCATCACGAAAACCGCCGGACGGAAAGCCCTGGAATATGTGGACAGCCAGCTCGGAGCGACGGATGCCATTATGAAATTTATTTCATCCAGTCTTTCAACGTCTCGATAATATCCATTTTCGTTATCTCTTCGAAATGCGCAATGCGGCACTGATGCCCCATATCCCCCCGTATGTATTTGCTGCATTTGTCATTCTTTTTCAGATCGACGGCCGTAGCGCTCCAGGGGTCTTTCCCCCCATAAATGAAAAGGATTTTTTCTGCACCGGTCTGTAACCACCGGTTAATCGCCTGCATCTGTTCTTCGTCGAAGGGCTTCCGCTCCGCTCCCTCCGGGAAGGCGAAGTCAAAGTTAATGTTTTCCTTCTCCTCCGTATATTTCCGGAAGGGATGCGTATTGTATTCGTACATGCCGATTTCGGTCGCCGCCGCATAAAAAAACGGATACATTTTCCGAATTTCCGCGTCGTCGAAAAAGGAGGGAGAAGAGATTTTTACCAGGTATTCGAAGATCATGTCGAGGTCATCGCCCTCTTCCGGAATGTCACCGCATTCATGCCCCCATTGCCAAAAGGAAAACTGGAATTCAAATATCGACAATTCCAAAGCCCGTTTCACGCCCCCGACTTTCGTATACGTGTAGCCCTTTTCCGCTGCGTAGCCTTCAAAAAGCGGCAGTAAATTGTTAAAGTGTCTGAAGCACAGCAACTGGAAATCGCGGACGCTGTAAAAACAGTCTTTCCGGGCGTCTCCGTTTCCGAAGAAGAAATTTCCCCATTCTTTTTTATTGGCGCCCGCCCTGTTCAGGAAACGTTCTATCCGGGGATCCGCATACTTGAAATTCAGAGGCGCCACATAAGGTACGCTTACCTCGACATCGTCCGGATAAAAATAACGGTGAAAAATCGTACACTGCCCGCCTTTGCTTATTCCTGTCGCAAGCCATTTCGACCGGGGATAGAGTTTATCTTTCAGGGTCTGAATAACGGCATGATGATCGGCGGCCGCCTGTTTTATCGTCAGATATTTCCAGGGGATCTCACCTTCCGGCACGCTTTTATCAAAAAAACGGTGCTCTATCGTCAGCTGATTCCCTTTCAGCAATCCCGCCAATTCCCCTTCTTCTTCCGTCCAAATACCGTATCCTTCCAGTTCCACAATAACGGGCGCCTTTTCTCCTTTATGTCCCAACAACACTTTCTGCTTAAAAGTCCCGACAGAAGGATTTTCGTGGTCTAGGGGCTGCTCAAACCAGAATTCATAATACTCCCCGAAAGGTTCCACCTTCTTCTCTTTCACGTCACTGACTTCCGGTATCTGTTTCAGTTTTTCCAACACCCCGTCACCGGCAAACACGGTCTCCGCAAACAGGCACAAAACGATCAATAGACCCAAATATCTTTTCATAATCCAAAAACATTTTCCGTTTCGACTGCAAGGTAGAAAAAAATGCGGACAAAGGAAAGAAGTGAACTGTACGATAAAATCGTACCACTGAAATTACCCGCCGAAAACGGTAAAATACGCCTAACGGACATCGCCGACACCCGGGCCCCTAAAATTTGCCGGACTTTTTATAAATTTGCGGTCTCAATTCGTTGGCACATAACTGGCATGAAATTCTGGAACTGTTACAAAGAACATTATAAAGCGCTGATTCAGCTCGGCGGTCCGATTGTCGTAGGACAGCTGGGCATCGTCATCGTGGGACTGGCGGACAATATCATGGTAGGACGATACGGAACTTTCGATTTGGCGGCAGCTTCTTTTGTCAACAGTGTTTTCAACATTCCCATTCTTTTCGGTCTCGGCTTTTCTTACGGTTTAACGCCGCTCGTGGGACAGTTTTTCGGACGGCGGGACAAGTTCAAGGTCGGACAGCTTCTGCGCAACAGTCTGCTGGTCAACGGATGTATGGGGGTCTTGCTTTCCCTGCTGATGGGAATGCTTTATCTGAATGTGGAGAAAATGGGACAACCGGAGGAGTTGTTGCCCCTTATCCGCCCTTATTTTCTGCTGCAGCTGGCGTCCCTGATTTTCGTCATGCTTTTCAACTCTTTCAAGCAATTCTCAGACGGGATCACCGATACGGTCACTCCCATGTACATCATGGTCTCCGCCAATGTATTGAATATCGTCGGCAACTATATCCTCATTTACGGCAAGTTGGGATTTCCGGCGATGGGAGTTGTCGGTGCAGGCGTATCGACGCTGGTATCGAGAGTGACGATGTTTATCGCTTTCGCCGTTCTTTTTTACCGGCGTTTGTATTACCGCCGCTATCTGGTCGGCTACAAGCGTAGCCGCTACAATCGTCCGGATATTCTGTCCCTGAACAAGATGGGATGGATGATCGGCATCCAGATGGGACTGGAAACAGCTCTTTTCAGTTTAACAGGCGTGATGATCGGATGGCTGGGAAGCATCGCACTGGCAGCCCATCAGGTGGTGGTAGCGATTTCCACCTTAGGCTTCATGATCTATTACGGAGTCGGGGCCGCCATATCCGTACGGGTAAGCAATTATTACGGACGGGGAGATCTTGTCAATGTCCGGAAAACGACAGCGGCAGGTTTTCACCTGATACTGTGTTTAGCCCTGACGGCATCCTCGATGTTTCTGATTTTCAGGGACAGCATCGGGACTCTTTTCACCACTTCGGAAGAAGTGCTGCAAATTGTTTCGGTACTGATCTGCATACTGGTCGCTTTTCAATTCGGTGATTCTTTACAGATCACTTTCGCCAATGCGCTGAGAGGGATGGGCGATGTCGTATCCATGGCAGTCATTTCTTTCATCGGCTATTTTCTCATCGCCATGCCCGTATGCTATCTGAGCGGCTTCACCTTTGACGGAGGCATCACGGGCATCTGGATCGGTTATCCCATCGGACTGACAGCCACGGGGCTCATGTTATGCTGCCGTTTTTATTACATCACGACCTCCAAAAGGAAGTTTCCCACCCTTTAACGCTATTCTATGTTTACCGGCAAACGCATACTGATTACAGGGGGCACAGGCTCTTTCGGGCAAAAGTTTACAGAATCGGTTCTACAAACTTACCCGGACGTAAAAGAGATCGTTATTTTTTCCCGCGACCGGGAGAAACAGGAAGCCATGCGTCAGCGGTTTCCGCATGCGCCTTTGCGGTTCGTCAGCGGAAATATGGCATGCGCAGAGGAAGTGGAAGAGGCCTGCAAAGGAGCAAACCTTGCAGTCCACACCGCCGCCCTGCGCATTGTCCCGGAAGCGGAAGCAAATCCGTGGGAAGCTGTGGAAACCAACATCATCGGAGCCCACAATCTTATTCAGGGGGCTGTCAGACAGGGCGTGCCGCAGATTCTCGCCTTATCCACCGATATGGCATCCCTGGCAAACAATGCGTACGGAGCTTCCAAAATGCTGTCGGACAAGCTTTTCATCGCCGCCCACAAACAGTATCCCCGGCTTAAAACGTCAGTCATACGCTACGGCAATATGTTCGGTTCCACAGGCACCGTTATTCCGTTCTTCATGAAAAAAGCCCGGGAGAACGGAGTGCTTCCCGTCACGGATCCCGGCATGACCCGCTTCATGGCCACGGTCGACGAATGCGTCCGGTTCGCATTTTGGAGCATACGGCATACGCTGGGAGGCGAGATCATCGCCCCAAAAATCAAATCTTACAACATCCTGACCATTGCGAAAGCCGTAGACGAAACGGCAAAAATAGAAATCGCAGGGTTGAGGCCGGGCGAGAAATTATACGAAGAGATGATTACCCGCTACGATTCGTTTCATACGATAGAAAGCCGGGAGGCCTATATCATCGTCCCCTCATACGGAGACAAAACGCTTTTTTGCCGCCACTATTCGGCGAAACCCGTACCCGTCGGATTTGAGTTCAATTCCGCGAACAATCCGGACAAAATGACGGTTGAAGAGATCAGGGCCTTAATCAGAACTCTGCAACAAAGCGGTCGATAGCCCGGTAGCCTTTTTCCTTGTCGTCAAAAAGAACGGTGTGAAAGCCCATGCCGGCGGCCGTCCGGATGTTGTCGGGCAAGTCGTCAATAAACAGGCTTTCTTCGGGTTTCAGCCCGAAGCGCTCCAGCAGCAAACAGAAAATATCCTCATCCGGTTTGACCATTCCCTCCCTTGCGGAAATAATCTGCCCTTTGAAATACCGGAATACCTCCCGGTCTTTCAGGTAGTCGTAAAATTCGTGGGACATGTTCGACAGACAGTACAAGGCGAATCCCTGACCGGACAATTTTCTTATCAATTCCACCGTCCGGGGAATATCGGCAAGCGAATGTCTGATATATTCCATAAATTCCCTGCAATCGGGGAGAGGATAACCGGAGAGAAGCGACATTTTGCCAACCATCTCCTCTTCGGTGCAGGTCCCCCGGTCAAATTCCGTCCAATACTCCTGAAAAAAACCGCTGTCAAACAAAAAACGGGGCAATTCCGGATTTTTAAACTCTTTTCTCACCTTCTCCGGATTCCAGTCCAGGACAACGCCCCCTAAATCGAATACAATATTTTTCATGAATCGCTGTAAATCTCATCTGCAAAAATAGCAGAATCTTCAGGAAGTCTGACGTTGTATTCCCAATATTCCGAGAAAAAACAGAATCAGGTTCATGAAACCCAGATAAAGCGGCAGGGCGCCCTGTACGGCAGTCTTAAAGCCATGCGGCTGATCCGGCAACATACGCCCGCCCGCATTCCGGATATGGCATGCGTCCGAAGCGACGAGCCAGGTAAAAATCACCACGCCCGCAAAAGAAGCGATCCAGCAAAGGCCGTTGCTGCCCATAACCGAGTTGAAAAGAAAAGTCAGCAGCACGCCTGTAAAAATAAATCCGCGGATACTCCGCGTACGCGTCACATCCCGGGAAGTCAGGAGACCGTACAACCCGATCAGGACAAAAGTCACCGCAAAGATATAGAATACAGGAGCAACGGACTCCCCGGTAAACGCGAAGAAAAGAGCCGCCCACGTAATTCCGTTGAGAACGGCATACCCCAACCAGATCAGTACGGTTCGGGAGAGGGATATTTTTTCTATCCAGAGGGTCGTCCCCCAGACCAAGAAGGATTCAACGATAAACAGGGCGACAAATAGCTCCCGGTTGCCCAAGATCACGTCCCGCACTGCCGGAACCGACAAAATGAAGTCCGCCACGCCTCCCGTCAGTCCCAATCCCAAAGCCATCCAAACAAAAACGGCGGACATGTAGTTCCGCCGAAACAATGCTCTCCCGCAGCCACGCTGATATTCCCATGCTCTCGTCTCCACTTTCTCCTCTTTTACTCATTCCGTTTACGGAATACAAGGCAAAGAGTTCAGAAGAAAAAATGTAAAAATGCTGTAAAAGTGAGAAATCAGTATACGACAATTTCATCCGTAAACATAAACCCGGCCTGTTTCCGGGCGAATATCCGGACGTAACGCGCCTCCGCGGAAAAGTCCACCCTGAAATTCTTAAAGAACAAATCCGGCTTGTCGGAAGGGATATCGTTGTTCACCCGCCCTACATCCGTAAAATCCTTTCCATTCTGCGAAACACTGACCTGCACGTAATGAGGCATATATACCCCCGGCCCCGTAAGCTGCATAAATTTAATATCCACGCTGTGCAGAGGCTGAACGGTCTCCATATCGACCACGACATCCAGGTTTTTCAGAAATCCCTGCCACCGGCCGTCGCCATAGGTAAGTCCGCCCCGGTAACCGTCGGTCAGGGTCGCCTCGCCCGCCGCAGGATAAGAGCCGCTGTATCTGTTCGTATAGCTCACCCTTTTCCCCACGGCCTTGTGGTAATCGAAACGTCCCGCCGAAATGCTCCCTCTTTCCCCGTCCTGGAACAGAGCCGCTTTGACTTCGGCCGAATCGAGCAAGAAGGGTTCTTTATAAAGAAGGGACTTGCCATCAGGCAGCGAGCCATCCAGCGTATAACGAATTTCGGGTTCGTATTTTTCGGAGTCAAAGTTTACCCGGATCTGTTTTTTCACGGAATCCACCTCCATATTCATTTCTATCCGGTCGCTCAACGGGAAAGCATTGACGCCTTCCTCCTGCAAGCGACGGATATGCGCCTGCACCCGCCGTTTAAAATCGTCGCGATCCTTCCCTTTTTCCGGAGACCACACGACTTCCGCCAATGCCAGCGCACGGGGATATGCCATATATTCCACATGTTCCGGCGTAGCGATATATTCCGTCCAGATATTGGCCTGAGCCCCCAGGATATGCCGGGCTTCCTCTGCCGACAGCTCGCCGGGTACGGGACAATAGGAATAAACTTTCAAGTAAGGCAGGAAACCTCCGATAGCATAAGGCTGGGTGGAAGGCTCCGCCTGGTAGCTGTCGAAATAGCAATAGGCTCCCGGAGTCATAATCACGTCGTGCCCCGAACGGGCAGCTTCGATGCCTCCCTTCTCCCCCCTCCAGGACATCACCGTGGCGTCAGGCGCCAATCCCCCCTCCAGAATCTCATCCCAGCCGATTATTTTCCGCCCCCGCGCCGTCAAGAATCTCTCCACCCGCCGGATAAAGTAACTTTGCAGTTCCTTTTCATCTTTCAGATGCGCGGTCCGGATTCTCTTCTGGCACAAGGGACATTTCTTCCAGGCACTTTTCGAGGCCTCATCCCCCCCGATGTGGATGTACTCCGAAGGGAAAAGCTCCATCACTTCCTCCAGTACATTTTCAATAAACCGGAAAGAAGCCTCGTTTCCGGCACAGAATTCCCCGCCTTTTCCCTGACCGGAGCAGGACAGTTGCGGATATACCGCCAGGACTTCCTCCGAATGCCCCGGCATTTCGATTTCCGGAATCACCTCTATATGCCGGGCGGCAGCATAGGCCACGACCTCCCGGATATCCTCCTGCGTGTAATAACCGCCATAGGCTCCCGCTTTCCCCTCTTCGGCATACGTCCGATCGCCTTCATTCCACCACTTCCGCCAGTCTTCCTGTGTCCGCCATGCAGCCCGGCTCGTCAGTTCCGGATATTTTTTCACTTCGAACCGCCATCCTCCGGCATCCGTCAGATGCCAGTGAAACCGGTTCAGTTTGTAGCGTCCCATCAAATCGAGATACTTTTTAATAAATGCAACGGGGAAAAAATGACGGGACACATCCAGATGAAGTCCCCGGTATGAAAAGACGGGTTTGTCAGTTATCTGTAAAACTGGCAGCACCCAGCACCGGTCCTCCTCCTGATAAAAATGACTGTCGTTCAACATCTGCAGAAACGTCTGCAAGCCGTAAAACAAGCCGGCCGAGGTCGCCGCTTTCACATCGACGCCGTCCGGATGCACATTCAGGACATATCCTTCCGCAGCCATATCATTCAGGCTATCCAGCAAAAAGCGGACGTAACTTCCTCCGTTTTCGACCTTGTTCCGCCCGAAACGGCAGGCAGCCAAAGAATGGGTCAGGGAATCGAGCTCCGCCGTTATGAACCGCCCTTCTTCACCGGCCGGCACATAGAGGGAAGTATAATGGTCCAGCCGACATACTCCATCCCCGAACTTCACTTTTTCAGGAGCAGGAATTATTTCCAATTGCTTGCAAACCTGTTCCGTCCCACAGGAAAGAAATCCGAAAGCCAAAACAACCGCAACACCGATATGACAAAAATAAGCACGCATACATATATGATTTAGTAACTGCAAAAATAACAATATACCCGACTTTTCCCAAATTAATATCCGGCCCGGCACCCCCCCTCCCGCCTTCAAAAGCGCAAGGGATAAAAAATCAGGAAAGGATTTGCAGATATAAAAAAAATCTCTACTTTTGCACCCGAGTTCTTTGCTCAAGTGGCGGAATTGGTAGACGCGCTGGACTCAAAATCCAGTGTCCTCAACAGACGTGCGGGTTCGATTCCCGCCTTGAGTACACAAAAAAGGAAGTTGAAAAATTCAACTTCCTTTTTTCGTATCTTCCTGTCCCACAACCCCGAAAAGCTGTTCGCCGACCGTTCCGGCCCCTCAACGCACCAGCAACAGAGCTCCTTTTTTCACATACTTCGGAGGATTGTATTTCTCGAGTCCGCGGGCCGTTACGATATAGTAATAAGTGCCCGGACTGGCATCCGTCCCGTTGATTTTTCCATCCCAGCCGCCGCCCGGATCGCTCCATTCATGCACCTTACGCCCCCACCGGTTGATGATGACGGCATGAAAGGAGGTCGCCGACAATACCTGCACGCGGAAAATATCGTTGATTCCGTCCCCGTTGGGAGTAAACACATTCGGGACATTGACCAGCGACTGGATTACCCTTATTTCTTTCAATTCCGTCGTATCCCAGCAATGATTCAGCCCATGCGTATTGATCACTTTCAGTCTCACGGCATACAGCCCCGGATGTTCATACGTAAACGTAAAATCGGGTTCATAACGCAGCCGGTTATCCATCAGACTGTCTTCCAGATTCGGCAGCCTTTCTTTCAAATCCGCCGTATCCTTGTACAGATACCATACGTACGACTGGGCATTCACGCTCTCATCCGTAAACTCCACGTCCAGCGGTGCCTGCCCCATGTCCGTCCCGTATCCGTCCACTTTTACCGTATTAAGCAATTTAAAACTCATTTTCGCTTTCGGTATGACGGAGATATATTCCACTTCCGTGCTTGTCCAGGAAAATCCGAACTTATCGGTAACCGTCAACGTATAGCGGGCGTCCCGGTCATCCACCGCCTGAAAAATTTCCATGCTCTCCGGCCAGTATTCCTGTGAAGGAATCGATTCGCTCCGTCCGGATACGAGATATTCCACCCCCCGGGTTCCGTAGTAACGCAAATCTTCCCCATAGAGATAGAACGCCGGCCGGAAGTCGTCGATTTTCAATTTTATGCCCTCGCAGTCATAACGCGTTTCCTCCACAATACTCAACCCGAATTCAGGAACGTGCACATAGAAAACCCGGAAATCCCCCGATGCCAGACTCTCTTCCCCTTCTTTTTCCGCACGAACGGTATAGACGCCATCCCCCCGCAACGGGAAAGCAAAAGAAGCAGAATCGGCAGCATACGTTCCGGTCGTGTATTCCGTCCCGTCGAACGTCCACTTGTACGTCCATCCCGGACTTCCGGCTTCCAAACGCACCTGTCCGCCCCGGGCATTCCCTGTGGCATCCTTCACCGCAAAAAACGGGATGCCGTCCGGCGTATTCAGCGTCTCGACCGTATATTCGCAATTTTCCAACTTCGGCAACTGAGCATGGCCGGAGAATACACAAAACAAAGCGGTACACAATATCCACAAATGCTTCATCTCTTTTAACACTTATCGTTTTCAGCATACAATATTAATTAAAAATTCGGAAATCGGCTCCATTTCCCGCTTTTGATTTCGACTGTTTCCGGCAATCGTTCCCGATTCTAAAATTAAATTTCTAATTTTGCAGAAGAATCGCGGGACATCCGCATGGATCAGAATATACGACGTGGACTTTTTTAACGAGCTGAACAACAATCAAAAAGAGGCCGTTGCAACGACGGAGGGCCCTTCTCTTGTCATTGCCGGAGCGGGTTCCGGGAAAACCCGCGTACTGACGTACCGGATCGCCAATCTGCTGGGGAAAGGAGTTCCGGCATACAAAATCCTGGCTCTGACATTTACGAACAAGGCCGCCCGAGAAATGCAGCGGCGCATTGCGTCGCTGGTGGGTGCGGAAAATGCCTCCAATCTGTGGATGGGCACGTTCCATTCCGTTTTTTCCAAAATACTGCGTTTCGAGGCGGAGAAGCTGGGCTATACCTCCAATTTCACCATTTACGACACCCAGGATTCCAAGAATCTGATCAAAAGCATCGTCAAAGACCTGAAACTGGACGACAAGCTCTACAAGCCCAACGATGTGCTGGGACGGATTTCCATGGCGAAAAACAATCTCATCGTCGCTCAGGCCTATGCCCAGTCCTCGCGGATCATCGAGGCCGACAAGGCCGCCCGAAAACCCATGCTTTCCGAAATCTACAGACTTTATCAGCTGCGCTGCAAGCAAAGCGACAGCATGGATTTCGACGATTTGCTGCTCCAGACCAACATCCTGTTCCGGGATTTCCCCGAGATTCTGGACAAATACCAGCAAAAGTTCAGTTACCTGCTGGTCGACGAGTACCAGGACACCAACTATTCGCAGTATCTGATCATAAAAAAACTGTCGGAAGCACACCGCAATATCTGCGTCGTCGGCGACGACGCCCAGAGTATCTACTCTTTCCGGGGCGCCCGGATTGAAAACATACTGAATTTCAGGAACGATTATCCGGATTACAAGATTTTCAAACTGGAACAGAACTACCGTTCCACCACCACCATCGTCGATGCCGCCAACAGCATCATCAACAAAAACAAAGAGCAGATTCCCAAACGGATTTTTTCCGAAAACGAGGAAGGCGAAAAAATCAAGGTATTGAAAGCCCTTTCGGACAAGGAAGAAGGCTTTCTGGTCACCCGTGAGATTTTCAAAATGGCCAATTACGAACAGCAGGAATACAGCGATTTCGCCATTCTTTACCGTACCAACGCCCAGTCCCGTATTCTGGAGGAAGCCCTGCGGA
This sequence comes from uncultured Odoribacter sp., assembly GCA_964647845.1. Classification (GTDB taxonomy): domain Bacteria; phylum Bacteroidota; class Bacteroidia; order Bacteroidales; family Marinifilaceae; genus Culturomica. Next base: position 11,899 of record CAZYJV010000022.1, read on the forward strand.
AACGGAATATGCCCTACAAAATCTACGGAGGCCAGTCGTTTTACCAGCGAAAAGAAATCAAGGACCTTCTGGCTTATTTCCGTTTGTCTGTCAATCAGAACGACGAAGAGGCCCTGAGACGGGTCATCAATTACCCCCGGCGAGGCATCGGAGACACCACCATCGAAAAAATCAGGGAAATCGCTCTGGGGAATCAGGTAAGCATGTGGACGGTATTGTGCCACCTGGACAAGCTCTCCGGCATCATCAGCACTTCCGCGGTTACCAAGCTCAATAATTTCCGGTCGCTGATCGAGCGTTTCTCCGCCGGCATCCTGACAGAGAACGCCTACGACATCGCCGTCACCATCACCCACTCCTCCGGCATTGTCGACGACCTGTCGAACGACAGCACGCCGGAAGGCATTTCCCGCAAAGAAAATATACAGGAATTGCTCAACGGTATAAAAGATTTCTGCGAAACCAACTACAAAGAAGGGAGAGACGACAAACTCCCCGCATTTTTGGAAGGAGTCGCCTTACTCACCGACCAGGACAGCGAAAAACCGGAAGACGACAATAAGATTACCCTGATGACCATACACGCGGCCAAAGGCCTCGAATTCCCCAACGTGTTCATCACGGGCATGGAGGAAGACCTTTTCCCGGCCCAGCAGAGCGTCTTCACGCCTATGGCACTGGAAGAGGAACGGCGGCTGTTTTACGTCGCCCTGACCCGCGCGGAGAAGCGGGTGGTCATTTCATACGCCCAGACAAGATACCGCAACGGGCAGGTTATCAATACCAGCCCGTCGCGGTTTATCCAGGAAATCGACGCCCGCTTCGTAGAAGGATTTGCCATGCCCCGCAATGAGGCCTCGGGCTTCAGGTTCAAAACACCCCCTTCGAAGCCGGATATACGCCGGGGAAAGCCTGTAAGCCTCTCTCCCGCCTCCCTGAATATTCCGGAAATCGACGAATCGAAACTAAAACCGGCCAATCCGGATAAAATCGTACCGGGAACGGTGGTTTACCATCCATCCTTCGGCCCCGGCAAAGTCATCAGCCTGGACGGACTGGGAGTAAACAAAAAGGCGAAAGTGGTATTCGCAGAACAGGGCGCCAAGACCCTTTTGTTAAAGTTTGCAAAATTATTTACAGAAGAAGAATGAATTAAATCCCGAAAACCGGAAAAATATTCTATATTTGTGCCGTAATCATCATAAAGACGACTCCGGGATTTTCCGGAGTTTCTCCTTGAAATTATAATTTATTGTACCAATAAATTTCGGTCCGGAGTTAAAATAAACGAACCGCCGGCGAACCCAACGAATCATTTATGAAATAATGCGCGATTGCGCATCAGCAAAATACCCTGACATGGAATACAATACCCAGAAAAAGAAACTATTACTGCCGGAATACGGTAGAAACATACAAAAAATGGTCGACCACATCATGACCATCGAAGACAGGGCGGAAAGAACCCGGGCCGCCCAGACCGTCATCGACGTGATGGGCAATCTCTACCCCCACCTGCGGGATGTACCCGACTTCCGTCACAAACTGTGGGACCACCTGGCCATCATGTCGGGTTTCAGACTGGACATAGATACGCCCTATCCGCTGCCGTCCATCGACAAGATCAACGAAAAACCGGAAAAGATAAAATACAGCACCAACCGTATCAAATGCCGGCATTACGGCAAATCCGTCGAAAAACTGATCGACAAGATCAAGGAGCTGGAAGATCCGGAGCAGAAAAGAGCGCTCATCGTACTGACGGCCAACCACATGAAAAAATCATTCCTGACATGGAACAAGGATTCGGTGGAGGATGAACAGATTTACAACGACATCAACGCTTATTACGGCTGTCCGATTATCCTGCCGGAAGGCATGACGCTGTCCAACCCGAAAGAGCTGTTGCAGAAAAAGAGCAAGCCCAGCTCCAACAAACCCGCAGTCAAAAACAACAACAATCCCAAAAATAACAAGCGGGACAACAACCACGTATATTACAAAAAGAATTTCAAGAACAACGACCAGCAGGGGAACAACAAAAACCAGAATTAAACGATGGTCATCACCGTCATTTTAGGAGGCAATTCAGACGATAGGGCAGAGTATATCCGACAGGCGACGGACCTTTTAATCCAGCGGACCGGAACACTTGCCGCCGCGTCTTCCCTGTATGAAACCGCACCGTGGGGATTCGAAAGCGACGAACCTTTTCTGAATCGGGTGCTTCAAATAGAAACCGCCCTCCGCCCCGAAGCTTTTCTTCAGCAGGCCCTGGCCATTGAAGAATCGCTGGGACGCAAAAGACAACCTGACGTCCGCTACGCCTCCCGCACCATCGACATAGACCTGCTTTTCTGCGATACCGAAATCATCAGAACGCAGGCTCTCACCGTCCCCCACCCCCGGATCGCGGAACGCCGTTTCGTACTCGTTCCCCTCCATGAAATCATGCCCGGATTCGTCCATCCCCTTCTCCGCAAATCCGTCTCCCGACTCCTTGCCGAATGCAACGACCCCCTGCCCGTGAAAAAACTCCGGGGAAATTAATTTATTCCCGGGCAGAATTTTGCATTTATACCGTTTTTTTCGGTAAATTTACCCAATTGAAATAAAAAAAACGATCACATCGGATTATGAGCAGATTCGTAATAACCGGAGGACGGCGGCTGAAAGGGGAACTTCGTCCCCAAGGCGCCAAGAACGAGGCATTGCAGGTGATATGCGCCTGTCTGCTGACCAAGGAAGAAGTAACGATTTCCAACGTCCCTGAAATTCTGGATGTACTGAAACTCATCGAATTATTACAAGGATTAGGCGTAAAAGTAAACCATCCCGCCCACGGGGAATATACGTTCCAGGCGGAAGGAATAAATTTCGACTACCTGGAAACGGAAGATTTTTACAACAAAGCCGTCAGTCTGCGCGGCTCAATCATGATTCTGGGGCCGCTGCTGGCCATCCACGGTTGCGGGCTGGTACCCAAGCCCGGAGGAGACAAAATCGGACGAAGACGATTGGACACCCATTTCCTGGGCTTTGAAAAATTAGGCGCCACTTTCGAATACGACGCGGCCAGCTGCTGCTTCAAGGCTTCCGCCAGCCAGCTCCACGGCAATTACATGCTGCTGGACGAGGCCTCCGTCACCGGTACCGCCAATATCATCATGGCAGCCGTACTGGCAAAAGGGACGACCACCATTTACAATGCGGCCTGCGAGCCTTACATACAGCAGCTCTGCCTGATGCTGAACTCCATGGGAGCCAGAATCAGCGGCATCGCCTCCAATCTGCTGACAATCGAAGGCGTGCAGGAGTTGCACGGGTGCAAGCACCGCTGCCTGCCCGACATGATCGAAGTGGGCAGTTACATCGGCCTGGCAGCCATGACCCGTTCGGAAATCACAATAAAAGACGTCAATATCAGACAACTGGGCATCATTCCGGAGGCATTCCGGAAATTAGGCATCCGGGTCGAGGAAAAAGGCGACGATCTATACATTCCCCGCCAGGAGCACTACATGATCGAAGATTTCATCGACGGCTCCATTCTGACTATCGCGGATGCGCCGTGGCCGGGTCTGACCCCCGACCTGCTGAGCGTTTTCCTCGTCGTCGCTACCCAGGCCAAAGGCAGCGTGCTGATACACCAGAAAATGTTCGAAAGCCGCCTGTTCTTCGTGGATAAACTCATCGACATGGGAGCCAAAATCATTCTCTGCGACCCCCACCGGGCGACGGTCATCGGCCAGAACCACGAATCCCAGCTGCGCGCCACCAAAATGACGTCACCGGATATCCGTGCAGGCATCGCCCTGCTGATAGCCGCCCTGTCCGCCAACGGGAAAAGCTCTATCCACAACATCGACCAGATCGACCGGGGATACGAGCACATCGATGAAAAACTGAATGCCATCGGCGCAGACATCGTAAGATACAGTTAATCTTTAAAATTATCTATATATGAAAAGCTTTTTCAAATATGTACTGGCTACCGTTGTCGGTTTCGTGCTCATCAATATTCTGATGTTCATCCTGCTTTTCGGCTTCATCGGAGCCTTAGCCACCCTGGGTGACAAAAACGTCGAAATCAAAGACAACACCGTTCTGGAAATCACCTTGTCCAACTCTATCTCCGACCGGACGTCCACCAATCCGTTCGACAACCTGGACTTCATGTCGATGAAAGCCACCCAGTCGCCGGGTCTGAACACCATCCTGAAGAGCATACGCCATGCCGCCGCGGATCCGAAGATAAAAGGCATTTATCTGAACATCACCGACATTCAGAGCTATTTCCTGCCTTTCGCTACGGCGGAAGAAATACGCCATGCCCTGGCAGAGTTCAAAGAGAGCGGCAAATTCATTTACAGCTACACCAATTTAGGTTACTCGCAAACGGGATATTATCTGGCTACGGTGGCCGACAGCGTCTTCGTAAATCCGGAAACCCCGCTGATGCTGATGGGTTTGGGAAGCAACCTGATTTTTTACAAGGATCTGCTGGATAAAATCGGCGTGCAGGCGGAGATCATCAAAGTAGGGAAATACAAATCGGCCGTCGAGCCCTTCACCCGGACGGAGGTCAGCGAAGCCAACCGGGAACAGATTTCGGCATACATGAATTCCCTGTGGGGAACCATGCTGAAAAGCATCTCCGCCAGCCGGCATATTTCCGTAGACTCCCTGAACTGGCTGGCCGATCATCTGAACTACCGCACCGCACAGGAAGAAATGGCATTCGGACTGTATGACGGCGTATGGTATGAAGACCGGATGCTGCTGTTTCTCAAGGAAAAATGCAATATCCCCGCCGACAAGAAATTATCCCTCACCTCTCTGTCTGATTACGGCAAAAACCTGACGGGCAAATCCCTCGCCGCCGGGAAGAGCAAAATAGCCGTCATCTACGCTTCCGGACAAATCGGAATGAGCCAGAGCGCCAAAGCTATCGGACCGGAATTGGCGACTACCGTACGCAAAGTCAGACAGGACAAAAACGTCAAGGCCGTCGTCCTGCGCGTCAACTCCCCCGGAGGGAGCGCCCTGACTTCCGACATCATCTGGAGGGAAGTCGAACTGACCACCCGGGAAAAACCCGTCATCGTTTCGATGGGCAATGTCGCCGCTTCCGGCGGATACTACATTTCCTGCGCCGCCGATACCATCGTCGCCGATCCGATGACACTGACCGGTTCCATCGGCATCTACGGCCAGTTCTTCACCGGAGAGAAACTCATCAAGGACAAGCTGGGCATGACAAGCAGCAGTATAAAAACGAACGCTCACAGCGATTTCGGCGGAGCCTATCCCCTTCCTCTGCCCATCGGCAACCGTCCGCTGAACGCCTACGAGAAACAAGTGCTCCAGAAATACATCGAGAACGGTTATGAAACCTTTCTGAGCCGGGTGGCACAAGGACGCCGCATGACCCGCGACGAAGTGCATGAAGTGGCGCAAGGACGCGTCTGGACCGGAGAGCAGGCTCTCCAGGTCGGCCTGGTGGACGTATTGGGCGGACTCGACGAGGCCATCCGCATTGCAGCCGAAAAAGCAGGTCTGGAAAAATACAGTCTCTCCGAATATCCGGTGGAGAAAAATCCGTTTGAAGAACTGTTCAGCGGACTTTCCGCCTCCGTCAGAGCCAAAATTCTGAATGCGGAATTGGGCGAATATTACGACACATTCCGCGACCTGAAGGAGATGATGAACGCCCAGCAAGGCCTGGTGGCCCGGCTGCCTTACGACATAAAATTTTATTAATCCGCAGATAACCCCGCAACATGGCTGTCCTGAAAATCATATTGCTGCCGCTCAGTTTAATCTACGGCTTTGTTGTCGGGATCCGGAATTTCTTTTTCAACACCGGAATACTGAAATCCAAAAGTTTCGGTATTCCGACCATCTGTGTCGGAAATATCTCCGTAGGTGGCACCGGCAAGACCCCCCATACGGAATGGCTTCTTTCGGAACTGTCGAAAGAATTCCGGGTAGCCTGTCTCAGCCGGGGGTATAAGCGCCGCTCGAAAGGGTTTGTTCGGGTCACCGCACAATCCACTGCCGACGAGGTCGGGGATGAACCGCTGCAGATAAAAGGCAAATTCCCGGAAGTGGAGGTAGCCTGCGACGCCGACCGTGTCAGAGGAATCGAGAAACTGCTTTCCCTGCCCCAGCCTCCCGAAGTCATCGTACTGGACGATGCTTTTCAGCACCGCTATGTCAGGGCCGATAAAAACATCGTACTGGTGGATTATAACCATCCTTGCTACAAAGACTGTCTGTTGCCTGCCGGACGCTTGCGCGAGACCTCCGGGGCCTTGAAAAGAGCCGATTACATCATCGTTTCCAAATGTCCGGACAATTTAACTCCCCTTGAAAAAAGATTGTGGTCGAAACATCTGAGAATCAAACCCTATCAGCAACTTTTTTTCACCACGATGCAATACGGAACTCCCCGGGATATGGACACGGGGCTTCCCGCACCACTGCCTGACGGGAATACTTCCCTCCTGTGCATTACGGGAATAGCCCGGCCGGAGCCTTATATCCATTATCTGAAACGGTTTACCCCCCGCATCACCGCGTTGAAATACTCCGACCACCACCGTTTTTCCAAACGGGATATCCGGAATATCCAGACGGTATTCGAAGAAATTCACAATCCGGACAAATACATTTTCACAACGGAGAAAGACGCCGCCCGCCTGAGGAGCAGCCGTCTGCCGCAGGAACTAAGGGAAAAAATCCGTTATATACCCATCGAACCGGTATTTATGAACACTCAGGAAATATTCATTCAAGAACTAAAGAATTATGTTACAAAAAATAAAAGATAGCGCGGCGTACATCTATCGCTTTTTAGACAAGGAAAAATACACCATCGGTATTATCTTGGGCACGGGCCTGGGCGAACTGGGCAAGTCCATCGAAATCAGACATGCCATCCCTTACGCCGACATCCCGCATTTTCCGGTATCCACCGTCGAAGGCCACAAGGGCAATCTGCTCATCGGACAATTCGGCGGAAAAAACGTTATCGCCATGCAGGGACGCTTCCACTTTTACGAGGGCTATCCGATGCAGGAGGTGACCTTCCCGGTAAGGGTACTCCACCAACTGGGCGTCACCCGTCTTTTCGTATCCAATGCGGCGGGCGGGGTAAATACGAACTTTCTGGTGGGGGACCTGATGATTATCACCGACCACATCAACCTCTTCCCCGAACATCCTCTGCGCGGAAAGAACATCGACGAACTGGGACCGCGTTTCCCTGGGATGACGGACGCTTACAGCCCGAATCTCATCCGGCTTGCAGAAGAATGCGGCCGGGAACTGGGCATCAAACTGCAAAAGGGCGTCTATGCCGGATTGCAGGGACCTTCTTTTGAAACACCGGCGGAATACCACTGGATCCGGGTCATCGGAGGCGATGCCGTTGGCATGTCCACCGTTCCGGAAATCATCGTCGCCCGGCACATGGGCATGGAGTGTTTCGGCATGTCCGTCATTACCAACAGCACGGCCTCCCCGGAACTGATCAAAACGGACCACGAAGAAGTGCAGGACATCGGCAACACCGCCCAACCCCGCATGACTGCCCTGTTCCGGGCGATCATCTCCAAATTGCAATAGACTTCCCCTTCTATTTTATTCCCGAAGACATTCCCGCATATCCTCTTCCCGCGGAAAAGTCTTCGGGTTTTATATTTCCGGCAACACGCATCCCCGCCCCGCCAGTGAAGAAGCGCACAAAAAGGGTATATGCCTGCTAAGCAGGTTCGTTTTTCTTTTAATCCTGTTAAAATAAAAGACT
>CAZYJV010000023.1:0-16819 GCA_964647845.1 uncultured Odoribacter sp.
ATTTGATATGCACCCAACTTGCACTATCTTTGTAAAAAATAAGCGACCTTCGGTTACGTTCAGACCGGCTGATGCAGTTTCGAGGTTGCGTTATCGGGTATCAAAAATACGATTTTTGGAATCAAAAGGAATAAAAAGTAAGATGAAGTTTAAGATCATCGGTATAATTTTCTTGGGAATGGTCTGGGCGTGTCATCCCGGCCGGCAATCCGTCGGGAGGGACAGCGGACCGGAAATCGTCCGTTTTGACCGGCATCTGTTTGCATTGGACCCTGCTTCTCCGGACATACAAAGTATGGAGGCGCGGGATCTCGCTTTTTTCAGACTGTATGTAGAGGGAATATTGCGGTTGGGAAAGGCGGATGATCCGGAATTGCCGGAACTTTTATCTTTGTTTCTGCAGGACAGTATTATTCGGGAAGTGTATGATAGTGTCGCGTCGAAATATCCGGATATGGAGTTGCAGGAGAAAGAATTTTCAGAGGCGTTTCACAAGTATGCGGACTATTTCTCGGAGAAAGCCGTTCCGGAAATCTATACCTATATCTCCGGCTTTAATCAGTCGGTGGTGGTCGATAGCAACCTGATCGGAATCAGTCTGGATAACTATCTGGGCGAGGATTGTGTGTTTTACAAGATGCTGGCGACACCGATACCCCGTTATATCACCCGTCGCATGACGGAGCGTGAGATTGTCCGGGACGCCTTGTATGGCTGGCTGAGTGCGGAATATCCCTTCCGGCCCCGCCGCATGGATTTGCTGAGCGGAATCATTTACCAGGGGAAAATCATGTATCTTCTGGAAAGACTGTTGCCCGATTATGAACCGGAGCGATTGTTCGGATATACTGCGGAGCAGCTGGAATGGTGCCGGAACAGCGAAGGCGCTATCTGGGCGTTTATGGTGGATAATGAATATCTTTTCGAGAATCAGCAGATGCTTTTTCGCAAATATCTGAACGAGGCTCCCTTTAGTTCGGGCATGCCGCAGGAGTCTCCCGGGAAAGCGGTTGTGTGGTGCGGATACCGGATCGTCCGGGAGTATGTCCGGAAGAAAGGCTGTACGATACAGGAGCTAATGGGAGAACAGGATTATCATAAAATATTGAGGGGGGCGGCTTACAGGCCTTCGTAGTTTTTGTAAATTCGGAATATGGATAAAAAGGAATTGCGAAAACAGATCCGTCAGTTGAAAAGTTTGTATTCTCCGGATGAGAAGCGGCGGCTTTCTTCGGCAATCATGGAGCGGCTTGAAAGAAACAGCCGCTTTGCTGCCGCCCGGTGGGTCCTTTGTTACTGGTCTATGGAGGATGAAGTATATACTCATGATTTTGTCAGGAAATGGGCCGGAGAGAAACATATTCTATTGCCGGGTGTCCGGGGAGAAGAGCTGGAAATCAAGCTTTTTTGCGGGGAGGAGCATTTGTGTCCGGGCGAAGGGTATGCCATCCCGGAGCCGGAGGGAGAAAGTTTTGCCGATTACGATAAAATAGACCTGGTTATTGTCCCGGGAATGGCCTTTGACCGTTCGGGAAACCGTTTAGGGAGAGGGAAAGGGTATTATGACCGTTTCCTGAAAGAGTGCAAGGCATACAAAATCGGCATCTGTTTCCCTTTCCAATTCAGGGAGGATGCGATACCGACTGATTCGCTGGATGTTCCGATGGATGAAGTAATAAAATAAAAGCGGTTTGAATTTCAAACCGCTTTTATTTTGCTTTATGATAAAATTAAGCCTGTTTGATCGCTTCAACCGGACAAACTCCTGCGCAAGTACCGCATTCCGTGCAAGCATCCGGATCGATTTGATAGTGATCAGCTCCCATAGAGATTGCTCCTACCGGGCATTCTCCTTCACATGTACCGCAAGCAATACAATCATCAGATATAACGTAAGCCATGTTCAAAAAATTTTATTGATTAATAATGGCCAAAAGTATAACCAATATTTGAAAGAAAAAAGGTTTGCCGGTAAAAAGTTTTGCTGCAACCTTGCCCTGTGCTTTGCGTAAATAGTTCTTACGAAGGGTGTCTTCGGAATGCAGTGTCTTTCCCTATATACACACACAACAATACTGCAGGCCGGGGCACCCTTTCGCGTCGGGATTCGGGGGCGGAATGCGGACCCTATAAAAAATGTAAATTATTGTTTGTAAATTGATTTTTAATCTCTAATTTTGTGTTGTTGTGTGTAGATAAAAACTCTGTTGTATTAAGAGTTTCTATTTTTCCACAGTTCAAAAAATTCCGTTAGATGATATGCGATTGACAGTCAATGTTGTATCGGTTGTTCTTTAGCGGAAAGTCAAAGAAAGGAAAGGAATATTAATACAAAATGATTTCATGATGAAACAATCAGGAAAAAGGGGGGATAAGTGGAAATATCTCTCCTCTAAATTGCGAAAACCGGCCTGGATCATCCTGCTGGTTGTCGGCTTTGTTTTTGCCGGTTTTGAGAGCCGGGCGAATTACATTCGGATAGATGGGGTGGTTTCAGTTTCTGTTTCCCCTTCATCGGCTGATACATTAATTTTGAGTTTCCCTTTAAAATGGGAAAATTCCTGGCGGGACGGCTTTAACTGGGATGCAGCCTGGATATTTTTCAAATACAAGGTGGCTAACGGAGACTGGAATCATGTGAATCTGGGGGCAGGAGGGCATGTATTTAATAGCGCCGGCAGCGATAAGTATACCTTTATGACGGGGAAAACGGGTAATAATGTGGTCGGATTGTTTGTGATGCGGGCGGAGGAAAAAGTCGGTCCTGTCGTATTGAATTGTGAGGTGAAATGTCACAAGAACGCTTTAGGGGGCATGACACCGGAAAAATTTGAGAATAACGAGGCGTTTATCCTGGCTCAGGGAATAGAGATGGTGTATATCCCTTACGGGGCGTATGCATTGGGCGATACAAGATGTTTGAACCGTTTCGCAGGAGCTCCCGACGGGGCACCTGCCATTATTGACAGCGAGGACGCTTTAAGCAATGCGACGACTACACTGGTACTTCCGGTGACGAACGGAGGTGTCAGCGGAACGGGCATAACTTTGGCTGCAACCTATCCCAAAGGTTACCAGGGTTTTTACATTATGAAATATGAGGTCAGCCAGGAGCAGTATGTCGCTTTTCTGAATACACTGAAAAAATCGGAACAGTTGACGCGGGTATCCTGGTGTGACGATCAGACGAAAGCCGGCAAGTATATTTTCGGGGATCCGAATACTCCTACGGCGCGCAACGGAATTATACTGAATGTGCCCGCGACGACTTCTTCCACGGCAATATTCGCCAATAATTTCACGAGCGATTCGAAATATGCGCAGGCTGACGACGGTAAGACGATCGCTTGCAACTATCTTTCTCCGGAAGATATGATTGCGTATTGTTGTTGGGCGGGATTGCGTCCGATGAGCGAGATGGAATATGAAAAAGCCAGCCGTCCTCTTTATCCGGAGACTTCGGTACCCGGAGGCTATGCCTGGAATACGGCGACTGTACCGACAGGAGTGACCGGTGTCACCAACGGAGGAAAAAATACCGAGGTGCCGGCCAATATTTCCAATGCCAACTATGGAAACGGGATTCAGGGACCTGTGCGGTGCGGTGCTTTCGCTACGAGTACGTCGACGGCTGAATCCGCCGGGGCGACTTTCTGGGGGGTGATGGAAATGAGCGGTAATCTGAAAGAAATGTGTTATAGCGTGAATGCCGGCAGTGCATTTAACGGGACGGTATTGGGGGACGGTACTTATCTGACGAACAAGTGGAATGCGACTGCAGGAAATATCGGCGTGCGGGGAGGCGGATTCATGAGTGGCGCGGATTTTCTGAGAACGTCTGACAGAAGTGAAATGACGGGGTATTTTACCGATATGGCGCAGCGGGACAGCACCGTGACTTTTCGGGGCGTGCGTTCTGTGTCCGAGTCTGTGAATCCCGGAACGATTATTGTAAAGGATGAGAATAATCAAACGACGACATGGGCCTGTTTGAATGCCACTACCACGATTCAGACCGATGTGCCTGCATCGGTGGATGTGCCGGGAATGACGTTTACGTATATGTGGTATGTGCAGGAACCGGGAGGAAGCTGGACGTTGATACAGGGAGAAACGGGGGCGACGCTGAATTACAGCGATTTCGTGAATACGACCAATGCCAACAGAGTCTATAAATTTAAGCGGAAAGCGATTTGCCAGGTGGGAGAAGGTGTTTCCAATGAGTTGTCATTGACTGTACCGAACACCTCGTTCGAAGTTCTTCCGCGTCATATCAGTTTGAATTCGGCGAATGCGGCAAGCAGTTTGATTACGGCAGGTGTGGCGACGCAAAAGAACGGGACGTATTCCTGGATTTTCAACAATACGCCGATTAATGATGCGACTAATATAACAGCTGTTGCCAATACAGGGACAAGTACTTATCGGGCTTCCAGAGACCATTTCGGTCCGGCGCAGTCCGTAGCGGGATTGAAAACGGTGATTTGTCGTTACACGATCGGCGGTTGTGCGGCTGATTCGCTTGTGACGGTGGAAGTCGATGCATATAATAATAATCCTTGCGGTGGTTTGACGTCTGTGGCGGATGCGGCAGGAAATACGTATGCAGTGGTGAAAATCGGAGCGCAGTGCTGGATGCAGGATAATATGAATATCGGAACATTTACGGGTATTGCTTCTAACAATCCTTGGGTATACGATGAGCCGGGTATACAGAAATGGTGTAACGGTAGTGGAAGTAATAACGGATATACGAGTAATGAGGCGAATTGCGATAAATATGGCGGTTTGTATGAGTGGTGGGAGGTAGTTTGCGCCGGTCATTGTTCTCATATTACCGATCCGAACATGACGGTGGAGCAGGGAAGTTATGCTTCTTTCGAGGAGGCGGTGAAAGCGGTTGAGCCGGATGTGGTGATGTCTCCTAATGGTCGATATATAAAAGGTTTTTGTCCTGCGGGTTGGCACTTGCCGACGGATGAAGAGTGGAAGCAACTGGAAATGTATTTGGGAATGCGGCGGTCTATTGTTGATTTGGCTTATCCGAACGGGAATGCTAATAATGGTTGGGGACGTCAGGATGGGTCTCCGGCTCAGGGTACGCGTATGAAATCTGCTACGGACAATTGGGGTGGTACAAGTACAACAACTGCTGCGGATGACCGCGATAGATTTTACGGGCGCCCGCATGGCTATCGTGGCGTCGGAGCTCGTGGCTTCTACAACCTCGGTGCGGAAACGAACTGGTGGAGTTCTTCCGTCAGCGACGGGTACTCCTGGTATCATGGGTTGAACACGAGTTACACTTCGGTTCATCGGCGTGCGAACTCACGTTCGAACGGTTTCAGCGTCCGTTGTGTCAGGAATTTAAAGAATACTGTGTTCTGTCTGAGTCGTACGGATTATGGTCTGTGCGAGAGTACATGTTAAATTCGACAGACAGCGATAAAGAATCGGCGGAAACCGTTCTGTATCGCAAAGAAATAATCGGAATGACGGGATTTCCGATGCAGTGATGTCTGTTTGTGGCAATCGTAACGCCGGTGGCGGTGGTTTCTACAACCTCGGTACAGAGGCGATCTGGTGGAGTTCTTCCGTCGGCGGTACAGGTTCCTGGGACCGGGAATTGAACTCGGGTTACACTTCGGTAAACCGGTACCCCAATGCGCGTTCGAACGGTTTCAGTGTCCGTTGTGTCAGGAATTTAATGGAATACGGTTTTATCCGCAGGGAATATCCTGTAACAGTCAGAGAGAAGAAAGTAGTTCTTTGAGGTATTGATTATATCGTAGTGAAAAGTTATTGACCGCGGGACGGTCGATAAATGAAGTATGTCTGTTTGTGGCTGTCGTGGCGACGGAGGTCGTGGTTTCTACGACCTCGGTACGAACGCGAACTTGTGGAGTTCTTCCGTCAGTGGTACGGGCTCTTGGGATCGTGTATTGAACACGAGTTACACTTCGGTTGCGCGGAGTGTCAATGTCCGTTCGAACGGCTTCAGCGTCCGTTGTGTCAGGAACTTAATATGACATGTCAAATAAAATGTTATTCTGCCGGGATCGTTGCAGGTTACGGCCTGTGCGAGCGTGCATAATTAAATTCGACAGACAGCGATATTTCTTTGTGCAAAGGTCCGGGTATTTCGGATAAACGCAAGAAAAGTCGCAAGGCGACGATCAGGAAAGGCGACTTGACCTGATGGATAATTGTTTGTATGATGGCTATCGTAACCCCGGTGGCGCTGGCTTCTACAACCTCGGTACGAACGCGATCTGGTGGAGTTCTTCCGTCAGTGGCACGGGCTCTTGGGACCGCCAGTTGAACTCGAGTTACACTTCGGTTTGCCGGAATGTCAATGCGCGTTCGAACGGTTTCAGCGTCCGTTGTGTCAGGAATTTAATGGGAATGATGTCAGACATGAATGTATAAACATATTGCCGGGATCGTAGCAGGCCATGGCTTGTACGAGTGTGCATATTTAAATTCGACAGACAGCGATAAGGAACAGGGGGATACTGTCCGATGTCGCAAGGAAAACATTCCGTTTCGCGGAATGAAGAATTGTTTGTTTGTGGCTATCGTGGCGACGGAGGTCGTGGCTTCTACAATCTCGGTGCGCAAGCGGACTGGTGGAGTTCTTCCGTCAGTGGTTCCGGTGCTTGGTATCGTGAATTGAACACGAGTTACACTTCGGTCAAACGGAATGTCGAATCGCGTTCGTATGGCTTCAGTGTCCGTTGTGTCAGGGATTAGTGTCGAGGATAATGGCTGCCTTGTTTACGGGCAGCCGTGTGTGGAGTGTTGATTATTTGGTTATTTGACTATTTGGGGCGAAGCGAAGGGTGGGCAGCCTAAAAAGGCGGCGAAGCCGCCCGATTTTGAAAATAAAAAAATGAGATATGCTATTGAAGGAAAAATTGTCAAGGGAAACGGGTAATCGGATACACTTCTATCGGGAAGGTATGTTTTGGAAATTGTATAATCAGTCTGCTTTTAATTTTTCGCAGCGGGTAAAACAATATCTTCTGAAAAAGAAGTATGTCAAGGAGGTGAAGAGCTGGATCGTGACAATGGGTTTTCCGGATGTGGTATTGAAAGAGAATCTCGAGCGGTTGCAGGAATACACGTTATCTGTCAGCGTGTCGGAAAAAGTGGTGGAGGTGGAATTGAAAGAAGAACTGTCGGGCTATCAGGAATGGTTCGAGGGCGTGAAGGAGGATGTAAAGGAATTGAAAGACGTCAGGGAGGCGAAGGAAGAGAAAACGGTTTCTGTGCCGGAAGGTAATGGAGAGAAAGAGCGGATATTGAAAGATATCCGTGATTTTCCGATTTTACAGAAAACACCGCTCGAAGTGCAGATGTTTTTTATTGAATTGCAGAATCGGGTGGTGAAGTTGGTGAATAAATAATCGGATAAGCGGAGTCGACGATGGGAATATATGATGAATTGCCGGTTTATAAGGCCGGTTACGATTTATTGCTGGAAATTTTTCAGTTTGTCCGGAATTTCAGTAAGGAGTTCAAATATACGGTCGGGGACAATATGAAGACGGAGGGTGTGGAGTTGATAAAACTGATTTATCAGGCCAACTCGACCCGGGATAAATTTGAAATTATACGGCAGGCAAGGGAGAGAATAGAAACGATACGTTTGTATCTGCGGCTGATGAAAGATTTGAGACAAATTAATATTCCGAAATTTGTTTCAATCAACGAAAAGATAGAGAATGTCTCCAAACAGTTGGCGGGGTGGCAGAAGAGTCAGGGAAGAAACAGCCACTGTTAGGCAGAACGGGAAATAGAGTTCTTCGATAGATTGTAAACAGGATTTGATATTCCGGATTTTATCGCAGGGAAAGAGGACGATCGCGAGCGATTGTCCTAGTGGAAAAGTCTGTTATGGCCATCGTAACCTCAGTGGCGGTGGCTTCTACGGCCTCGGTGCGGACGCGCTCTGGTGGAGTTCTTCCGTCAGCGACGGGTACTCCTGGTATCATGGGTTGAACACGAGTTACACTTCGGTTCATCGGCGTGCGAACTCACGTTCGAACGGTTTCAGCGTCCGTTGTGTCAGGAATTTAAAGAATACTGTGTTCTGTCTGAGTCGTACGGATTATGGTCTGTGCGAGAGTACATGTTAAATTCGACAGACAGCGATAAAGAATCGGCGGAAACCGTTCTGTATCGCAAAGAAATAATCGGAATGACGGGATTTCCGATGCAGTGATGTCTGTTTGTGGCAATCGTAACGCCGGTGGCGGTGGTTTCTACAACCTCGGTACAGAGGCGATCTGGTGGAGTTCTTCCGTCGGCGGTACAGGTTCCTGGGACCGGGAATTGAACTCGGGTTACACTTCGGTAAACCGGTACCCCAATGCGCGTTCGAACGGTTTCAGTGTCCGTTGTGTCAGGAATTTAATGGAATACGGTTTTATCCGCAGGGAATATCCTGTAACAGTCAGAGAGAAGAAAGTAGTTCTTTGAGGTATTGATTATATCGTAGTGAAAAGTTATTGACCGCGGGACGGTCGATAAATGAAGTATGTCTGTTTGTGGCTGTCGTGGCGACGGAGGTCGTGGTTTCTACGACCTCGGTACGAACGCGAACTTGTGGAGTTCTTCCGTCAGTGGTACGGGCTCTTGGGATCGTGTATTGAACACGAGTTACACTTCGGTTGCGCGGAGTGTCAATGTCCGTTCGAACGGCTTCAGCGTCCGTTGTGTCAGGAACTTAATATGACATGTCAAATAAAATGTTATTCTGCCGGGATCGTTGCAGGTTACGGCCTGTGCGAGCGTGCATAATTAAATTCGACAGACAGCGATATTTCTTTGTGCAAAGGTCCGGGTATTTCGGATAAACGCAAGAAAAGTCGCAAGGCGACGATCAGGAAAGGCGACTTGACCTGATGGATAATTGTTTGTATGATGGCTATCGTAACCCCGGTGGCGCTGGCTTCTACAACCTCGGTACGAACGCGATCTGGTGGAGTTCTTCCGTCAGTGGCACGGGCTCTTGGGACCGCCAGTTGAACTCGAGTTACACTTCGGTTTGCCGGAATGTCAATGCGCGTTCGAACGGTTTCAGCGTCCGTTGTGTCAGGAATTTAATGGGAATGATGTCAGACATGAATGTATAAACATATTGCCGGGATCGTAGCAGGCCATGGCTTGTACGAGTGTGCATATTTAAATTCGACAGACAGCGATAAGGAACAGGGGGATACTGTCCGATGTCGCAAGGAAAACATTCCGTTTCGCGGAATGAAGAATTGTTTGTTTGTGGCTATCGTGGCGACGGAGGTCGTGGCTTCTACAATCTCGGTGCGCAAGCGGACTGGTGGAGTTCTTCCGTCAGTGGTTCCGGTGCTTGGTATCGTGAATTGAACACGAGTTACACTTCGGTCAAACGGAATGTCGAATCGCGTTCGTATGGCTTCAGTGTCCGTTGTGTCAGGAATTTATACTATGTTTTGAAAATTCGTTGTCAAAAGTTTATCGTAAAGAGAATGCCTGTTTGGTTTTCCAGATCAGGAAACTAAAACCTGTTTGTGGCTATCGTAACCACAGTGGCGGTGGCTTCTACAACCTCGGTGCGGAAGCGGACTGGTGGAGTTCTTCCGTCGGCGGTACAGGTAGTTGGGAGCGCGCATTGAACACGAGTAACACTTCGGTTTACCGGGGGGCTGTTGCGCGTTCGAACGGTTTGAGTGTCCGTTGTGTCAGGGATTTGATGATCGAAATAGATTTGTCTGAGTCGTACAGATCATGGTTTGTACGAGAGTACATATTAAATCCGACAGGTTGCGATAAAATAATCTGAGATAATGCAATGGGTAAATTTTATTAATATTAACAATAAAACTATAACTTTATCAGCTTAAATCAGGTTTAAATATTGTAAAGAAAAGGGCATGGATTTGTTTACGGAAATAAACAGAACGAGGATACTGGAAGATCTGTTCAAGGCATATTACGATGCCCGTAAAAATAAACGTGATACGATTAATGTACTTATTTTCGAAAAGAATTTCGAGGCGAATCTGTTCGAGCTATGCGATGAGATTCTGGAAAGGAGGTACGCTCCTAAGCCCAATATCTGTTTTGTCGTCGAGAAACCGGTGAAACGGGAGGTATTCGCAGCGGATTTCCGTGACAGGATTATTCATCATTTTATTTATAATTATATCTCTCCGATACTGGAGCGGCTTTTTATCAATGATTCGTACAGTTGCCGGAAGGGGAAGGGAATCCATTACGGGGTCAAGCGTGCTGACGGCTTTGTAAGGAAGTGTTCTTTGAATTATACGCGCGATTGTTACATATTGAAATTGGACATCCGGGGGTATTTTATGTCGATGAACAAGCATATTCTTTACCGGAAAATCCGGGAGGATCTGGTGAGAAAGGCGGCGGAGTGCGATTTCGATTTGCCTTTGGTGATGTATTTGCTGGAGCAGACGATTTTTAACGATCCGACGGTGGCATGCCGGCGCAGAGGAAAGAAAACGGATTGGGTGAATATACCCAAAAGCAAAAGTCTTTTCCATATCAGCCGGGATTGCGGGTTGCCTATCGGAAACCTGACATCGCAATTGTTCGGAAATGTCTATATGAATGCCTTCGATAATTATGTGAAACATGAATTGAATGTGAAGTATTACGGCAGATATGTGGACGATATGATTTTCGTGCATGAAGATAAGGAGTATTTGAAAACGGTGTTGGCAAAGGCGAGAGAGTTCCTGTGGGAAGACGCCCGGCTGGAAGTTCATCCCAACAAGATCTATTTGCAGCATTATACGAAAGGTGTCGGGTTTATCGGAGCTTTTATCAAGCCGCGGCGTATTTATATTTCGGATCGTACGAAGGGGAATTTTTATGAAATGATTCGTATCCAGAATAAAATTGCGGAGAAGGAGCCGACCCACGAACAGATCAAGGCTTTTGTCGCCAAGATGAATTCATATTTAGGATTGACAAGACATTATGCTACGTATAATCTGAGGAGGAAGATGGTTTTTGAAGTATTGTCGCCCGCATGGTGGAAGTATGTGTATCTGGATGGGCGGGTGGAGAAATTTGTTATAAAGCAGGCTGTTAAGACGGCTGAAATTAAACGTATATTAGGAAAATAATAACTGAATAGATATAAAATGTCAGGATAAGCGGATATAAAATAAAGGAAAGGAATGTAACGTTAAGTTATAAAATGTTGTGTTATGTGTGTCAAACAATTGGTCTTATTGTTTTGTGTGTACTTATTGACCATATGTGTGAAAGGTCAGAGTGTACACAAATATCAGGCTTCTAATGCAGGGGAGGACGGATTCTCCCAGTCAGGTATTCCTTTTGCTTTGTCGGCAAGCGGTACATTGGAAGCATGTGTCGGAAGTTCCGCCGAATTCAGTGTTCTGGTAAGGGGAACGGAGACTTATAATTATACCTGGAAAAAAATCGGGGATGCGGCATTCCGTGCGGAAGCCAAACCTGTTCTCAAGCTTTCCTCCGTGACGCTGGCCAGTGCCGGGCGTTATTATTGTATAGTAGAAGATCTCAGTGGAAAATTAACGGCTTGTTCGGATACTCTGGAACTGAAGGTTTTTAATTTGCCGACAGTCGGTTTGCGTATCGACGGCGGAAAAAACAGAATCGCCCGGGGAGACAGCATACGTCTGATAAAAGAGGTAAATGCGGAAAACTACCACTGGAATGTGGAAGTACCGGCCAGCGGATGGGTAAAACCCGAGCATTCCGCTTCCTATGTGCTTACGGGAGAAAACGGAAGCCGGTGTATGGCTGTGGCCTCCGTGGATGTCGAAGTGGTGGATTTGTATCTGCAACCGGGACCGTCTCTGCAAATTTCCCTGGGGCAGGACGGAATTTTATCCGTCAATACGAATGCCGATACGGTTTTATGGTATGCCAAAGTTCCCGTACGGGCGGCCAGAATGAGCAGGATGAGTCTTGCCGCTTCCCATCCGGAGTGGGGAGATTATGTCGGAAGCGGGAAGAGTATCAGAGTGTCGCCTGTGACTTCCATGGTATATACGGCTGTGGGATACGTGGGTACCTATGCGGCTGTTACCACCTTGTCTGTAGGTATCAAGAATACATATAAGGGGGGATCGGAGGACGGATTCACACAGTCCGATGTGCCTTTCGGGATTCTTCCTCTGGCGGATACGCTGCGGGTGTGCCAGGATGACAGTATTGCTTTCGTTGCTACCGCACAGGGTGTCAGCGCTTATGATTATACATGGTACCACATAACCGGATCGGGCAATGTCCGGCTGGTGGACAAAAATGTCTGTAAGTTGAGCGACTGTACCTTTTCTCACGAGGGAAGGTATTTTTGCGTGGTAACCGACCGGTTGAGCGGTTATGCACAGAATTCCGATACGATTTTTCTGAAAGTAGACGAACGTCCGTATGTTAAAATAGTTTCACCGTCGGCGGATACCGTGATTTGTTACGGAGATACGCTTGCTTTGACCGCCGGCTTGCGCTCGGCGTTGACACACATTCCTTTTTCCGATGTCCGTTTTCAATGGGCGGGGATCGGACTGGTGAGCGGAGAAAACACCCGGAATGCCCGGGTGGCTCCGACTGCACGGACAGCTTATATAGTAACTGCGGAAAATCATGGTTGCCGGAGTATGGATACGCTGTCTGTCGGGGTGAATGTTCCTTATATCGATTTGCCTTCGATTACGGTGGCTTCGGAACATGGAATGGTTTCGGTCACAGCCCGGGATATCGGCGGCAATGTTATAAGTCCGTCGTCGGTGGATCATTTTGAATGGGGATTGAACGATACCCTCATGTCTTTGAATCCGATTACGAATCCCGTGGTGATAGGGGATTTTATCCCCGGAACGAAGAAGGCCTGGGCTACGGTGCGGGTCGGGGAGTGTGAGGCTTCGGATACCACCTATTTTCAGATGAAAATAGGAACGTCTTTTTATGGGGGATGGGACGACGGGTTTGCGCAGTCCGATATACCTTTCGGTATTTCACCCTTGCCGGATACGACGTTTGTTTGCCAGAACGATAGCGTGATGCTGCAGGTAACGGCCAACGGCGTCAGTCTTTATGATTATGTGTGGTATAAGGTGAGCAGTCCGGCGGATGATTCGATCGGGAATAAAAGCTCTTGTATGCTAAGCAATTGCGATTTCCCGACGGAAGGGAGATATTACTGTAAGGTTACGGATAAACTGAGCGGATTTTCCAAATATTCGGATACGACCTATGTGTATGTCAATGAACGTCCGAAGGTACAGATATATGAGCCGTCTTCGGATACGCTGATCTGTTACGGCGATACGATTTATCTGATAGCCCGCTTAAATCCGGCTTTAACCCGTGTGCCGGCATCGGATGTGAACTATACCTGGTCGGGAAACAGTATTGTCTGGGGACAGACCAGCGCTGCAGCGCTGGTTGCTCCTTCCGTAAAAACGGAATATGTCGTGAAGGCGGATTACAAAGGGTGCGAGACCAGCGATACCTTGACCGTGTCCGTCAACACTCCTTATGTCGATCTGCCATCCACGATTGTCGTCGGAGAGAATAGTCCCGTGGATGTATATGCCCGGGATAAAGCCGGCGATACGATTAATCCGGCATCGACCAGCCGGTTTGTCTGGGGGATAAATAGCTCGACGGTCGCTTCTTCGGTGAATCCCCTGCATATCCCGCAAGTCCGTCCGACGATGGAAAAGGTATGGGTGGCTGTTCAATTCGGAAATTGCGGGGCCTCGGATACCGCTTATATAAAATTGAAAACGGGAACCTCTTTTTACGGTGGCGTGGATGACGGGTTTACGGCTTCTTGTTTGGAGCCGACGATCTTGCAGCAGTTCGGCCAGGAGAAGTTGGTCTGTCAGGCCGGCGGGGATAATGCCATGGCCGATTCGGTGGTGCTGCGTCTGATCTATGAAGGTACGGAGGTGGAATTTCAATGGGAGAAATTCAATACGGGCATCAGTGATTTTGAAGCTATCGCCGATGGCAACGGCGTGCAGGGAGTAAACGGCCCGGTTCTGAAATTCAAGCCTCTGGAAATTTCTCATAATGGTTCGTATCGTTGTATTTTAAAGAATTACTGCTCGGATAAAATAGTTGTCAGCGATACGTTTACGGTGAGCGTGAAGGGCGAACCCGTTATTAAATCCTCTACGAATAACGGACGTATCCGTTGCCGGAATGAGAACGGCAATTTTACTTATAATGTGATTGCGGAGGGAGCGACACCCGATGATGAAATTCATTATCAGTGGTCCAAAGACGGAGTGGATCTGCCGGGAGAAAATCGCAACTATCTGATACGAAGCCTAAAGGAGGTTGACAATATGGTAAACGGAAAGTATGTCAGTCCGGCGGGTTTGTATGTGTTGCGGATCTGGAATGATTGCGGTTCGGTGTACGATTCTGCGAATCTCGTGATTAACGAACCGGCCTATTTAGAGAAGCAGGTGAGCGATCCGGTTTATGCGTGCAAAGGGGAGCGGAAAGAATTCTCCGTGCAGGTTGCCGGTGGCGGAATGTATGAGTACGAACTTTTGGAGGTGAATGTGGGATGCAATAATGTCAGCGACGTGGCGACTAACATTATTAATTCCTGGCCGGGATTTTCAAAGATCAGCATTCCGGTGAATTCTCCCGGAAAATATATCTGGAGGTTCAGGAATGACTGCTGCAACGGAGAGTGGAAATATTCGGCGTTTATAACTTTGCGGATTGATGAACGGCCTTCTTTTGTCAGTGTACCCGAAGATCAGGAATTGTGTATCGGAGAGACGCTGAATCTTACCTGTCAGGCTTCTGCTAATACCCGTAATTTTTATTATTGGGAGAAAGACAATGAGATACTGTACGGCCAGACTTCGGCGACCCTGCACATCAGCAATGTCAAGGCTTCCGATGCGGGTGTATATCGTTGCTATGTATATAATGAATGTAATCCGGTGGCCAGTGCGCCGATACAGGTGAAGATAACCGATAAGCCGCAACTGGTGAGCATCTCCAATATAGAACCGGATTACTGTGAGGGAGACTCGGTGGAAATCAAGGCAAATGTTTCTTCTTTGTGGCCGTTGGATAGCATCCGCTGGCATTATAAAGGGGCGCCTCTTGTGGATGATGCCGCCGGCCATATCGTCGGAAGTCGTTCTTCCCAGCTCCAGATAAACGGAGTGAAGAAAGAGGATGCGGAAGGTGTTTATATGGTGGAGATGATGAATAAGTGCGGTTCCAACTGGAGTCTGCCTGTGAGCTTCAAACTGAAGGAACCTGCCAAATTCGTCCGGGGACTTGACCGGGATGTAGAACTGATCATGTGTTTGGGAACCTCCCAGACATTGATGGTGGTGACGACGGGAACTCCTCCTATCCTGTATATCTGGACTCATAACGGCGATACCATCGCGAATGGAAATACGAATATCCTTCCGATTACGAATGCCCAGGCGGATACTGCCGGAGAGTATGTTTGTCATGTGCAGAACGGATGTGGCGACGATATTACAAAAACGCTCATAACCGTAAGTTATGCCGATACGTTCCGCTTTGTCGGAGGGGGACGCTATTGCGCCGGTGACGGCGGTTTGTCCGCTGAGTTGCTGGGATCGGATACCACGACTCTGTATCGCTTGTACAAAGAGGGACAGAATGTTCCTGTTCGGGAGATTCATGGACGGGATGTGGTGCCTGTGCGGGGACATATCGTTTTTGAAAATTTGACGGCAGGTACTTATTATGTAACCGGAACGAACGGGCATAATTGTGAGGACCGCATGCCCGGAACAGCGGAGATCGTGGAAGATCCGCTGCCGGAGGATTACAGACTGTATGTGGAAAGGCATATGTGCGTGGGAGATTCGACCGGAGATTTGGCCATCCCCGGAAGCCAGAGCGGCGTGCTTTATTATTTGTTGAAAGACAAGCAGGGTGGATGGGATACATTGCAGCCTCCGTATGCAGGAACGGGAAATCCGCTGTTGATGCCGGTCGGTACCGGATTCTATAAAATATATGCGGTGGATACGGCGACGGGGTGTGCCCGTGCGCTGTCTGGTCTGGATAGTATTACGCCCCGTCCTTATCCGCAGGAGTGCGAACTGGGGGCATGGAACGATGACAGTGTGTATTGCCGCGGAAGCCAGAGCGATGTCGTATTGACGTACGATTGTTTTGAAAGTGGCAGCAGTTATACATTGTGGAAGAACGGACATCTGATGGATGCGCCGAAACACAGCGAGCCGTTGAGATGGAGCGGCGTAGAAGAGGGAGTCTATAATATCCGGGTAATGAATAAGTGGGGATGTATCAGTGATTTCGGACGGCAGGAAGTGAAAATCCAGGAGCTGCCGCAGCGCTACCCGTTGGTGGGCGCCCGGATTTATTGCAAGGATGAGCCGGGACCGCACAGGTTGGATTTGCAGGACAGCGAGGAAGGCGTGAAATACAGTTTCAGGTATCTCCCCTCCGTAGTGGTGAAAGATACGATGGGTGTCGGAGGGGAAATAAAATTGGAGGTACCGCTGGAAGAGCGGAAATATTATGTGATTGCGACGGATACGACACCGGAACATTGTAGTGTTCCGATGCTGGACACGGTGGAGGTCAGAATGAGCCGGCTGGCGGTTGTGCCGGATCCGGCTGTGATATATGTCGAATACGGACAGGTCGCTCAATTGAATATTCTGATACAAAATGCGGAGGGAACCCCTGTCGTTACGTGGACGAACAACGGCTATCTGGCGGATTCGGTGCATGTTCAGAATCCGAAAACGAAACCTTGCACCTGGACGTC
>CAZYJV010000023.1:16919-19627 GCA_964647845.1 uncultured Odoribacter sp.
AAGCTGACTTATACTCCTTCGTCCGAAGGGTATGTCTGGCTGGATATTCAGAGCGGGCAGCAAAAAATCAGGGATTCGGTTTATATCATAATAGGTACGACTCCCCGCATCGATACGTTGGAACCGTTGTATAGCCGTTGTGTAGTCTACGGTACTTCGGAACAGATCGTGTTGAAGAACAGCGAACCGGGCAATAGTTACTTCCTGGAATATTCCGCCGACGGATTGAATTATAATTATGTAGGTCTGACGCCGACTTACGGCAGCGACGGAAAAATCACGTTCTCTTTGTTGAATGCGGCACAGTTCCCGGGGTATTTGCGGATTGTGGCGGAGCATATTTCTCCGGACGGAAAAATCACTTGTCGGGCTGTAATGGACTCGACGGTGGAAATACGGGTGGCTCCGACCGAGCTCGACGTGAAAGGAGGATGGAATTATTGCGGGAATGATGTCGTCAGGGATACGGTGGTCGTTGCCGGAGCCCAGCAAGGGGTGACTTATCGTTTGAAGAAGCTTCCGGGAACGGAAATTGCCGCTGTTACACCGATACCCGGACAGGACAGCGTGCTGTTTGTCGGTCGCTATACGGCGGGAGAATATATTGTAGTGGCGGAAATCGGGGCCTGCCGGGATACGATGAAAGGCGTGGTGACCATTGTTGCCGATACGCTGCCGCCTATCGGTCCGCTGGAGAATCAAGGTGCACATTGTGCAATGGATTGTCCCGTGGAAATAGCTATCAACCAGGCGATACCGGGTGTGGATTATTACTTGGTGCTGGATAGTCTGAATGGAGGAACGTCTTCTGCTCATTTCAGGACTTCTTCTGCAGGACGCTTGTCTTTCGGCAGTTACTGTGATTTGGGACGTTATTCCGTGAAAGCGGTCAATGCGGTTACCGCCTGTGAAAGTAAACAAGGAGAGGTGCTTATCAGAGAGACGCCCGATATTCAGCATTTGTCCGGAGATACGCTTTATTGCGAAGGGGATTTCGGAGTGAAGCTGACCCTGGATTCTACGGAGAACGGAGTGAAGTATTACGTGCAGAAGTGGAATGTCGATACGAACAATGCGGCTAACAGCAAATGGGTAGCTATGTCTCCTGCCGTTGTGATTCGTGGAAATGGCTTTCCGATTAATATTTCGACTTATTTCACGGATGGCCTTTATCGGTTGATGAGCTCCGATCCCTGTCCGGCAGTGATGGATTCGATTCGGATCCGTATGGTGCCTTTACCCGAGGATACGCTGAAGCTTCAGTTGGTGGGGAATGGCTGTATAGACAGCGCATTCGTATTGAAAATCGATCCGCGGGAAACGGATGTGGATTATACCTTGCGATTCAATGGGACGCCCGTAACTGAAACACCGGTGATGACGGCTACGGGTATCGAATGGCATTTTACCAGTGGCGATGCTGGAAATTACAGTGTATTTGCCCGGCGGGAAATGTGCGGCACCGTATTGAAAGATTCCGTAAAAGTGGATTCTTTGCCGCAAATCTGGCCGCTGGACGGCGTAAAGAAATTGTGCCAGAATGATAAAGGAACCTTGTTTATGGCTTCCGCCGAACCGGGAGTGAAGTATTCGCTTTATGATACGGCTGCTCATGCCTTTACCGTGCAGGGAGCGATACGACATGACAGTGTGATTTTTAACGGCGTAAAGCCCGGAACGTATTATCCGCAGGCAGCGAAAGGAAATTGTTTTGTAAACGGGGATTTGTATACCATTCAGGCTCTCCCTGCTCCTGCTCCGGTGCGGATGGAGGCAGCCGACTGTATTGAAGCCGGAAAGGGCTGGATAAAATTATCCGGTTTGCAGGATAGTCTGGAATATCTCATTCAGGGAATGCCTTCTTCGGTTATGTTGAAGCATTTCGCCGGGGATACGACATTCAGCGATCTTGCGGTAGGCATATATTGTGTAACGGCGAGGGATACTTTGATAGGATGTGAAAGTCAAAGTGTCTGCGATACGATACGGGAAGGTGTCGGAACGGATAGTATTGTCGGTGATTTTTATTATTGCGGGGAGAAGTTCGGAGACGGGAAAGGTGTCGTTCTCACTCTTTCCGGAACCAGCGTCGGGGTCGATTACAGTATTCTGGATAAAACCGGTAATACTTTAATGACGATTCGCCGGCCCAACCGGGAGTTCCCCGACAGAGTGCTGCAGGATACGTTTATTTTCAGAAAAGAGAGAACGGGTTATTTGGGCGGATGTCGGATTGATTCCGTGTTCGAAGTGAAAGAAATTCCTCTCCCGGCAGATTCCCTGGAGATTGAATTGACAGGAGGCTCCGTGTTGTGTGCCGGTGGACAGTATTATGTCAATGTGCACCGATCCCAGGAGGATAAATGGTATATTCTCAGGAAGCAGGGAAGTCGGGTCGGTCTGGATACGGTTACGGGACAGGAAGGAATGACGGTGACGTTCCCGAAGCCGTTGACTGATGCGGGAAGGTATGAAATATACGTCCGGGACGTTCATCAGGACTGCGGAATTTATCTGGATACCCTGATAACCATTGCCCCTCAGCCGCAACCGGTGGTGATCGACAGTTGTTTCTATTGTTACGATTACAATGCACCTTCGAATAGCGACAGCTGCCGGATCGGTTTGAGAGGAATGCTGACCGGAACGATTTACCGTCTGAGCAACGGGACGGAACTGGATACGCTGCAAGGACCGGGGAACGGACT
>CAZYJV010000024.1:0-10052 GCA_964647845.1 uncultured Odoribacter sp.
ATACAATTATGAGGATGCTATCGTGATTTCCGAAAATATCGTCCGGAACGACGTGTTTACTTCTGTTCATGTGGACGAGTATTCTTTGGAAGTGCGTGAAACGAAACGCGGTCTGGAGGAGTTGACGTCCGATATACCGAATGTCAGCGAAGACGCTACCAAGGATTTGGACGAGAACGGTATCATCCGTATCGGTGCCCGCATCAAGCCGGGTGACATCATGATCGGTAAGATTACCCCGAAGGGAGAGTCCGATCCCAGTCCGGAGGAGAAATTGCTGCGTGCCATTTTCGGTGACAAGGCAGGCGACGTGAAGGATGCTTCATTGAAGGCTTCTCCGTCGTTGAGCGGTGTGATTATCGACAAGAAATTGTTCCAGCGGATGCTGGGCGACCGGAAGACCAAGGCTGCCGGAAAGACGGTTCTTGCCGAGATCGACGAGCAATTCGAACGGAAAGTGGGCGATTTGACCGCTCTGCTGGTTGATAAATTGTTTGAATTGACCAACGGAAAAACTTCCCAGGGTGTGAGAAACTACCTGAACGAGGATGTGATTCCGAAGGGAGTTAAATTTACGCTGAAAACCCTGCAAAGCCTGAAGTTCTTGGAAGTGAATCCGAACAAGTGGACGACGGACAAGCAGAAGAATGATATGATTCGTGACTTGTTGCACAATTTCGTGCTGAAATACAAGGAAATCGAGGGTCAGATGAAGCGTAAGAAATATAATGCGACCGTGGGAGACGAGCTTCCTTCCGGTATCATCAAAATGGCGAAGGTTTACGTGGCTAAAAAGCGTAAGCTGCAAATCGGTGATAAAATGGCGGGACGTCACGGTAACAAGGGTATTGTATCGCGCGTAGTGAGGGTGGAGGATATGCCCTTCCTGGCGGACGGTACGCCGGTGGACATCTGTTTGAATCCGTTGGGTGTGCCTTCCCGTATGAACCTGGGACAGGTGTTCGAGACCGTATTGGGTTGGGCCGGCCAGAAGCTGGGAATGAAATTCGCAACCCCGATTTTTGACGGTGCGAGCCTGGAGGATATCAACGAACTGACGGACAAGGCGGGAGTTCCGAGATACGGTACGACCTATCTGTATGACGGCGGGACGGGAGAACGTTTCGACCAGCCGGCCACGGTAGGAGTGATCTATATGCTGAAGTTGGGACACATGGTCGATGACAAGATGCACGCCCGTTCGATCGGACCGTATTCATTGATTACCCAGCAGCCGCTCGGTGGTAAAGCTCAATTTGGTGGTCAGCGTTTCGGTGAGATGGAGGTTTGGGCGCTCGAGGCATTCGGTGCCGCTCACATTTTGCAGGAAATCCTGACAGTGAAATCCGATGATGTCGTCGGAAGAACGAAAACCTATGAACACATTGTGAAAGGCGAACCGATGCCTACGCCGGGATTGCCCGAATCGTTCAATGTGTTGCTGCATGAGTTGAGAGGACTCGGATTGAGTGTGAACCTAATATAAGGTAAAAAGGAAAACTTTTAAGATTATGGCCTTTAGAAAAGATAATAATACAAATAAGCCGAAAAGCTTTACCAAAATAGCGATCGGGTTGGCATCTCCGGAAGAGATTCTGGAACATTCCAGCGGTCAGGTGTTAAAACCGGAAACTATTAATTATCGTACATACAAGCCCGAACGCGACGGATTGTTCTGCGAAAGGATTTTCGGTCCGGTGAAGGATTACGAGTGCCATTGCGGAAAATACAAGCGAATCCGTTACAAGGGGATTGTTTGTGACCGTTGTGGTGTTGAGGTGACTGAAAAGAAAGTGCGCCGCGAACGCATGGGGCACATTCAGCTCGTCGTGCCGGTGGCTCATATCTGGTATTTCAAGTCGCTGCCCAACAAGATCGGATATTTGCTGGGACTGCCCTCCAAAAAGCTGGATTCCGTCATTTACTATGAAAGATATGTGGTTGTACAGCCGGGTATCCTGGCGGAGAAAGGCATCAATGAGCTGGACTTCCTGACGGAGGAGGAATACATGGACCTGGTGGACGCTCTGCCGGCTGAAAACCAGCATCTGGACGACGATGATCCGAACAAGTTCATTGCCAAAATGGGCGCCGAGGCGATCGGCATGCTTTTGGAAAGACTGAATCTGGACGATCTGTCTTACGAACTGCGTCACAAGGCGAATACCGAAACCTCCCAGCAGCGTAAAAATGAGGCTTTGAAGCGCTTGCAGGTGGTGGAGGCTTTCCGCGAAAGCAAAGAGATCAATAAGCCGGAGTGGATGATTGTGAAAGTATTGGCTGTCATTCCTCCCGAGTTGCGTCCTCTGGTACCATTGGACGGAGGTCGTTTTGCTACGTCCGACCTGAACGATTTGTACAGAAGGGTTATTATCCGCAATAACCGTTTGAAGAGATTGATTGAAATCAAGGCTCCCGATGTGATCATGCGCAATGAGAAGCGTATGTTGCAGGAGGCCGTCGATTCTTTATTCGATAACTCACGCAAGTCCAATGCGGTGAAGATTGAAAACAACCGTCCGCTGAAATCCCTTTCCGACAGTTTGAAAGGAAAACAGGGACGTTTCCGTCAGAACCTGTTGGGTAAGCGTGTCGACTATTCAGCCCGTTCGGTTATCGTCGTCGGGCCGGATCTGAAGATGCACGAGTGCGGTCTGCCGAAGGATATGGCTGCCGAACTCTACATGCCGTTCATTATCCGCAAGCTGATCGAGCGGGGTATTGTGAAAACGGTGAAGAGTGCCAAGAAAATCGTGGACCGTCGCGATCCGGTGGTATGGGATATTCTGGAAAATGTGCTGAAGGGCCATCCGGTATTGTTGAACCGTGCACCGACGCTGCACCGTCTGGGTATCCAGGCATTCCAGCCCAAGCTGATCGAAGGAAAGGCTATCCGGCTGCATCCGCTGGCTTGTACCGGATTTAACGCCGACTTCGACGGTGACCAGATGGCGGTGCACTTGCCTTTGGGAAATGAGGCTGTATTGGAGGCGCAGATATTGATGCTGTGTGCACACAATATTCTGAATCCTGCGAACGGAGCTCCGATCACCGTGCCTTCCCAGGATATGGTATTGGGACTGTATTACATTACCAAGCCGCGCAAGGGTGCGAAAGGAGAGGGATTGTCCTTCTATTCTCCGCAGGAGGTGATCATCGCCTTGAATGAAAGGGCCGTGGACCTGCATGCCCAGATTAAGGTGAAAATCGATGATGTGGATGAAGAGGGGAAACCGTTCAACCACATGATTGAAACGACGGTGGGACGGGTGATCCTGAACCAGTTTACGCCGAAAAATTATCCCTATATCAATACGCTGATCACCAAAAAGGCGTTGAGGGATATTATCGGGGACGTATTCAAGAGATGCGGGGTGGACGTAACGGCCAAATTCCTGGATGACATTAAGGACCTGGGATACCGCAAGGCTTTTGAAGGCGGTCTGTCTTTCAACCTGGAGGATGTAATCGTTCCGGCGGAAAAGGAATCGTTGCTGGCGGAAGGCTACAAACAGGTGGAAGAAGTGCTTGCCAACTATAATATGGGTTTCATTACGAACAACGAACGTTACAACCAGATTATCGATATCTGGACCCATGTGAATGCGAACCTGACCTCTACGTTGATGAAACAGCTGGCTTCCGACAAGCAGGGATTCAACTCCATCTACATGATGCTTGACTCCGGGGCCCGTGGTTCCCGCGAACAGATCCGTCAGTTGGGCGGTATGCGTGGTTTGATGGCAAAACCCCAGAAATCGGGTGCTGCCGGAGGACAGATCATCGAGAACCCGATTTTGGCGAACTTTAAGGAGGGCTTGTCGGTGTTGGAATACTTCATCTCAACCCACGGTGCCCGTAAAGGTTTGGCGGATACCGCTCTGAAAACGGCGGATGCCGGTTATCTGACCCGTCGTCTGGTCGATGTGGCCAACGACATCACGATTACCGAAGAAGATTGCGGTACTTTGAGAGGTGTCAGCATCGCTGCCATCAAGAATAATGAAGAAGTCGTTTCTTCTTTGTATGAAAGAATATTGGGACGCGTTTCCGTCCATGACGTATATCATCCGCGTACCGGCGAGCTGCTGGTGAAATCCGGCGAGGAGATTACCGAAACGATAGCCCAGGCCATCGAGGAGTCTCCGATCGAACGGGTGGAAGTGCGTTCCGTACTGACCTGCGAGTCCAAGAAAGGCGTATGTGCCAAATGTTACGGACGCAACCTGGCGACGGGACGGTTGGTGGAAATGGGAGAAGCTGTCGGTACCATTGCCGCACAGTCTATCGGTGAGCCGGGTACCCAGCTGACGTTGCGTACGTTCCACGTGGGTGGTACCGCCGGTAACATTTCTACGGAGAACTCACTGAGAGCGAAATACGACGGTATCGTCGAATTCGAAGAGATGCGCTCCGTCGAGTATGTGCAGGAGAACGGTCAGAAGTGCGATGTGGTCGTAGGACGTTTGACGGAGCTGCGTATCATCGACAAGAATACCAATATCGCTTTGCTCAGCAATAATATACCGTACGGATCCAAAGTGTTTGTCAAGAACGGCACGGAGGTGAAGAAGGGAGACCTGATTTGTGAATGGGACCCCTTCAATGCGTTGATTATTACGGAATTCAGCGGTAAGGTCGCTACCGAAAATCTGATCGAAGGTGATACCTACAAGGAAGAATCGGACGAAACGACCGGTTTCCGTGAAAAAGTGATTACGGAATTCCGTGACAAGACGAAAGCGCCGGCCATTCTGATTCAGGACAATAAAGGTAATACCGTGAAGAGCTATAACCTTCCGGTGGGCGCCCACATCGTCGTGAAAGAAGGCGACAGCGTCGTTGCCGGTAGTACGATCGTGAAAATCCCGAGAGCTGTCGGCAAGGCAGGCGATATCACGGGAGGTCTTCCCCGTGTAACGGAATTGTTCGAAGCCCGCAACCCGTCGAATCCGGCCGTGGTTTCGGAAATCGACGGAGAGGTGACCTATGGAAAGATCAAGCGCGGTAACCGTGAGATCGTCATTACTTCCAAATCGGGCGAGGTGAAGAAATATCTGGTTTCTTTGTCCAAGCAGATTCTGGTTCAGGAAAACGATTATGTACGTGCCGGAACGCCTCTTTCCGACGGCGCCATTACTCCGACCGACATTCTGAATATCCAGGGACCGATCGCCGTGCAGGAATACATCGTGAACGAAGTGCAGGATGTGTACCGGATGCAGGGTGTGAAAATCAACGACAAGCATTTCGAGATCATCGTTCATCAGATGATGCGCAAAGTGCTGATACAGGACGCCGGAGATACGAAGTTCCTTGAAAACCAGATCGTGGATAAGCTGGAATTCATGGAGGAGAACGATGAGATGTTCGGCAAGAAGGTGGTCACGGATGCCGGGGATTCCGACAGAGTGAAACCGGGACAGATCATATCCGCCCGTATGCTCCGCGATATCAACTCCCAGTTGAAACGCCGGGATATGAAGGTCGTACAGGCCCGTGATGCGGTGCCGGCAACCTCTTCCCAGGTGCTTCAGGGTATCACGCGTGCTGCTTTGCAGACCTCCAGCTTCATTTCGGCTGCTTCTTTCCAGGAGACGACGAAAGTCCTGAATGAAGCCGCGATTTACGGAAAGGTGGATCCGCTGGAAGGTTTGAAAGAAAACGTCATCTGCGGACACCTGATTCCGGTGGGTACCGGTATGAAAGAGTTCAGCGGTTTGGTCGTGGGCTCGAAAGAAGAGATGGAAAGGATGTCTAAATAATGAAAAACGCCTCGTATGAGGCGTTTTTTTTTATGAATATCGCCGGCTGCTCTTTTTCCTGCGTGGAAAAATTCTTAATTTTGAAATCTGAGATTTAACACCAACGATTATGGAGGAGAAAAAACAACAACTGGATATAGAGTTGAATCACGATGTGGCGCAGGGAACCTACGCGAATCTGGCGATCATTTCACATTCCACGTCCGAGTTTATCGTCGATTTCATCCGGGTCATGCCGGGAGTACCCAAGGCGGAGGTAAAGAGCCGGATTATCCTGACGCCGGAACACGCCAAACGGCTGATGTTCGCCTTGCAGGACAATATCCGCAAATACGAGCAGAGCAACGGTAAGATAAATCTTCCGGAGGACGGCCGGATGACTGCGGCTTTCCCGTTGAACCTGGAAACTCAGGGACAGGCCTGACAAGGCTTGGAATTTCGGCTGATTATCCGTAATATTGTATTTTGAATGGAAAACGTTTGAATTCGGCGTGTGGCCGATGGTGCGTGTAATAGATAAATAACCAATAAATATCGATGTATGAAAAAAATGTTTAAGCGGGCCGGCTGGCTGGCTGTTGTCGGGGTGATGTTTGCCTGTACTGCAGGGCAGAAATCTGCGGATTACCGGGTGGTTCCCTTACCCCAGGAAATTACCGAAAAACAGGCTCAATCCTTTACTTTGAGCGGTGATGTGAAAATCGTTTATCCGGAGGGAAACGAAGCGATGCGGAAAAATGCGGAGTTCCTGGCCGATTATATCCGGGAGGCTACGGGTAAATGCTTGGCGGTAGAGGCCGGTACGGCAGGAAGAAATAAGATTGCTCTGCAATTGGGATTGCAGTCCTCCAATCCGGAAGCATACCGGTTGGAAGTGGACGGAGAAGGCGTGGTGATCGATGCGCCGACGGAAGCCGGCGTGTTTTACGGCATACAGACCCTGCGGAAATCGCTTCCGCTTGTGAAAGGGGCGAACGTGGTACTGCCCGCTGTCGAGATCAACGATTTCCCGCGTTTCGCATACCGCGGGGCTCATTTCGATGTCTCCCGTCATTTCTTCCCGATAGATTCCGTTAAGAAATTTGTCGATATGCTGGCATTGCATAATATCAACCGTCTTCATTGGCATATTTCGGATGACCAGGGCTGGAGAATCGAGATCAAGAAATATCCGGAACTGACGACCAAAGGCGCTCAGCGCAAGGAAACGGTTATCGGTCGCAACTCCGGAAAGTATGACGGAAAACCGTACGGCGGATTCTATACTCAGGAAGAAGCCCGGGAGCTTGTGGCTTATGCAAAAGACCGCCACATCACGGTCATTCCGGAAATCGATCTGCCGGGACACATGCAGGCTGCCCTGACCGCTTATCCGGAGCTGGGCTGTACGGGCGGACCGTATGATGTGTGGACGCTTTGGGGTGTTTCCGAAGATGTGCTTTGCGCCGGAAGCGACAAGACCCTTGATTTTATCGACGGCGTTCTGGCGGAAATCATCGAGATGTTCCCGTCCGAGTATATCCATATCGGAGGGGATGAATGTCCGAAAGTACGTTGGGAGAAATGTCCGAAATGCCAGGCCCGCATCAAGGCGTTGAAATTGAAGAAAGACGCCAGACATACTGCAGAGGAGAAACTGCAGAGCTTCATTATCTCTCATGCGGAGAAATTCCTGAACGACCACGGCCGGCAGATTATCGGCTGGGACGAAATCCTGGAAGGCGGACTGGCGCCGAATGCGACCGTCATGTCCTGGAGAGGGACGGCCGGCGGTATCGAAGCGGCTAAATTGAAACACGATGTGATCATGACTCCCAATACATACATGTATTTCGATTATTATCAGTCTAAAGATGTGGAGCATGAGCCGCTGGCTATCGGCGGGTATGTGCCGCTTGAAAAAGTGTACAGCTTCGAGCCGTTCGCACCGTCTCTGACTCCGGAGGAACAGAAATACATCATCGGCGTGCAGGCGAACCTGTGGACGGAATACATGCCGGAATACAAACAGGTGGAATATATGGAGCTGCCGCGTCTGAGCGCCCTGGCTGAAGTACAGTGGACGATGCCGGAAAAGAAAAATTACGATGATTTCATCGCCCGCATCCCTTCGATGCTGAATATCTACCAGATGAAAGGCTATAATTTTGCCAGACATCTGTATGACGTGAAGGTGGAAATACTTCCCGATTATGACGCCGGAGCGCTGAAGGTGGAATTGTCCACCGTGGGGGATGCCGATATATATTACACATTGGACGGCAGCGAGCCGACGACGGCTTCTTCCAAATATACGGGGGCATTTGACGTGAAAGGAAATGCGGACTTTAAAGCGGTTGCCGTACGGCCTTCCGGTAACAGCCGGGTGGCCTCTGAAAAAATAGAGTTTACGAAATCCACGACCAAACCGATAACGATGCTTCAACCGATAAACAAAGCCTATCAGTTTAACGGCGCAGGCGTGCTGGTGGACGGATTGAAAGGGAACGGCAATTACAAGACCGGCCGGTGGATCGCTTTCTATAAGAACGATATGGAGGCTGTCATCGACCTGGGAGAGCCGGCGGAGATCACGAAAGTCTCCGTGAACATCTGTGTGGAAAAGGGCGATTGGGTGTTTGACGCCAGAGGCATGACCGTACAGGTGTCCGAAGACGGGAAAAATTATACGAAGGTCGCTTCCGAGGAATATCCGGCTATGAAAGCCGACGACCGGAACGGGGTATATACGCATACGCTGACATTCGACCCGGTGAAAGCCCGTTTCGTAAAGGTGCTTGCTTTGTCGGAGGCTAAAATCCCGGCATGGCATGGCGGAAAAGGAAATCCGGGATTCCTGTTCGTGGATGAGATTTCCGTGGATTAGGACCGGAAAAAGAGAGATAAAAAATAAGGTGTTCGTCAGAACACCTTATTTTTTTGCAGGAAAGTCAGTGGCGGCCTACCTGCAGTTTTCCAGAATCTTCTGAGCCATGGCTCCGTCGACATTGCCGGCTTCTCCGAAAGCGGCATGACGCTCGTCGAAACGGCGGGCGATTTCATGAATGGTCGAATCGGGGATGTTCTCTTCACTGAGCCGGGTGGACAGGCCTAAGCTCCGGAAGAAGGAAGCCGTGTTTTCGATGGCTTTATCCAGCCGGGCCTCTTCATTGCCTTCCGTGATACCCCACACGCGCTCGCCGTACTGGAGGATCTTCTCCTTTTTCTGCTGGCGGAGGGTACGCAGCGTGCCGTTGAAAACAATGGCCAGCGTGGCTCCGTGGGTCAGACCGTGGAGGGCTGTTAGTTCGTGTCCGA
Source organism: uncultured Odoribacter sp. (assembly GCA_964647845.1). Lineage (GTDB taxonomy): Bacteria > Bacteroidota > Bacteroidia > Bacteroidales > Marinifilaceae > Culturomica. The sequence continues at coordinate 9,063 of CAZYJV010000024.1, forward strand.
TCATGTGGGTGCTCCAGTCCTGGGTGACGCCCAGGGCGATGAAACCGTTCAGCCCCATCGTTGCCGACAGCATGAAGTCGGCCATCAGTTCGTAATCATGCTGATTCTCCCGGATTTTCGGGGCGATCTCGATCAGGGTTTTCAGTATCCCTTCCGCCCAGCGGTCCATGAGACGGGACTGTCCGGGCGTGGTCATGTATTGTTCCATGACATGTACGAATGTGTCGGCGAGACCGCAGGCCACCTGGTGGGGCGGAAGGGTGAACGTCGTTTCCGGATCCAGAATGGAGAATACGGGATAATTGCTGTAAAACGGGTATTTTTCCTGAGTCTCGTGGCAGGAGATAACGGCGCCGCTGTTCATTTCCGAGCCTGTGGCGGGAAGGGTCAGTACGCTGCCCATGGGGACGGTATCGTGGTATGCCCCTTTCTTTACCAGTTCCCAGGCGTCCCCGTCATATCTTAGTCCGGCGGAGATGAGTTTGGTGCCGTCCAGGACGGAGCCGCCGCCTACTGCCAGCAGAAAATCGATATTGTGCATCTTCCCCACAGCGATGGCTTTGCGCAGGGTTTCGATGGCGGGATTGGGTTCTATGCCCCAGAATTCGATGTATTCGCGGCCCCGGAGCGCTTGCTGCACCTGGTCGTATACGCCGTTCTTCTTTACGCTTCCGCCTCCGAACGTAATCATGATTTTCTTATTGGCGGGAATGGCCTTCTCCAGTTCGGCGATCATTCCTTTTCCGAAAATGAGCCGGGTCGGGTTTTGAAAAATAAAGTTGTTCATAAGTCGTGTATTTATTTTGCGTTTTCATCCGATACGAATCATACAAATGTATGAATATTAATCGAGAATCGGTAATTTCCTCCCCAGCGGCATTGCCGGGGGGCGTGAAATATTGTTGAAAAATAAAATGAAATGCCAATAAACCTTTTCATCCCGGATTTGTCAATGGGATGTTGAATCGGAATAATGCGGTGCTGCGGAGC
>CAZYJV010000024.1:10152-19391 GCA_964647845.1 uncultured Odoribacter sp.
ACTTCCCTTGAAAAGGAATTTGCCATTACGGACCAGAAAAGCGAGGTGAACTTCCAGACATTGGCTTTGAAAGAGGACAGCCGGATGCTGAGCGAGGTAAAGGTGACGGGACAGCGTTCGCAGATGAAATTCGAGATAGATAAAAAAGTCTTTAACGTAGACCAGAACATCTCTTCTACCGGGGGATCGGCCAGCGACGTGCTGAGCAACATCCCATCCGTCGAGGTCGACAACGACGGGGAAGTCTCTTTGCGGGGGAGTTCCAGCGTAACGATATGGATTAACGGAAAAGCTTCCGGACTCTCTGCCGACAACCGGGCTCAGATCCTGGAGCAGTTGCCGGCGGAAAGCATCGAGAAAATAGAAGTGATAACCAACCCTTCGGCGAAATACAGCCCGGAAGGGACCTCCGGAATCATTAACATCGTATTGAAGCAGGACCGGAAGGCAGGCTATTACGGCAGTCTGCAGGCGGGGATCGACACCCGGGGCGGATGGAATGCCAGCGGCAACATAAATTACAATACCGGAAAAATGGATGCGTACGCCAGCCTGGGATACCGGAGACGGGTATCGGACGGCGGAGGCATATCGAACAGAAACAACCTGAATGAAAAAGGGGAGACGGTATCTTTCCTGAACCAGCGTTCCGACAACGACGGACACGGAGGACCGCTGTTCGCGCGTGCCGGATTTACGTACCATATGACCAAAAAGGACCATCTTACGCTGGGCGGTTTCGGCATGTTCGGCGACCGCTACCAGAAAAACAAGATATTTTACGAAAGCAGCGTGCCGGGCTCCTTTATAGAGAGCAGCCGCATTTCGGAGTCCGACAACGACATGACCGGCGGAAATATAGAACTGGGATACAAACACGACTTCAGCGACAAGAGCAACCTGGATGTTACCGTCTCCTGGAACAAATGGAATATGGACGGTACGAGCGTCTACGATCAGTATTCCTTGTTCGCGGACGGCGGGAAATCCTATTCTTATCAGCGGCAGAAAAGCGACGTCCGTTCCCGCAATTGGGAAATGCAGGTCGATTATGTCAACGAATTCAGCAAAACGAGCAAACTGGAGGCGGGATACAAAGGCACCTTTTCCCATCAGAACAGTCCGGTGGAGACCTCTTCCGGGCTGACGGCAGCGGAGGCCAGACCGGATCCCCTGCTGTACAACCGCTTCCTGTATGACCAGGACATCCATGCCGCTTATGCCACCTACTCCGGGCGGATTGAGAAATTCGGCTTCCAGCTGGGGCTTCGCGGAGAGTATTCGCTGGTGAATACGAAGTCCCTGGGATACGGACAGACGGAAAAGGATGAACCCTGGTACAAAGACGACTATTTCAGCCTCTTCCCCAGTGCATTCTTGTCCTACGAACTGCCGGCGGGGCATGAGATTCAGCTGAACTATACGCGCCGCATTTCCCGTCCGTGGGGCGGACAGCTCAATCCCTTCCTGAATATTACGGACTCGACCAACATCTCTTTCGGTAATCCCTATCTGACGCCTCAGTATTCCAACTCGCTGGAATTGAACTATATCAAAAACTGGGACAACCACACCGTGTCGGTATCGCTGTATTACCGGAATACGGATGATGTCATCCAGCGGATCAGCTATATCGAAGACCAGGTGATGAAAAGCACCTTTGAAAACGTGGCGAAGACCCAGTCCGCCGGAGCGGAATTTGTCGTGAAGAACAACTTTGGCCGGGTACTGGATTTGACGACGACGGTCAATCTGTACTACAATAAACTGGACGGATTCTCCTATTTGCCGGCGGGAGCGGAAAAACCGGTGACGGGAGAGAGCAACGAAGACTTCTCATGGAATGCCCGCATGATTGCGAACATCGCATTGCCCGCTTCCTATTCCCTGCAACTGACGGGGAACTACAACTCCCGGCAGCTGATAGCCCAGGGTCACCGGAAAGCCAGCTATTCCCTGGATGCCGGCTTGCGCAAGTCTTTCCTGGACAAGAAAATCAGCGTCAGTGTGAACGCGCGGGATCTGTTGAACTCCCGGAAATGGACGACGGAAACTTCCGGTACGGGTTTTACCCGCTATGCGGAGAACTGGCGTATGGGACGCACCGTCCGTTTGACGCTGACCTACAGCTTCGGAAACATGAAAATGGGACGCAGTAAACAGCGGCGGCAGTCGGATCCGTCTGAAAACAGCGGAATGAACCAGATGGAGGAAGAGTTTTAAGCAAGACGAGTGATGAAGCCCTCTTCTGAATTGCATCCTTTGGAACCGTTCTTCCCGGCCGGGGCGAAAGTGCTGATGCTGGGAAGTTTTCCTCCGCAGAAAAACCGGTGGTCGATGGACTTTTACTACCCCAATCTGCAGAACGACATGTGGCGGATCACGGGGCTCGTTTTTTACGGCGACAAGGATTATTTCCTGACGGATACGGGGAAAGCGTTTTGCAAGGACCGTATCTGCCGCTTCCTGGAAGAAAAGGGGATCGCTCTCTCGGATGCAGCCGGCGAGGTAATCCGGCAGAAAGGGAATGCTTCGGACAAATTTCTGGAGGTGGTGACCCCGATCGATATACGGAAAACCTTGCAACTGCTTCCGGATTGCCGGGCGATTGTCACGACAGGGCAGAAGGCTACCGACACCTTGCTGGGACTTCTGCCGGCGGCGGAGCCGAAAGTGGGCGGTTATAGCGAATTCGACCATGCCGGACGCCGGATGAGACTATACCGGATGCCCTCTTCTTCGCGGGCCTATCCGAAACCCCTGCACGAAAAAGCCGCCGTTTACGGGCGAATGTTCCGGGAACTGGGACTGCTGTAAAATGATGGCCGGTCGGCGGCTGTCATGTATACGGTTTTGATATTTTATTTTCGAAAACTTTGTTTTTTTACAAAACCGCTCTATCTTTGTACCCGCTGAAAGCGAACGTTCATTGGATGCCGGGGAGATACCAAAGCGGCCAACTGGGGCAGACTGTAACTCTGCTGACTTATGTCTTCGTAGGTTCGAATCCTGCTCTCCCCACCCATTTTATGCGGAAATAGCTCAGTCGATAGAGCACTAGCCTTCCAAGCTGGGGGTCGCGGGTTTGAGTCCCGTTTTCCGCTCTGAGAAAGAGGCAGTTGCGAAAGTGACTGCCTCTTTTGTTTGCACGGTATTATGAAAACGTCCGGTTTCGCTGGATGTGCTGCGGGGCTTCGAGCTATTGAAGGCCGGGCGGCACGAAAAAAACAATCCCCTGGAATGCCGACATCTTTCTGACAGTTCCGGGGGATTGTCTATTTTATCCGGAAGATCCGGATATACTTATTTGTAAGTCAGAGCGGCTTTGCCTGCGGCTTCATTGCCGCTTTTCAGCGGTACGAGCGTAAAGCCCCATGCGTAATCCTGATTCGCCGGTATGGTATGGATCTTCTCCGGTCTGGATCCCCAGCTGTCGTAGCCGGCAACCCCCTGTTGTTTCATGTCCACGCATACCTCCACGAAATTGCGGGGCGCGATGTCGTTGACATGGTGCATCCTTCTGAGGCGGTTTTTCGCTTTTTCCGGATTGTGTTCCGCCACCTCTTTTTCGGTGAAGTTATTCCATTGGTAATCGTGCTTGACGGCTTCTTCCGAATCGAAATCCTCGATGGAATTGCGTAAGGCGTTGAACCCGATAGTCTGGTCGGCCCGGATTAACAGCCCTTTCCCGTTCCTGCCAGTCAGGGCCACCCAGCGGGTATCCGTGTGATGTCCGTTCTCTTGCGGGCGTACGTACGGATAATAAAGCTTCTCGGCGGTGACGGTGTATAATCCGACCGGAGTGCCTGCCTGGCGGTCGATGTAATTTTCTTCCGGTCCCCGGCCGAAATACTGCACCTGCTGCATATCGGCAGGCAGGCGGAAGCGTACGCCGATGCGTGGCACTTCGAGCTTCACGGCTGCTTCACGGGCGGCCAGGGATTTGGGACTGAACGTCGCCAGTCTGCTTTCTTCGGAAATTTCCCCCGGAGCCGCTTCCATGGATACGGACGTAAAGCGGGCGTCCACATTCACCACACCCGTCGGGAGAATCTTGTAAGTCACCATATAAAGATTGCCGGCCTTCAGCAGGTAATTGGCATGGATGACAGCCGCCTGTCCGTCTTTTGCGATATTCGCCTCCACGACATTGAAATCTTTGCCGGACTCTTTCCATACCTGCAGACGGGAAGGCGCTCCGTTGCCGTAGTCATTGTCGTTGGGGGCGCGCCAGAAATTCGGCCGGATGCCGAAACCGTCCGGAAAATATTCCGTACCGTCCACCTTGTAGGAAGTGACGATGCCCGTTTTCCTGTCGAAGACGAAAGACACCTTTGAAGACGAGGCCGTCAGCAGGTCGTTCCGATCGCTGATGCTCAGCTGCGGGCCACCCTGGGCGGTATATTTTTTCACCGGAACATCGACCGGCAGTTTGAACTGGTCGCCTGCGATGAGGTAATTCGCCGGAATCAGCGGCTCGGCGGTCTTGGTATACACTTCGAAATCCGCGAAATATTCCGTTCCCGCCTTGGGCTGCAGGGAGGCCAACGGAATCGTCACGATCTCGGAAGCCTGCGGAGCCAGATTTAAGTTCAGCACTTTTTCACCGACTTTTTTATTGTTGGCTTTGATGGTGTATTTCACCAGATACTTCGACAGATTCGTGAAATAAAAACGGTTGGTGATTTTGATTTTGCCCTCCGCCAGATTTTCGGCCTCGAACCCTACATTCTGGTGGGCGTATTTCACTTCCGCCATGCCCGGATGCGGGTTGCGGTCGGGATTGACAAGACCGTTGCAGAGGAAATTCCCGTCACTGGGGGCGTTCACGCCGAAATCGCCGCCGTAGGCCCAGTAACCGCCGTCCTTATCGACCCACAGCCCCTGGTCTACCCAGTCCCAGATATAACCGCCCTGGAGATTCGGGTATTTGTAGATGGCCTGCCATTGCCCCCAGAGATTGCCCGTGGAGTTGCCCATGGCATGCGCGTACTCGGAGGGTATCACCGGGCGGTCGCTGCCGTTGCGTCCCACTTCCTCCAGCCAGCTGGCATCCGGATACTGGGGCACGTACATGTCGGAATTCCATTCCCATTGCGCCCGCTCGTAGCATACCGGACGGTCCATCCTGCCGTTTTCCCGGTTTTTAAGCCACAGATAAGTCTGATAGAAGTTGTATCCGTTCCCCGCCTCATTGCCGAGCGACCACACGGTCACGGACGGATGGTTCTTATTTCTTTCGTACATGTTGATGGTGCGCTCCATGTGGGGTTTCAGCCATTCCGGATTGTTGCCCAGCGTACCTCCCTTGCGCAGGTTGTAGTACATGCCGTGCGATTCGATATTGGCTTCGTCGTATACGTAGATACCGTACTGGTCGCACAGTTCGTAAAAACGGCGGCTTTGCGGATAGTGGCACAGACGCACCGAATTGATATTGTGGCGCTTCATCAGTTCGAAATCCTTGCGCATCAGCTCCTCCGGCACATAGTGTCCGGTCAGGGGATTGTGCTCGTGGATATTCACCCCTTTCAGTTTCAGCGGCTGGCCGTTGATCAGCAGGACCGTATAAGGGCGGCCGTGAATATCCTTTTCGGCGATCTGTTTGATTTCGATTCTGCGGAAACCTACGCGTGCCGGAACGATTTCCGTTTTTTGTCCGTCTTTTTCTATCGTCATCAGCAGCCGGTAGAGATTGGGTGCTTCGGACGTCCACGTTTCCGCATGCTGGACGGTATGGCCGAAATCGACGGTCTCCACGCTTCCGGGAGCCAGCGTCACCTCTTTCCGGGCCGTGGCCACCGTTTTGTTCCGGCTGTCGAGCAGGGTGTAGCCGACCGTTACCTTTTCCGCTTTTTCGGACGTATTCTTAACGTCCATGCCCAATTGGAAAATACCGTTCCTGTAAGTATCGTCGAGGGTGGAAATGACGCGGTAGTCTTTCAGGGCCGTTTGGGGCTGCGACCACAGATACACATCGCGTTCGATGCCGCTGATACGCCAGAAATCCTGGCATTCCAGATAAGAACCGGTGCTCCATCTGAAAATCTTTAAAGTCAGCACGTTTTTCCCCGGTTTGACGTAAGGATTGATGCGGAACTCCGCGGTGTTCTTGGAATCCTCGTTGTAGCCCGCTTCCTTGCCGTTGATATAGACATATACGCCCGACTTGGCGCCGTCGATATTCAGGTAAATGTCCCGGTCCATCCATGCTTCCGGAATCTCGAAGTCCCGGCGGTACACGCCTGCGGGAGTAGCCTCCGGAAGGGCGGGCGGTTGCGGGTTGCGGGGTTTGAACTCATAGCCGTGGTTTGTATAAATGGCCACGCCGTATCCCTGAGGCTCCCAGTTCCCCGGCACCTGAATATCTTTCCAGTCGGCAGTAGACCGGGAAGGATCGGTGATGTCGGCAGGCAGATTCTTGTACTCGTCGACAAAATAGAACTTCCAGGTTCCGTTCAGCAATGTGTAAAACGGGCTGTTTTCATACCTGAAACTCAGCGCCTGCTCCGGATCGTCATAGGTCATAAAAGAAGAGCGCGGATATTCCTTGTTCACCGAAACGACCTGTACATCCTGCCAGTAAGGCTTTTCCTGGGCCATCGTCTGCAGCACACCTAATCCGCACAACAGAAAGAGGAAGAATTTTTTCATGAAATAGGATTTTATTTAGTTAGAAATATTGCATACATGCCTCAAAGATAATGAAATTTTCAAGAAAACCTCTTTTTATTACCTTTGCGGTACACAAAGACAAGAGAGCGTATGGCTGACAAAGAACAGAAACTGTTCATGCGGGAATTTTTCCGGAAAGCGGGCAAAGCGATTTACGATTACGGGCTGATAGAGAACGGCGACAGGATTCTCGTAGGCGTGTCGGGGGGAAAGGATTCGCTGGCCTTGTTGGAGCTCCTCGCGTTGCGTGCCCGCGATAAAAAGCACGACTACAAAGTGGTGGCGGCCCATATCGCCGTCCGGAATGTGGCGTATGAAGTGGATGAGGACTATATCCGGCGGTTTTGCGGGCAGTTGGGGGTGGAATTCGTGCATCGCACGATCGATGCGGGCGTGAGGGACGGTTCCGGGAAGCCGGCCTGTTTCGTCTGTTCCTGGAACCGGCGGAAGACCTTGTTCGAGATAGCCAAAGAGCAGGGATGCAACAAGCTCGCCCTGGGGCATCACCGCGACGATGCCGTCGAAAGCCTGCTGATGAGCATGATGTTCAACGGTACGGTGGCCAGTATGCCTCCCCGCCTGGAAATGTTCGGAGGAACGTTTACGCTGATCCGTCCGTTCATCTACCTGGGCAATGAGGACACCTCCCGCTATGCCGCTTACCGGGGATTCCGGCAGCAGAAAAAGCTGTGCCCGTACGAGCGGGCGACCAACCGGGAGGCCGTCGCACGGATAATCAAGGAAATGGAAGCGCTCTCCCCGCACGTGAGGAGCAATCTTTTTGCAGCCATGACGAACATACAGAAAGAGTACCTGCCCTGAACATCATTTCGGCCGCAGCGTTTGAATAATTTCCCCGGAAAAGTTTTTTATTTCAGGAAAAGGTTCTACCTTTGTCCCCGGAGGTGAGGATTCCGAAATTAAAATGGAATTCTTTATTTAAATAAAAGGCACTTATTGGAGGATAAGTGTCGTTTATTTTTTTGTGTATTAACTGAGCTTAAATTATATGTTATGAGTGGAAAAGTATCCTATGTGACCAAGGAAGGTCTGAAAAAATTACAGGATGAACTGGAGAGATTACAGAGCGTGGAAAGACCGAAAATTTCTAAAGCGATCGGTGAAGCGATAGAGAAAGGGGATATTTCCGAGAACGCGGAGTACGATGCTGCGAAAGATGCACAGGGATTGCTCGAGGCGAAAATTGCCCAGTTGCAGGACACCATCGCCAGCTGCCGGGTGATAGACGAATCGCAGCTGGATACGTCGAAAGTGCAGATGCTGAACAAGGTGACCATCCGCAACACGAAAAACGGGGCGACGATGACCTATACGCTGGTATCGGAGACCGAAGCCGACTTCAAAGCCGGCAAACTGTCCATTCATACACCGATAGCCCAGGCGTTGGTGGGAAGAAAACTGGGCGATATCGTGAAGGTTCAGGTGCCTGCGGGAGAAATGGAATTTGAGATTATGGATATCAGTTTATAATTCGACGGATCATGGCTTCTGTTTTTTCAAAGATAATCCGGGGGGAGATACCCTCCTACAAAGTGGCGGAGACGGATAAATACTACGCCTTCCTCGATATCGCCCCCCTGCAGAAGGGACACACCCTGGTCGTTCCGAAACGGGAGGAAGACTATCTCTTCGATCTGACCGACGAGGAGCTGGCCGGACTGATGGTTTTTGCGAAAAAAGTGGCGGACGCCATCCGGAAAACCGTTCCCTGCGAAAGGGTGGGAGTCGCCGTAATCGGTCTGGATGTGCCGCATGCCCATGTACACCTGGTGCCGCTGAACGGAGGAAACGACCTGAATTTTTCCAATCCCAAAAAAGAATTTTCCAAAGAGGAAATGCAGGCCTGTGCCGTTGAAATAGCTGCAAACATGTAAGATACACCGGTTCGGGATAAGAACGGGAAATGAGGTTCGGAGACGAATCTCATTTTTTTTCCGAAAATATACTACTTTTACCGGCACATAAATCGGATTTTACATGAAATACAAAAATATAGTCTGGGACTGGAACGGTACGCTGCTCGACGATGTGCAGGCCGGAGTGGATACCTTGAACGATATGCTGGGGAGAAGGGGGCTGCCCCTTCTTTCCCTGGACGGATACAAGGACGTATTCGGTTTTCCTGTCGTCGATTTCTATAAAAAAGTCGGATTCGATATGGAAAAGGAAAGCCTGCATGAAATCTCCGTCGATTTTGTGGAAACATACGACCGGTTTGCGGGAGACCTGACCTTGAACAGGGCCGTGCCGGAAGTCTTGCGGCGGATAAAGCGAAGCGGACGGAAACAGTACATATTGTCGGCTCTGAAAGAGAACCTCTTGAAACAAATGGTGCTCGATTTCCATATCGGGGAGTGTTTCGAACACGTCTGCGGCTCCGATAATATTTACGCGGCGGGCAAAATCGAGAGGGGAAAGAGAATGGTAGAGGACTACGGTCTGCGTCCGGAAGAGACGCTGATGGTGGGGGATACCCTGCATGATGCCGAGGTGGCGCAGGCGCTCGGATTCGGCTGCATCTTGTATGCCGGAGGCCACAACAG
>CAZYJV010000025.1:0-18870 GCA_964647845.1 uncultured Odoribacter sp.
AATGACAGGGCGTGTTGCTATCAGGCTCAAAGATATGTTGCTCTACGGCTCGAAATAAAACTACGATTGGGTGCGGGCGAGACAGGCGAGGGAGAAACGGACTTCTCCGGCTTCCGCCAGGGTCTTCATGCAGGCATGCACGGTGGCTCCCGTCGTAACAACATCGTCGATTACCAGCACATGCTTCCCGGTAACCTTTGCCGCATCCGTCAAGGCAAAAATATCCTCCACATTCTTTTTCCTTTCCTCCGGCTCCAGTCCCGTCTGCGTGACATTATTCCTTGTCCGGACGATCACGTCGTCCCATATTTCCGTCTGCAAAACCTCCGCTACCCCCAAAGCGATCTGATACGACTGGTTGAATCCCCTTTCCTTTTCCCGCTTCGGATGCAAAGGAACCGGAACGATACCGTCCACCCGCACCCCATGCAGCCTCTCCCCCAACATCCTTCCCAGAAATACCCCCAATTCCTTTTTGGAACGATATTTCACGGCATGGATCAGATTTTTGTAATCGCTGAATTTATTATAGTAGAAAAGAGAATAGATTTTACCGGGATTGCACTCTTTCCCGAAACCGGCAAGCAACTCCCGGTCGGAAGAAACGGACACATCCGAAAAAGGAAAATCATACAGACACGACGTACACACAAAACTCTCGCCCCGGGTGAGCCCCTTCCGGCACACCACACAAAGCCGGGGATACAGCAAATCGATCAAGGCATAAAGAAAAGAAAGGCATATCCCCCTGTCTCCTTCTTTATCCGGCATATGGTATCAGTTTTTCATCTTGTAAAAACGCACCCAGTCTATTTCCATCTCTGCCGGAACATCCCCGTCCGACGGCGCTTCGTTCGCCCCGAGACTCAAAACGACATACATCGGAATATCCGGTATATCCTCCCGGACTTCCTTCACGACCATATCATTGACCTTCCACACCAATTTCTCCTGCGTCCATTCCAAAGTAAAGATATAGTAGTCATTCGCCAGCTTCATATCTTTCAGCGGCTGGATCGTACTGCTGCGTTTGCAGCCGACGCCGCATATCGTTCCCATCTTCACGCCTTCCGGCCCGTTCTCCATAATCTGTATATGAGGCGTATCCATGTCGCCGCGCATCCAGAAACACTGTCTGACAGCCGAGCGGGACAATTTTATTTTCGCCTCGAATTTTCCGTAGCACTGACGAAAATCGATGGCGGAACTCAACAGACCGGAGGTGTATTCGAAGCTTTTTTCCCTGATACCTAACGTATTGTCCCAATATTTTCCGATAATCGATTCTTTCTTGAACTTCAATACCGCCGAACTGTTGGTAAACGTAACGTTGTCAGCCGTAAACAGCTGCACATCCTGCCCTACGGCATACGTGTCGTCCAGAAAGCGTTCGCCGGGGTAATACCGGGTAATCCAGCGGTGCACATCCAGCTTCCCCTGGTTGAAATCATCGAGCACCACCAGCTCCCACTTGCACATATTCCGGAAATTCGGGTCGGCGCACAAAGAAAAATATTTCACCATATCCGGCCGCTTCTTCAAATTCCCGAACTCGCACAACAGCTTATAGTCATCCGTCGTGAGATACCTTTTTTTATTCAGAAGATACTCCCTGTTTTTCTTAAAATCGTCCGATTTGATATAGGCGGACAACTGTTCGAACTCCTGCGGCACCTGGCTCTGACTCATTTCGGTGTAATCCCGGAACTTCCGGTTCTTCTCAAAACGCAACAGCGCCTTGATCTTCGGATCCTTCAACAGGTTCCGGTAAGCCAGATACTCCTCCGGCCGCAGCTTTTTATCAAACCCCGCCGCATTCACAATGACATGCAATTTGGCGAATTCGGCATACGAGGGTGACTCCTTGACTTTCAGATACCCTTTCAGCTCCTGGGAGTCGCGGATGATATAATACGATTTGAGCTTCGAGAATTTCAACAGCTTTTTATACTTCTTTTCAGCCGCATAATATTCGCTGCCCTTATAGGAAAGCTGTTCGATTTTTTTACGCCGGTCCTTAAAAACAGGGCTGTTCACATAGGCGTCCAACTCATTGTAGCGTTTCAGATCTTCGCTATTCCCTACACGATTGAATGTCTCGTAATCTTCGTCAAACGCCTTCCGTAAAGTTTCAGCTTCATACGTGCTGCGAATCTTTCTTTTTTTCGAAAACAGTCCCATAAATTCTCCTTAAATAAAGCAAAGTTAATGCAATAATTCAAAAATGAAAGCCAAAAATCAAAACTTTTGCCTTTTCTCTATTGTTTCACAAAATTATAGGTAATCGTTCCGGTCTGCAAAGCCGGCGCCTCCGGTTTTTCATTGAACCTGGAGCGCAGCGCAGCGTTCACGGCCGCCTCATGCAGACATTCGTCCGAATCGGAGTCGGCCTCCAGTACCGCCGCCCGCTGGACAGCCCCTTTCCGGCTGATGACAACCGTCACGACCACCCGCCCCCCGAATTCGCACTGGAAAACGGGTATCGGCAGCAAACGGGCGAATCTCCCCTCCACATTATAGGAAACACTGCTTTTGCCCGAATAAAATGTAGACTTCAGAGAATCCAGCATCGTTTCCTTCCGGTCCCGGACGTTCCGCAGGCTGTCCGCCTGGTAATGCTTGTCTTTCTGTGGTTTATAGCGGCCGGAAGAAGCGTTCTCCCGTTCCAGCTCCTTCATCACCTCATCGATATATTTCTGTGCATCGGCCGTTCTTCCCGAACGCCTGTCCGCATTTTCATTCACGGCAATGGATTGCAGCATCTTCTGCACCTCCTCGCGGGACGTTTTCTTCCGGATTTCCTCTTTCCGCAATTTTTCCTCCTCCGTCTTCTTCTGATCCGGCGGCACGGCCAATTCGATCTCCGTACCCTCCGGAATCCGGAGCCCCGCAATCCCCATGCTTAAAAAGAAGACGGCCAGCAGAAGATGAAAAATCAATGTGCCCATAATTCCATGCTTGTGGGCATACATCTTTTTTACCATATCCTCTTTCCAACTCATATTCACTCCTGTTTTTTCCGCCAGTTTCTATTCAAACCGTATCGCCCTGATGGGACGGATATGCGAAATCAGCATGGTCGGCACGATCAGCATGGCGACGGACACGGTCAGCACGCCGAGATTCAGCCACAACACATACCACCAGTTAAAGTTCACCGGCACCGTATCCATGTAATACGTCACGGGATCCAGATGCACCCAGCGGAAATAATGCTGCAAGGCGCCCAGAAGAAACGCCAGTGCATTTCCCCATACTATTCCTTTCCCGATCAGTCCCGCCGACAGGTACAAAAACAATTTCCGCAAATTCACATTTTTATATCCCAACGCTTTCAGCATCCCGATCAGCGACGTCTTGTCCAGAATCAGTATCAACAACCCCGACACCATATTGAAGCCCGCGACCATGACCAACAGGATGAGAATCACCCACACGTTCATGTTCAGCAGCCCCAGCCAGTCGAAAATAGCGGGCGCCTTGTCGTACAGCGTCTCTATCCTGTAAAAATCATTCCCGCATGCCAAAGGCAACTCCCTGTCCATCTCGTCATACACTTCCGGCAAACGGGCGATATTCCCGGCATCGACGGCGACTCCGGTCACTTCATTCTCTCGCCAGTCATTCAGGCGCTGCAGATGCCGGATGTCACACAAGACAAACGTATCGTCATACTCCTTGAATCCCGTATCGTATATCCCGGCAACCGTAAAAACCCGCACCCGCGGCGGTTCCTGTACGAAATGAGCCTGTATCTTGTCCCCGGCCCGCACATCCAACATCCGCGCGACACCGGCCGAAAGCAAGATATCCCCGGAAGCCCCGGCTCCCGAAAACTCCGGCAGCCTCCCCGCTTTCAGATTTTTCCGGAAAAAGTCCGTCCGGTAAGAAGAATCCACGCCGTACAGAACGACTCCGTGAATCTCTTTTTTACTCTTCAGAATGGCGGGCTTCGTCACAAAATTATACCAGGAAGCAACCCCTTTCATCCCCTTCAAAGCCTCCGTCAAAGAATCCGTAACGCAGATTTTCTCCCCCGCATAGGCACCCGCATTCGCGTAAGACGTAATGTTCAGATGGGCTGAAAAGCCGGTAACCTTGTCCGTAATCTCTTTTTTAAAGCCCGTAATGATGAATATGGAAAGCAGCATCACGCAGACCCCCAAAGCAATGCCCGCCAGTGCGATACGGACAATCGGCACCGATACCGAATGCGTCTCGCTCCCTTTCAGCAGCCTGCGTGCGATGAATAATTCCAGATTCACTCCCGTTTACTTTATTTCCGACAAAATTAAAGCAAATCTCCGGAATAAACGAACGGGAACACGATAAATCGGGACTTAAACCTGCACATTTGCCGGCAGGCTGTGTAAATATGGGAAACGGCACGAAAATAACAGCGCTTTTTTTTGCACCGTTGATACAAAAACGTAATTTTATAGCCGGAAACGATTATAATACAAAATCAAAAATAACAAATACTAAATAATCTATAATTTTTAGATATGGCTAAATTCAGAGGAGCAATTGTCGTAGACAACGAAAAATGCAAAGGTTGCGGTTTATGCGTGGCCGCATGCCCGACCAAGGTGATCGAACTCCATCCCGAGGTGAACGGGAAAGGCTACCATTATGCTTACATGAAAGAAGCGGAAGCCTGTATCGGGTGCGCGAGCTGTGCGATGGTATGCCCGGATTCCGTCATCAGTGTTTACAAAATCAATGTACAATAAAATAAAACTACCGAAAATGTCTGAGATAAAATTAATGAAGGGTAATGAAGTCATTGCCGAAGCCGCCATCCGCTGCGGATGCGACGGGTATTTCGGCTACCCCATTACCCCGCAATCGGAAGTTATGGAGACTCTCATGCTGAGAAAGCCGTGGGAGGAGACCGGTATGGTCGTATTACAGGCAGAGAGTGAGATCGCTTCCATAAACATGGTGTACGGCGGAGCTGCCTGCGGTAAAAAAGTAATGACCTCTTCCTCCAGTCCCGGCGTCAGCCTGATGCAGGAAGGGCTCACCTACATCGCCGGTGCCGAACTTCCCTGTCTCGTGGTGGACGTCGTAAGAGGAGGTCCCGGCTTAGGAACCATCCAGCCGGCGCAAAGCGACTATTTCCAGGCCACCAAAGGCGGCGGACACGGAGACTATCATCTGATTGTCCTGGCCCCCGCTTCCGTACAGGAGATGAACGACTTCGTATCCCTGGGCTTCGACCTGGCCTTCAAATACCGTAACCCGGCCATGATACTGTCCGACGGTGTTATCGGACAGATGATGGAGAAAGTGGAGCTGTCCCCCTACAAGCCCCGCTGGACGGAAGAAGAAATCGAAAAGATAAGCGGCAGCTGGGCCCTCACAGGCAAAAAGAAAAACCGGAACCGGCATATTGCTACCTCGCTGGAACTGGATGCCCACCGGCAGGAAGTCTTCAATGAAAAATTGCAGCGCAAATACCGGGAAATCGAACAAAACGAAGTGCGGTTCGAGAAAATCGCCTGCGACGACGCGGATTACATCTTCATCGCCTACGGTTCATGCGCCCGCATCTGCCAGAAATCCATCGAGCTGGCCCGCCATGAAGGCATAAAAGTGGGGCTGTTGCGTCCGATCACCCTCTATCCTTTCCCTTCAAAAGCCATCGCAGAAATGGCCGGACAGACGAAAGGCATGCTCACCGTGGAGATGAGCGCCGGACAGATGGTGGAAGACGTTCGCCTGGCCGTAAACGGGAAAACCCGGGTGGAACATTACGGACGCATGGGCGGTGTGGTTCCGACCCCGGAAGAAATCGTCGAGGCACTGAAAACCAATTTTAAAAATTAAACACCATGATTGATATTAACGATATAGTAAAACCAGAGAATCTCGTTTACGGGAAATCGTCTCTGCTTACCGACAACATCATGCACTACTGCCCCGGATGTACCCACGGCGTAGTCCACAAGCTGGTGGCGGAAGTTATCGAGGAACTGGACATCCAGGACAAGACCGTCGGCGTCTCGCCGGTAGGCTGCAGCGTTTTTGCCTACAACTACATCGACGTGGACTGGGCCGAAGCCGCACACGGACGTGCTCCTGCCGTAGCCACGGCCATCAGCCGGCTCCATCCGGAAAAATACGTCTTCACCTACCAGGGGGACGGCGACCTGGCGTCCATCGGCTGCGGAGAAATCATGCACGCCTGCAACCGCGGGGAAAACATCGTCATTATTTTCATCAATAACGCCATCTACGGCATGACGGGAGGACAGATGGCCCCCACCACCCTGCTGGGACAGGTGACAGCCACGACGCCGTACGGCCGGGACGCCAAATTAAACGGTTTTCCGCTGAAAATCACGGAACTGATCGCCCAGCTCGACGGGACCTGTTATGTGACCCGGCAGAGCGCAGACACGCCGGCAGCCGTAAGAAAAACCAAAAATGCCATAAAGAAGGCATTCCAGAATACCCGCCTGAGCAAGGGGACTTCCTTCATCGAAGTAGTGGGCACCTGTAATTCGGGCTGGAAACTGACTCCCGTGGAAGCCAACAACTGGATGCGGGAAAACATGTTCAAAAAATATCCGTTAGGAGACATGAAAGACATTTAAACTCGTAAAACTATGACTGAAGAAATTATTATAGCAGGATTCGGAGGCCAGGGCGTCCTTTCCATGGGAAAAATTCTCGCCTACTCCGGAATTATGCAGGATCAGGAAGTATCCTGGATGCCGTCTTACGGTCCGGAAATGCGCGGAGGTACAGCCAATGTGACCGTTATCATCAGCGACGAGCGCATCAGCTCTCCCGTATTGACCCGTTTCGATACGGCCATCATCCTGAACCAGCAATCCATGGACAAATTCGAGTCGCAGGTCAAACCGGGAGGAACCCTCCTCTATGACCCGAACGGCATCACCCACCACCCCACCCGCAAAGACATCAACATCTACCGGGTGGAAGGAGCGCGTCTGGCGGCCGAAAGCGGAAATCCGAAAATATTCAATATGATCATCCTCGGCGGTTTCCTGAAAGTGAAACCCGTGGTGAAACTGGAAAACATCGAAAAGGGGTTGCAGAAATCCCTGCCGCCACGCCACCACAACATGATACCGATGAACATCGAAGCGGTACGCACGGGCATGGGGCATATCGAAACGGTCCATCAATTATAACCTTTTTTCTCACCTTACACACAAAAGGCGGTTCTTGCGAACCGCCTTTTATTTTCATCCTTCTCCGTTCCTGGACATTTTTATCCGCTCATTGATCAAATCCCGGTATTCCCAATACGCCTCCTCCAGCACAATCATTTTTTCCACGAAAAAAGCGTATATCTTTTCCCAGTCCTCCATCCGGTTGATACTCACGCCCGGCAGCTCGAAATAAACGGCGCTCACCAGTCTGTCGTCAACGCCGTCATAGTCCTCCTCCCATTTCAGATCCTCCCCGCAATCCTCCGTCATCAACTTGCGGTAGCTCAGAAAGCATTCGTATATCTCATAACGGCGGAGACTGTTCTTGTGATCTATTTGAAACAAAACCAGCGCCTTCCGGGTATCGGCAAAAAATTTCAACTGCACGGATTTGATCTTCACGCCGGTCAGGACCCAGTGCCTGCCGATCTTTTTTCTGCCGCAATACCTTTTGAACCCTTTCCAGAAATTCATCCTCAACTCCTTGGCTTCCTCTTTACTCAACATAACCCGATGGAAATAGAATATTAAAAACTGAAAATATTACTTTTGCAAAAATAGTATTTTAATTCACAAGGTATGCTCGACTTAAAATTCAATCCGACATGCATCGAGGCCGGATGCGACGAAGCCGGACGGGGTTGTCTGGCAGGCCCCGTTTTCGCAGCGGCAGTCATTCTTCCGGACGATTTTAAAAACGACCTGCTGAACGACTCCAAACAGTTGTCCGCCCGGCAGAGGGACAAGCTGCGCCATATCATCGAGACGGAAGCGGCCGCCTGGGCCGTAGCCTCCGTAGACAACCGCAAAATCGACGAAATCAACATCCTGAACGCTTCCATCGCCGCCATGCACCTGGCTTTGGACCAGCTGTCCATCCGTCCCCGGCATATCATCGTCGACGGCAACCGCTTCAAAAAATATGCAGACATCCCCCACACCTGCATCGTCAAAGGCGACGGGAAATACATGTCCATCGCCGCCGCTTCCATCCTGGCCAAAACCCACCGGGACGAATACATGGAAAACCTGGACCGCCGGTTTCCCGTTTACAACTGGAAACAGAACAAAGGCTACCCGACCCGGGAGCACCGCGATAAAATTAAAGAATTCGGAATAACCGATTTCCACAGAAAAAGCTTTAACTTAGCGGATTCGCAACTGGAACTCCGTTTCGGCGAATGAAAACGCCCCGGAGCCTCATTAATTTTTAACCAGAACTCAGAAAATGGCATTCATAAACTCACTGATTTCTCTCTTTACTTCCAAACGGCTGGCGCAAATCGACCACTTCAAAGCCAACCCCGTCGAAGTGCAACGGAACGTGCTGAAAGAACTGCTGACAACCGCAGCCAAAACGGAATACGGACAGAAATACCATTTTCACTCCATTCTCACGCCGGAACAATTCCGGGAGCGTCTTCCCATTGTCCACTACGAAGACATGCGGGAAATGATCGCCGCCGCCATGAACGGCAAACAGAATCTGTTCTGGCCGGAAGAAATCAGGTGGTTCGCCAAATCTTCAGGCACCACCGACGCCAAAAGCAAATTCATTCCGGTTTCCCCGTCATCTCTGGAGAATTGTCATTTCCGGGGCGGCAAGGACGTCATCGCCCTCTTCAACCGCCAGCATCCCGATGCCCAGATATTCGGCGGCAAAACGCTCGCTCTGGGGGGCAGCAGCGAAATATCCGCCGCCAACGCCAACTGCCAGTACGGAGACCTTTCCGCGATTCTCATTTCCAACACCCCTTTCTGGGCAAACTTCATGAAAACCCCGGACGCCTCCATCATGCTGATGAACAACTGGGAGGAAAAAATCGAAAAAATATGCGAGACTACCGTCAGGGAAGACGTCCGCTGTCTGGCCGGCGTCCCCTCCTGGTTCCTCACACTCATCAACAAGATTCTGGAAAAGACCGGAAAAAGCAACCTGCACGAAGTATGGCCCAACCTGGAACTGTTCATCCACGGCGGCATCAGCTTCATGCCTTACCGCGAACAGTACCGGCGGCTGCTTCCGGACCCCAAAATGAAATACCTCGAAACTTATAACGCCTCCGAGGGCTTTTTCGGCATACAGGACGATCCGGACGACTCATCCATGCTTCTCATGCTGGATTACGGCATATACTATGAATTCATGCCGGTCAGCGAGCTGGAAAAGCCGAAACCCCGCACCCTGCTGCTGGAAGAAGTGAAAACAGGCGTCAACTACGCCCTGATCATCAGCACCAACGGCGGATTGTGGCGGTATATGATAGGCGACACCGTCATGTTCACCTCCACCTCGCCCTACAAATTCAAAATCACGGGCCGCACGAAATTATATATCAATGCTTTCGGCGAAGAGCTGATTATCGACAACGCCACACAGGCCCTGTACAAGACCTGTAAAAAAACCGGCACTCAGGTGTATGAATTCACGGCAGCGCCCGTTTTCATGAACGAAGGGAAAAAAGGCGCCCACGAATGGCTGATCGAATTCGAAACGCCGCCGGCCGATCCGGAACAATTCGCAGACACACTGGACCGCGAACTCCAGAAACTGAACTCCGACTATGAAGCCAAGCGGCTCCTGTCGCTGGAGCGGCTGAAACTGCACATCGCCCGCCCCGGCCTATTCAACGACTGGCTGAAAGAAAAAGGGAAACTGGGCGGACAGCACAAAGTGCCCCGGTTGTGGAACGACCGCACCCACATCGAACAGCTGCTGGAAATGAATCAATAGAACGACATGAACATCACACCTTTAACTCCGCAGGACTGGAGCGATTACGAACTGCTCGACAGCGGGAACTTCGAAAAACTGGAACGTTTCGGACGCTACGTCACCGCCCGTCCGGAACCCCAGGCCATCTGGAACAAATCCCTGTCCGACGCAGAATGGATCCAAAGGACGAACGCCTATTTCCGCAAAGACAAACACAACGAAGAGCGGGGCGAATGGAACGCCAAACCCCAGATGCCCCAACAGTGGTTTGTCAGCTACCGCTACAAAAACATGAATCTCCGGATGCGCTTAGGCCTCACTTCCTTCAAGCATGTCGGCCTGTTTCCGGAACAGGCCGAGAACTGGAATTTCATTTATGACCAGGTGAAAAAAATCGGCGACTCCGCCCGCGTACTGAATCTTTTCGCCTACACGGGCGGTGCCTCGCTGGCAGCCCGGAGCGCCGGCGCGGACGTGACGCACGTGGATTCCGTCAAACCCGTTATCACCTGGGCGCGGGAAAACATGGAAGCATCCGGTCTGGAAGGCATCCGCTGGATTGTGGACGATGCCCTGAAATTCGTACGGCGGGAGGTAAAGAGAGGGAAAAAATACAACGGCATCATCCTCGACCCCCCTGCTTACGGACGAGGGCCGGACGGAGAAAAATGGATCCTGGAAGAAAACCTCAACGAATTGCTGGGCCTGTGCAGACAACTGCTGGAACCCCAAAACAGCTTTCTGGTGCTGAACCTGTATTCCATGGGATTGTCCGCCATGCTGGCACGCACCGCCGTACGCCAGTTGGTCGGAGACTGCCGGGGGGAATGCTTCGGCGAACTGTTTTTCACCGATTCTTTCGGCAAATCCCTCCCCTTAGGCGTATATTACCGGTTCTGGCGATGAGAACAGAATAAACTTTCGGGGCTGTCGTTTGTCTTATAACATGAAAAACAACAAACACACAAATTAAAAATTCATTATGAAAAGAGTTTTATTTTTAGCGGCCCTGCTTTTCATGTTGGCGGCAGAAGAGGGCTGTTCCCGACAACAACAGAAGAATACTCCTGAACGCGCCACGCCGGAGCAGGAATCGGAACGCATGGTCGAACGGCTGAACGAAGAACTCCGGCTGACGGAGAAACAGCAAAACGAGCTGAAGGTTTATTTCTCCGACTCTTTCAAGAAAAGAAAGGAAGCTTTCGAAAAAAACAAAGAAAGCAGAGAAGAATTCCGGGAAATGATGAAAAAAGAACGGGAAGCGACGGATGCCCAGCTGAAAAAAGTGCTTACGGAAGAGCAATACAACACGTACAAGGAAAATGAAAAGAAACGCCGGGAAGAATGGGGCGGAAGACGCAGACAGGGCGGTCCGGACCAGCCTCCCATGGAAAGGAGACGCCCCCGGTAAAGACATTCCTTCCATAAAAAATTCCCAGAATCGCTTCTGGGAATTTTTATAACCTGTCATTTGGAAAAAAGAAGCTCCCTGTACTTCGGCAAAGGCCAGATTTCATCGTCGACCATCAGCTCCAGTTTATCGATATGGTAGCGGATTTTCTCCATATAGGGCCGGACTGTAGCGGAATAGGCCTCCGCCCGCTCCACCTCATTCGCATAGGTATTATTGGCCGTCTTGCGCGCCTCCGTCATATCGCTCACCAAAGTACGGATTTCATTGATATGCCGGGAAATCTCCTTGATACTCTCCAGCTGCACATTGCCCACCTCGGCATACATGTCCGGCAAAATCTCTTTCAATCCCTTCACATTTCCTATCAGCGTATTCTGATAAGCGATGGCGGTCGGTATAATATGATTCAACGCCAGATCCCCCAGCACACGGGACTCTATCTGCAACTTCTTCAGATAGATTTCGTTTTTAATTTCAAACCGCGCTTCCAGTTCCCGCTCGGTAAAAATCCCGTTCCCGACAAAAAGTTTCAGCGCTTTGGGCGCCAGATAGGCTTTGAGCGCACTGACGCAATCGCTGTCCACCGACAGACCGCGGCGCCCGGCCTCTTCCTTCCACTCCTTGCTGTATCCGTTCCCTTCAAACCGGATTTTTTTACAATCGATAATATATTTCCGCAGCGTCTGGAATATAGCCTCGTCTTTCTTCACGCCCCTGTCGATCAGCGCATCAGTCTCCTGCTTAAAAGCCGTCAGCTGTTCCGCCACCGCCGTATTCAGCACAATCATCGCGCCCCCGCAATTCGCCGATGAACCGACGGCCCTAAACTCGAAACGGTTTCCGGTAAAAGCGAAAGGCGACGTCCGGTTGCGGTCGGTATTATCCCGCATGATTTCCGGTATCTTGCCCACATTCAGCTTCAACTCCGTCTTTTCATCCGGGCTCATTTTTTTGCTGCTGACCTTCGTTTCGATTTCATCCAGAATAGAATCCAACTGCTTTCCCAGAAATACGGACATGATCACGGGCGGCGCCTCATCCCCGCCCAAACGGTGCTCATTCCCCAGAGAAACGATGCAGGCCTTCAACAGGGCCTCGTGTTCCAGCACGGCTTTGGTCGTAGCTACCAGGAACACCAGGAACTGCATGTTCGATTTCGGATTCTTGCCCGGAGACAGCAGATTCACCCCCGTATCGGTCAGAAGCGACCAATTGTTATGCTTTCCGGAGCCGTTGATTCCCTTGAACGGTTTCTCATGCAGAAGCACCCGGAAATGATGGTGCCGCGCCACACGCTTCATCGTAGACATCAGCAACTGATTGTGGTCCACCGCCAGATTCGCCTCCTCGAAAACGGGAGCCAGCTCGAACTGGTTGGGAGCGCATTCGTTATGCCGGGTCTTTACCGGAATGCCCAGACGGTGGCTTTCGTATTCCAGCTCATCCATGAAAGCGTTCACCCGTTCGGGTATCGCCCCGAAATAATGGTCCTCCAGCTGCTGGTCCTTCGCAGCCGAATGCCCCATCAGCGTCCGTCCGCACAGCTTCAAATCCGGACGGGCATTGAACAGCGCCTCGTCTATCAGAAAATACTCCTGCTCCCACCCCAGCGTCGCAATCACCTTCCGCACATCCTTGTCAAAATACTGACACACATCCACGGCCGCCTTGTCCACCAACGACAAAGCTTTCAACAGCGGCGTCTTATAATCCAGCGCTTCTCCCGTATAAGCCACGAAAACAGTGGGGATACACAACGTATTGTTATTTATGAAGGCAGGCGAGCCGGGATCCCAGGCCGTATACCCGCGGGCCTCGAATGTATTCCGGATACCGCCGTTGGGAAAACTCGAAGCGTCGGGTTCCTGCTGTACCAGCAGCTTCCCGTCGAAAGCCTCGATCACTCCTCCGTCTTTCAATATATCGATAAAGCTGTCGTGCTTCTCTGCCGTAGCCCCGTTCAGCGGATGAAACCAGTGCGTGTAATGGGTCGCCCCCTTTTCCACCGCCCACGCTTTCATCGCGGCAGCCACCTGGTCCGCCAGCGTCCGGTCGATAACATCGCCTTCCGACATGATTTTTTCCAGTTTCCTGAAAGCCTCCACCGAAAGATAATGCCTCATCTTTTCCATCGTAAACACATCGGCGCCATATATTTCCGCCAGACGCGGTCTGGGTTTTCTTTCCACCGGAACACGGCCGGCCAATTCCTCTAAAGCTGAAAATCTGATTTTTGCCATACGCACAAATTAAGTACAGGACAAAAATAACGTTTTTCACCGAATAAAGAAATCTAATTTCGCATATACCGGTAAACAGCTTCGGCGAACACCGAATACGGAAAAATTCTTAAATTTGCCGAAGAAAAAAACGAATGAAGAAACAGGCGGACAATACAAACGGTCTGCTCTCCCTCATCCGTGAAGGGAAGCCGATGACACGGGGACAACAACTGCGACTGACGGTGCAGCTTAGTGTCCCCGCCATTGTCGCACAGCTCTCCTCCATCATCATGCAATACATCGATGCCGCCATGGTGGGCAGCTTAGGTGCCGCTCCCTCGGCAGCCATCGGTCTGGTATCCACCACCACATGGCTTTTCTGGGGGCTGTGCGTCGCCGCTGCCACAGGTTTCTCCGTACAGGTAGCCCATCACATCGGCGCCGGCGATATGCAAGGAGCGCGGAAGATCGTACGTCAGTCAATTACGGCCACCTTTATTTTCAGCCTGTTATTGGCAATTACAGGCATGGGTATCAGCCACACCCTGCCACGCTGGCTGGGAGGCGATGCCGCCATCCGGCAGGACGCTTCACTCTATTTTCTGCTGTTCTCCCTTTTCCTGCCCGCCCTGCAAATGAACTTTTTAGCGGGAAGCATGCTGCGGTGCAGCGGGAACATGCGCATCCCCAGCCTGCTGGGCGTCGTGATGTGTATCCTGGACGTTGTGTTCAACTTCTTCCTCATTTTCCCATCCCGCACCCTGCACATCGGCGGTCTCTCCTTTTTTATGCCGGGAGCCGGCCTGGGCGTGGGAGGTGCGGCACTGGGAACCGTCGCCGCCGAAGCAGCGGTCGCGCTGATACTGATGCGGTATCTCTGGACCCGTTCCGCCGAATTGCGGCTGGCAGGCGAACACGGGAGTTTCCGCCCGACGGCGAATACCCTGAAGAAAGCCCTGCGCATCAGCCTGCCGATGGGAATAGAACACATCGTTATCTGCGGCGCACAGATTATGACCACTGTCATTGTGGCTCCGTTAGGCGTTTTCGCCATCGCCGCCAACTCCTTCGCGGTAACGGCTGAAAGCCTGTGCTACATGCCCGGACACGGTATCGCCGAGGCTGCGACGACGCTGGTCGGTCAAAGTATCGGGGCGGGACGCCGGCAGCTTACCCGCAGCTTCGCCCGAATCACTGTGGGCATGGGCATGGCGGTAATGGGTATCATGGGAGCCGTGATGTACGTCACCGCCCCCCAGATTATCGGGCTGATGACCCCCGTCGAAGAAATCCGCACCCTGGGCATTCAGGTCCTCCGCATCGAAGCTTTCGCCGAACCGATGTTCGCCGCTGCCATTGTCGCCTACGGCGTATTCGTCGGCGCCGCCAACACGCTCATTCCCTGCCTGATGAATTTTTTCAGCATCTGGGCCGTACGCCTGTCCCTGGCTGCCGCACTCGCTCCGTCCCTGGGCCTGCGGGGCGTCTGGATAGCCATGTGCATCGAACTCTGCTTCCGCGGCACCATCTTCCTCATACGCCTGCTGCAGGGAGGATGGAACCGTCCCTGATCCCGTACTCTGTAATCAAGGTTATAATATGCGGAAAAAACTATATTTTTGTATCATACACAAACAAGCATTCAATCGTATAAAAAGAATAAAATCAATCATTAAATATATTCCGATATGCAGCTAATCAAAGACAAAGAATTCGGCGGCGAACGCCCCCTGTTCGAATCGCACGACCTACACCTGGACAACGTAATCATCCGGGCCGGAGAATCTGCCATCAAGGAGTGCAGCAACATTGTCGCCACCCGTTGCCGCTTCGAAGGAAATTATCCTTTCTGGCACGTACACGGTTTCACCATCGACCGCTGCTTTTTCGACGTAGGCGGCCGCTCCGCCCTGTGGTATTGCGACCACCTGAAAATGACCGACACGGTTATCGACGCCCCGAAAATGTTCCGCGAAATGGATGAAATCGACCTGGAAAATGTCGTCATGAACGACGCCGACGAAACATTCTGGCGGTGTCACAACCTGCGCATAAAAAATCTGAAGCTGCACGACGGCACCTATCCTTTCATGTTCAGCGAAAACATCTACATCGACGGACTGGAGAGCGACAGCAAGTATGTGTTCCAGTATGTAAAGAACGTGGAGGTGCACCATGCCAAGATCACCACGAAAGACGCTTTCTGGGAAGTTGAGAATGTCACGGTCTACGACTCCGAACTCAACGGCGAATACCTCGGCTGGCACTCGAAGAACCTGCGTCTGGTGAACTGCCACATCAGCGGCGAACAGCCTCTTTGTTACGCGCATGATCTTATTCTGGAAAACTGCACCTTCGACCCCGCTTGCGACCGTGCCTTCGAATACAGCACCCTGCAAGCCGACATCCGCGGAGCCATTACAAATATCAAAAACCCGATGTCCGGACGCATTGTCGCCGATGCAATAGGCTCGGTAACCATCGATGAAAACATCAAGGCTCCCGCCGACTGCATCATCGAACAACGGAAAAAATAAACGGTATGCGATACAATTTCGATGAAATCATTCCCCGGCGCGGTACCAATTCCGTAAAATGGGACAGCATGGAAAATGCCGGCATATTGCCGATGTGGGTGGCCGATATGGATTTCCATACGGCACCCGCTATCGTCGAGGCCTTACAGCAACGGATGACCCACGGGATTTTCGGCTATACCCGTGTTCCCGACGCCTACTACGAAGCCGTGACCGACTGGTTTGCACGCCGCCATCAATGGCGGATTCAGCGGGAATGGATAATTTATACTTCAGGCGTGGTACCCGCACTCTCCGCCATTATCAAGGCGCTGACTGTCCCCGGCGACAAGGTGCTGATACAGACCCCTGTATATAACTGTTTCTTTTCGTCCATCCGGAACAACGGATGCGAAACGGTCACCAATCCGTTAGTGTATGCCGACAACACGTTTACCGTCGACTACGCCGGACTGGAAGCGAAAGCCTCCGACCCGAAAGTGAAGGTCATGGTGCTGTGCAATCCCCACAATCCGGCAGGACGCGTCTGGACCCGGGACGAGCTGACCCGGATCGGGGAAATCTGTATCCGTAACGGCGTGACAATCGTCGCGGATGAAATCCACTGCGAGCTGGTGATGCCGGGATATACCTACACGCCCTTCGCCTCTCTGTCGGAAGAATTCCTGCGCCATTCGGTGACATGCATCTCCCCCAGCAAGGCATTCAATATCGCGGGCCTGCAGATCGCCAATATCGTATGTGCGGACGACGGCATCCGCGCCAAAATCGACAAAGCCATCAACATCAATGAAGTGTGCGACGTCAATCCTTTCGGCGTAATAGCCACCATCGCCGCCTACAACGAGGGAGAAGAGTGGCTGTTGCAATTGCTGGACTATCTGCAGCAGAACTATCTGCGGATGCAGGCGTTCTGCTCCGAACACCTGCCGCAGTTTCCCATCTGCAAACTGGAAGGCACCTATCTGGTCTGGATGGACTGCCGCGCCTTGCATACCCCGTCGGAAACACTGGAAGAGCAGCTGACCCGGAAAGCCGGACTGCGGCTCAATGCCGGAACCATGTACGGAAACGAGGGCGAAGGTTTCATGCGCTGGAATATCGCCTGCCCGCAATCGGTGTTGTCCGAAGGCCTGAAACGCTTTAAAGATTTCGTGTCTTTATGAAAAAAGTTGCGGCCATACACGATTTATCGAGCTACGGAAGGGCCTCCCTTACGGTAGCCATCCCCATTCTGTCGAGCATGGGATACCAGGTATGTCCCCTGCCGACAGCCATTCTTTCGGCTCACAGCGAATACCCGAATTTCAGAAGTTTCGACCTGACCGACCACATGGAGGCGATTATCAGCCACTGGAAAGAGCTTCATTTGTCTTTCGACGCCCTCTATTCCGGCTACCTGGCGTCCCTCCGGCAAATGGACATAGTCGCGGGCTTTTTCGACGACTTCAGGACTTCCCGCAATTTTACCCTGGTAGACCCGGTACTGGGCGACCACAATCAACTGTATCCGGGAATGGACCCGCAAATGATCGAAGGGATGCGACGTCTCTGCCGGAAAGCGGAAATCATCACGCCCAATCTGACGGAAGCGGCTTTCCTGCTCGGCCAAAACGACTGCCGGGAGGCGACTCTGAGGGAAGCCGTCGACTGGTGCCGCCGCCTCTGCGAACTCGGCCCGGAATATGTGATTATCACATCAGCTCCTTCCGAAAACCGGAAGAATACCGCGACGATTGCCTACAGCCGCAGCGACAACCGGTGCTGGCAGGTGACAGCGGACTACATCCCTGCTTCCTATCCCGGTACGGGCGATGCGTTCGCCAGCGTAATTACAGGCTGCCTGCTGAACGGAGACAGTCTGCCCGAAGCCATCGACCGGGCCGTATATTTCATTACAATGGGGATAAAAACGACATTCGGCAACAACCAACCGCCCCTCGACGGGATCAACCAGGAAAAGGTGCTGCACTGCCTGAACGAGCCCCTGCCCTTTTACCGTTACGAACTGCTTCCTTTTTAAGCGCACGATGAAAGCCATAATCACGGATCTGGACGGAACAATCCTGCCCCAAGGGGAAAATATCAGCCCCTCCACCCTGCATGCGCTGAAACAGTCGGGGGCGGAAGGCATCGTCCGGGTTATCGCCACGGGCAGAACGCTGTTCGCCGCCCGCAAGTTTCTGACGGACGACTTCCCCATCGACTACCTTGTTTTTTCGTCCGGTGCCGGAATTATGCGCTGGGAAGACAAGAAAATCCTTGCCGCCCATCACCTCTCCCCGGAAGATACCCGGCATATCGCCGATTATCTGTGGAATTACAATATCAATTTCACCATTCAGCAGGAAATCCCCGACAACCATTATTTTTATTATACGGACATCTACCCCCGGCACGCCGATTACCAGAGAAGGGTGGAAAAATTTCAGGAATTCGGAACGGTAATACACGAAACGGCAGACATCAAAACGGCCGCCACGCAGGTAATCCTTATTCTGGACCCCATCCAGCTTAAACTGATCGAAAAAATCAAAGCGGATTTATCCGGTTTTTCGGTTATCCGTTCCACATCCCCTTTCGACCACAAAGCCATCTGGCTGGAAATCTACCCTCCGGGCATCAACAAAGGCTCCACCTGCCTGGAATTGCTGCGTCTTCTCCGTCTCTCCGGACACGACTGCGCCGGTCTGGGAAACGATTACAACGATGTCGATTTTTTGGACATCTGCGGACAGGCCTATCTGGTGGAGAACGCCCCCGAACGCCTCAAGCCCCATTACAAATCCGTCGC
>CAZYJV010000026.1:0-18542 GCA_964647845.1 uncultured Odoribacter sp.
AGATAAAAAACGGGAGTTATTTCCTGCCGGTACGGATTTCACAGACCTGCGGGGAAGGGGAAGAGAGGATGTTGATGAGCTTGTTTATTTTGGCCGAGACGAAATAGCCGTTGTTCCGGCTGAACTTCCCGTTGCCGTCGCCGCTGAGCGAGGCGTTGTAAGTGTAAGTGGTCTGGATGTTTGCCAGGGTCGTGTTTACGACTTTGAAGGTGAGCTTCACCCGGTTCGTGCTTGCACTGCGGGCGTCGTTCTCGTAAATGTAAAAGAAGGCGTTGTATATGCCGGCGCTGGATGTATTTGCCCGGGCGGTCTGGGTGAGATTGACGGCCGTGCCTGTGGTGTTGCCTGCGGCCGACGGGAAAAGATTGGATACCGGGGCGGACTGGCTGATCGTGACATCGGTAACGACGGAAGTGCCTAAAGAAATTACGGCGGCGAGGTTTATCTCGATGCCGATTTTGGCGACGATGCGTTTTAAGGAGAGGCCGATCGAGGTGCTGCTCCCGTTTTTCAGGGTCACGCCTTTGGAGCTTGCCGTCATGACGAATCCCTGGGGGCGGAGGGCTTTGGTGGTGACCTCGCCGTATTGGCCGTTGTAGGAAGCGATGTCCTTTTCCGTGGAAGTCAGAAAACTGCTTTCCGTGGAAACGGAGGCCGACGGGGTGGTATTGGCGACCAGGTAAACATTGCAATTCTGAGAACCGCTCACGGGAACGGTAAACGAAACCGTGTTGGCGGTCGTGTTGTTGAGGGCATTGAGGTCGGCCGTGCTCAGGGTGTGAAGGTAGAGGAGCTTCCCCGTGCCGGCCTGGAAGATATAAATGCGTGCCGCGTTGAGTTTTTTCTCCCACTTTTCGGCGGCGGTGCCGTTCAGCGACCTCGTTTCCGGGGGTTCCAGCGCAATGGAAAGGCATGCGCCCTCTTCCTTTTCCGGAAATTCTTCTTCCGAAAAGGGAGAGGTGCAGCCGATGAATAGCAGAAATGCCAGGATGTATCTCATCTTAACTTCCTAAATTGGCGGTCTGGTTCACGATGGTCTCCCAGTCGCTGAGGGTGATGGTAACGGATACGGAAGTTCCGCTGAGGCCTATGATATTGGCCGTTACTTTGTAGGAGCCGTTTCTTATGATGGAGCCGTTCCCGGTTCCGGTGAGTTCGACGAAATAGGACACAGGGGCGGCTACCCCGTTGTTGGTATAGGTTCCGTAGAGGGTCAGCGTTACCCTGTCTCCTGCGTCCAGCGCTCCGTCTTCAAACAGATAGAACCGGTTCTGGTAGTTGCTGTTCGTTGTGGCGGCGTTCGGGACCTGTTTCGCCAGGGTCAGGGTGCCTGCCGTAGTGGGCGGGGTGCCGGCAAGAAGAACGGAGGAGCCCTGTGTCTTGCTGATGACGGCGGAATCGATGGTGATGGTGCCGCCGTATTTGTTCCCGCTTCCGAAAACGGTATTGTCGATGACGGTATTGACATCGATTTTGGCGGTGATCCGTTTGACGGTGATGTTGATATTCTGGGGCTGCGTCAAATCGGTGCCTGTGGTGGCCGAAGTAGTGCCGGTCATGACGAAACCTCCGCTTCGGTTGGGTTCGGTGGCTGCATCGTTGAGGCTGCTCCAGGCGCCGTTATAGCTGGCGATGTCGTTTTGGGTCAGGGCTTGCAGGGCGGCGAGGTTGGCGGCCGATACATCGCCGTTGTTGAGGATGATGTAATAATCGTAGGCTGTCGAAGCTGTCAGGCCCGGAACGGTGAATACGAGAGGCTGGCTCCCCAGCGAGGACAATTCCGTGCTCGTCAGGTTCTTTTCGAAGACCTTGCTTCCGGATTTGAAGATGAACAGTTTGCCGCTTTTCACCGCTTTCTCGGCGGTCGTGGCTTCGTTCGTCCCGAAAGCGCGGGTGTCAGGCGTGTCTCCGGAAACGAATGACAGGGCTATGGGGGTTCCTGCCGGATTTTCGTCGATAGTGAGTGTGTTTTCTTCTTCGCTGCATGCCCAGAAAAAGAGCAGACTTGCGGCTGTAATTAAAAAAAATCTTTTCATGTTTTTCAGGATTTGGTTTACACTGTTTTTTACGCGTCGGGCGGAAGGGGTGTTGAACGGGCGGAAGATAAAAAAACGGAAGATATAATAAAAAGCCCGCGCCTCCGGGGAACATTATTTAAATTCATTTGTTTGATTTTCAGGAATTATAAAACGATATACTTCGGAATCGGGATTTTTTTATAATTTTGCGGCTTGTTTAAAAAAAGTGTAAACTTATAACGATGAAACATAGTTTTGATTTTCAGCCTAAGCTTGTGACAGCGCTTAGGAGTTATTCCAGGGAAAAATTCTTTTCCGACTTAATGGCGGGTGTTATCGTGGGTATTGTGGCGCTGCCTCTGGCGATCGCTTTCGGTATCGCGTCGGGCGTCAGTCCGGAACAGGGGTTGATAACGGCGATTATTGCGGGTTTTATTATCTCCTTTCTGGGAGGAAGCACCGTTCAGATCGGAGGCCCGACGGGCGCGTTTATCGTGGTGGTGTACGGCATTATCCAGGAGTTCGGCATGGAAGGGCTGGCCATTGCGACGGTGCTGGCGGGAGTGATGCTGCTGTTGATGGGATTCCTGAAACTGGGCACGGTGATCAAGTTTATCCCTTATCCGATTATCGTGGGCTTCACCAGCGGTATCGCCCTGACTATTTTCACCACGCAGATGAAGGACCTGTTCGGGTTGACGATGGAGAGCGTCCCCGCCGATTTCCTTTCCAAATGGATCGCCTATTTCAAAAGCGCCTCTACCGTGAATATGTGGTCGGCGTTGGTCGGGATATTGAGTATCGTGCTGATTGTGATTACGCCGAAATTTTCCAAGAAGATACCGGGCTCTTTGATTGCGATTGTGGTGATGACGCTGTTGGTGTGGGTGATGAAGACGTATTTCGGGATTACCGGGATCGAGACGATCGGCGACCGCTTTGTCATCAACGCTTCGTTGCCGGAACCCGACATGCCGGGATTCAGTCTGAGCACGGTGAACCGCCTGTTCCCGGTGGCGTTTACGATCGCCATCCTGGGAGCCATCGAATCGCTGCTGTCGGCGACGGTGGCGGATGGTGTGACGGGCGACAAGCATAATTCCAATACGGAGCTTATCGCGCAGGGGGCTGCCAACATCGTGGTGCCCTTCTTCGGCGGTATTCCCGCAACGGGGGCGATCGCCCGTACGATGACGAATATCAATAATGGCGGACGCACGCCGGTGGCAGGCGTGATTCATGCGGTGGTGCTGTTGCTGATTCTTCTGTTCCTGGGACCTTTGACGAAACATATTCCCATGGCCTGTCTGGCGGGAGTGCTGGTCATCGTATCCTATAATATGAGTGAATGGCGCACATTCCGTTCTCTGTTGAAGAACTCGAAGGCCGATGTCGCCGTATTACTGACGACTTTTATTCTGACGGTGATCTTCGATTTGACGATAGCGATAGAACTGGGTCTGCTGCTGGCGATGCTGTTGTTCATGAAGCGAATGAGCGAAACGACGAAGGTGTCGGTGGTGAAGGACCGGATAGACCTCTCTGCTGAAGGGGAGATTTACCACGAAGACGAGAAGCTGGATTTGAAGGAAGGGGTGGAAGTGTACGAAATCGACGGACCGTTCTTTTTCGGGATTGCCAACAAATTCGACGAATGTATGAAGGTGTTGAGGGACAAACCCAAAGTCCGCATTATCCGGATGCGCAAAGTGCCCTTTATGGATACCACGGGATTGCACAACCTCGAGAGCCTCTACCGTTTGTCGGAAAAGGAGAAAATCCGGATCGTCCTTTCCGGGGTGAATGAAAAAGTGAGGAAGGTGCTGGAGAAATCGGATCTGTATCACCGCATCGGCGAGGAGAATGTTTGCAGCAACATCAATGAGGCGCTGCAGAAAGCGAACAGTTATTTGTAAGCGGAAAATTTATGAGGAAAAGAATCGTTGTTGTTGTAATCTGTATGTTGGCGCTGCCGGCGGCGGGCAGAAGCCAGGCTTTCGTGAAATCGGCGGACGGGAATTTCGAGTGGCGGCTGATAGGGCGCATCCTGATAGATGCCGGATTCTTCCGGAGCGATTCGACGAAACTGGGGAACGGTGTCGTGCTGGGGGACGTCAGACTGGGAACAACGCTTCGTTTCCTGCAGCACTGGACGGGAAAAATCGAGGCGGGCTATGCGTACAACAAACTGGCGCTGAAAGATACCTATATTGCATACAAACAAGGTAACCATACGTTGAAGGCGGGGTATTACTTCGAGCCTTTCGGCACCGAGCTCCAGGTGTCGACGGCAGCCTATCGTCTGATGAACATGGCGACGACCAGCACGGTGCTCGGTGACGGGCGCAAACTGGGCTTCACCTATCAGTACAGCCGGGATAAACTGGTGGCGGTCGGCGGGCTTTTCGGAAACACCAGTCTGGAAAATTCCAAGGAAGGGGATGCGGGCTACACGCTGACGGCCCAGGTGATCGGGCGTCCGGTGTTTGAGGAGGAAAAGGTGGTGCACATCGGTTTATCTGCGCATTTCAGCGATCCGGACAAGGAGACCCGGGATAAACTGGTGTACAAGGGCGGGGCCCCTTCGTATGTGTTCAATAAGGAGAAAAACAAATTTTTGCAGGCGGAGGTGACCCGGGCGATCAATGAATGGCGGACGGGTGCCGATGTCATCGTGCTTTACAGACGGTTTTATTTCCAGAGCGAATGCCTGGTGAGTCATGTCAATCGCTACGGCGGAAGGAACTATACCGGAAAAGGCGTGTATACCCAAATCGGCTGTCTGTTCGGCGGCGACAAGCGGTATCGCTACGACCGGGCGAACAGCTGGGTGGACAATCCCGCTCCGAAAAACATAGAAGTGCTGTTCCGGTACAATCTTACGGACCTGGATGACGGGAAAGCCGGCATATACGGCGGACGGGCGCAGGACATCACTTTCGGGGCGAACTATTTCTTTAACGACTACGTGGCGGCGAAGCTGAATTATACGTCGGTGTTCACGAACAAACACGCCCTGAACGGAAAAGAGAATGTGAACTTCATTCAGGCGCGGGTGCAGCTGCGTTTTTAGGGAGTTTTCCGCTCTTCCTCTTCTTCGGTGACGGCAATGGTTTTCGCGGAAGCGTGCTTGACGAAATGCACGATTTCATTCACCATGTTTTTCAGTTCTTCCATAAAATGGGCGACTTCGTATTTGCCGTCTTCGATCATGCGGAGCTTCTTTTCCCATTGGCCTGTCAGTTCCGCTGATTTCAGCAGGTCGTTCTGGATGGTGTCGATGAGCTCGATGCCGGTCGGGGTCGCCAGAATCCGTTTCTTGTCCTTGCGTATATAATGGCGTTTCAGCAGGGTCTCGATGATGCCGGCACGGGTCGAGGGGCGTCCGATTCCGTTCTCTTTCATCAGGTCGCGGAGCTCCTCGTCTTCCACTTGCTTGCCCGCCGTCTCCATAGCCCGGAGCAGATCGGCTTCCGTGTAGTATTTGGGCGGCTGGGTCTTTTTTTCCTGTATCTCGGGAAGATGAGGGCCGTGCTCCCCCTTTTCATAGACGGGCAATACGTTTTCCTCGTTCTGTTTGTCGGCGGTGTTGCCGAAAACCGCCCGCCAGGCCGGGTCGATAATCTGTTTCCCCGTCGCTTTGAACTCCTCGTCCCCGACTTTCGCCATGACCGTCGTATTGGCGACCTCGCAGTCCGGATAAAAAACGGCGATGAAGCGTTTGGCCACTAAGTCGTAGACCCGTTTCTCGTCCGGGCTCATGTCGTACGTGAAAACGCCGGTCGGGATGATGGCGTGGTGGTCCGTAATCTTTTTGTCGTTGAAAACCTTCGCGGATTTGCGGATTTTGCCTCCTGCCAGGATGGGAGCCGTCAGCGCCTCATAGGGCTTCAGTCCTTTGAGAATGCCCGGTACCTTCGCATACTGGTCGTTGGGCAGGAAATTCGTGTCCACGCGCGGATAGGTGGTCAGCTTTTTCTCATACAGCGATTGTATGATTTTCAAGGTGTTTTCCGCCGTGAAAGCGTACTTTTTGTTGCACTCCACCTGTAGCAGGGTCAGGTCGAACAGCTTCGGGGGATGCTCCATCGCCTTCTTGCGTTCCACGCTGGTAATCTCCAGCTCCGTGGCGGCGATCTTCTGAATCGTGGCTTCCGCCTCCTCCTGGGTCGTAAAGCGTCCTTTTACGCTGGAGAAAATCCCTCCCCGGTAATCGGTCTTGATCTCCCAGTAGGTTTCGGGTTTGAAATTCTCGATGGCTTTCTGGCGGTCGACGATCAGTGCCAGTGTCGGGGTCTGCACCCGTCCGATGGAGAGCACGTTTTTCCCGCTTCCGTATTTCAGCGTATACGCCCGGGTCGCGTTCATGCCCAGCAGCCAGTCGCCGATGGCGCGTGCGGAACCGGCGGCATAGAGCGTGTCGAACTCGCCGGCATCCATGAGTTTGTTAAATCCTTCCTTTATGGCTTCCTCGGTCAGAGAGGAAATCCAGAGCCGTTTGACGGGTACGCTGCATTTGGCCTTTGTCAGCACCCAGCGCTGTATCAGCTCACCCTCCTGGCCGGCATCCCCGCAGTTAATGACCGTTTCGGCCTTCCCGACCAGCTCTTCGATAACGGCGAACTGTTTCCTGATGCCTTCGTCGTCTATCAGCTTGATGCGGAATTTCGACGGAATCATGGGCAGTACGCTCAGATTCCACTGCTTCCATTTTTCCGTGTATTCGTTGGGCTCCTGCAGACTGCACAGGTGTCCGAACGTCCAGGTCACGCAATAGCCGTTCCCCTCGAAATAGCCGTTCCTCCGGACGGTGGCGCCCAGAATAGCGGCAATCTCTTTTGCCACGCTCGGCTTTTCGGCGATACACATTTTCATACGCGGCTCCAGGATTTTATTTTCGGGTGAGGAAATCGGCGATCAGCCGGACGCACCGGTCTGTGCCTATGACGGAAGAATTGAGGCAGAAGTGGTAGGACGAGGCGGCGCCCCAGACTTTGTCCGTATAGTAATTGTAATAGCTGGCGCGGGTCTTGTCGGTTTTCTTCATTTGTTCCAGCGCTTCCTTCTCGGAGACGGAATTTTTCCGGACGATCCGTTTTACCCGGTCTTCCTCCGTGGAGTGGATGAATACGCTGGTGCAATGCGGGTCGTCTTTCAGGATATAGTCCGCACAGCGTCCGACAATCACACAGGAGTGGTCGGCGGCTATTTTGCGGATCACGTCCGACTGCACCTGAAAAAGGGTGGTGTCCGTGAAACAATCGTGGGGCTGATAAACGGCGCCGTTCATGGAAAAGCCCATGGACAATGCCTGTAATAAACCTCCGGAGGTCTTCTCGTCGGCTTTTTCGAACAGTTCCGGACAGATGCCGCTTTCCTGGGCCGCCAGCCGGAGCAGTTCTTTGTCGTAGTATGCGATGTGCAGGCAATCGGCCAGCTTCTTGCCGATCTCACTCCCTCCGCTGCCGAATTGACGCCCGATGGTAACGATTATTTTTTCCATTGTTTTCTTCATTTGCTATGCAATAATAGTAAAAAAAGCGATACCGGACAATTTTTCTTTACGGGGGGAACGTTGCAGGAATCGAAGATATGGGTATATTTGTAAAGCGTTTCCCGGAACGCCTCCGCCTGGCCGGTGAATGAATACGGAGAATAAAGCGGAGCCGGCGTGATATGCAAGTCCAAGTTAAGTATGTATAAATGAAAAAGATGAATACCTCTATCGCCCATTTGCCGGAAAAGAACCAGGAAGAGCTGAAAATCATCGTGGCTACGATTCTCGAGGAAGTCCTGAATGTGGAGATGATTATTCTTTTCGGAAGCTATGCGCGGGGCAGCCAGGTGACTTGCGACCGTCAGATGGAGTACGGAATATCGACCTCCTACCGCAGCGATTACGATATTCTCGTCATTGCGAGCCGGATAAAGAACGAACCTGTCTTTGCCAAGAAACTGAATGGCGTCGGGAGCATCTTTAAAGAAAAGACGCAGTCGGACATCCGCCTCGAAATCGTGTACAAGACGGTGGACAAGGTGGTGGACTTTCTGGATAAGGGCGACTTTTTTTATTCTGAAATCCGGCGGGAAGGCGTCGCCCTTTATGATACCGGCTCTTTTATCCTGCCGGAACCCCGCGATCCGGAAATCGTCGAACTCGAACGGCAGGCGAAAGATTTCTTCCGGGACTTTTTTCACAAGGGGGAGCGTTTCCTGAAAACCGCCAGGGAATTCGACTACCCCGACGGCGAGTACAAAATGGCATCTTTCCACCTGCACCAGGCTTGTGAAAGTTTCTTCTACGCCATCAGCCTGACTTTCAACCAATACAAGCCGAAAGAGCACGACATCCGGATGCTGATAGACTTCAACAAGCGCTATTCGCCGGAGATACTCAAAATCTTTCCCCGGGAGACGGCAAAAAATGAACACTTGTTCGAATTGTTGCGGGCGTCGTACGTACAATCCCGTTACAACAAGGAATTCGTCGTCCAGAAAGAGGATGTGGAGGTATTGATGCAATGGATCGAGCGTTTCAGAGACCTGACTTTCGATATTTGCGAAAGCAGGCTGCATGAATTCGAGCGCCTGGTGGCCGAAAAACAGCAAGGATACACCCCGACGGAATAAGAAACCTGCAAAAACGGTAGGAAAATACCGCAAATTATTGAACATACGTTCAGTAAAATTTGTCGAAATTTGAACAATCGGTTTAAAATCGCATTTTTAAAACGTTTTCGAAACATATTTTCCCGAATGCCTTTCCGAATAGTTTCTTTTTCGCCGATTAGTTGCTAATATTGTAGCAGAAAAAACAATCAGTCAGGAAACGGAGACTTATCAGCATGTATATCAAAGGTGAACCGAAAGCATTTCTGAGCAGTGAAGCTCGGCAATTATTGAATCTGTACGAATCGTTAGGAGAGCGGGCGGAGATTTTTCTTCCCCGGCACATTTACGACAATCTGACCAGCTTTGTCAAATTGTGTTTTGAAGAGCCCGACGACCCGGCGGCCCAGCAGGCGGAGATCAACCGCTATTTGTTGAAATTCCGGGAAGACATACCGGGTTATACCGATGTTTCGCTGATGCTGTGTCCGCATGCGACCTCGAAAGCCTTTGAGCTGAACGGGCGGCGGGGAGAGTTCATGAAGAAGCTGGGCGGCTTTCTGGACACCGAGGCGGTGACGCCCGAATATAAAGTGCTGCTGCGGAATATTAGGGATACGCACGATTTCTCCGTCGGGACGCCTCCGCTGAAAAGTTGTCATGTCGACTTCATCTCGCAGGTGCAGCTGGGCGGCCAGGTGAGCGAACTGAGGAAATACAGGGATGTCATCGGCGTTACCGGGGATGTCAATGAGGGGCACTGGAATTACCTGATGGATACCCTGGAGCAGATGATCAGCCAGAGTACCCATTACACGACCAAAGCGGAAGTGGCCGATTTCCTCAACCGCACCCGCTGGACGGTGAATTTCAAGGGACTGAACGGAATGATCCGCACCGTCGTTTCCGGAAATGCGGACAAAGCGGTCAGCCTGATCCGGGGGGATGTGTTTGGCAAAGCCAGCGTACAGGTGCTCGAGAATCCTTCGGCGGAAGATCTGTATGAGCAGATGTGCGTGGATACGACCTCCGTCTTTGTCGTGAAAGTGAAGCACATGCGGGTGAATCTGTATTCGGGGGAGAAATGGTTCCCCCTGCTTACCCGCCTCGTGATCGTGGATGACTCCAAAGAATCCCGGAGCTCCAATACCTCGCTGGTGTTCTGTTTCCACAACGGCATTATCAATACGCTGAATAAGGTCCATACCAAGAAACTGGGGTCGCCTGCCAACACGCAGCTGAACCTGCGGCTGATCCTCGAGAATGTGAATCCGCTCTACCTGACCGAATTCCGGGAAAAGATAGAGGCGCAGATAAAGGAATATGAAAAGGAGATCAATAAGATACTGATCGAGCAGGTCGATGCCATCGACGATCCGGTGAAAAGGCTGAATGTGTTCAAACTGGACATGTTCTCCCGGAAGATCGTGCAGGACAAGTACTCCCTGGAAAAACTGCGCGATTTTATTTATTTCCTGGAAAACTGCCACAAAGAGGAGAAGCGGCAGAGCCAGACCCGGGAGCTAATCGAGGAGTTCGAAACCCGCATCCGGCAGTATTTTTATTCCGGCAATTCCAGCATTGAGGTACTGAGCGTACTGGAAGGCGGCGGGCGGAATCAGATACGTACGTACGGGCAGTACCTGTTGCAGAAGCCTTTCCGTACGCTGCATGAAAATGTGGTGAAC
This sequence comes from uncultured Odoribacter sp., assembly GCA_964647845.1. Lineage (GTDB taxonomy): Bacteria > Bacteroidota > Bacteroidia > Bacteroidales > Marinifilaceae > Culturomica. The sequence goes on from CAZYJV010000026.1 coordinate 10,316, forward strand.
GCCTGCCGGCTGATACTGGATATCATTCCGAGCAATTACGAACGCACGCTGAAGAATCACTTCCACAAGAATTTCGGGATCAACCTGTTTCTGGAAAAATACCAGGCGTACATCACCAAAGCCGACAACGAGTCGAATAATAAGGGACGGTTCGACAATTTCTTGATAGACCTGGGAATCCGGGAGAAATATGTCGCCCTGAGCAACGAGGAGCAGCAGGTGGTCAAAAATTTCCTGTCTGCTTTGGGAAATCTGGAACAGACGTCGGTTTCCGACTCGGTGCAGATGATTATCCGGGACCTGCTGTTCAATCCGAACGGCCGCCCCAAGCCCTATGTGATTTACAATGCCATACAGGCATGGGAGTACAAGGACCTGCTGCCGGACGACACGTTCGACATCAATCCCTTTGATATCGAGATAGAAAATCTGGAAGACGGACGCATGGCTTATGAGCGTCTCACGGATAAATTGCTCCGCATCAAGTCCACGCTGGCGCTTTTCGATGACAGCGGCAGCCTGTGGGACCTGTTCTGCGAGAATACGACCATCCTGATAAACGATCCGAACAATCCGACCGGATACACGGATTTCAATACCGAGGCGCTCAACGGCTTTCTGCGGCTGATGAATACCTCCAAAATCACCCTTTTCCTGGACGAGGCGTATGCCGACAGTGTGAAAGTGACGGATGACAATATGCCGAAATGGCGGACTATTTCCCGGTATATCATCAACAATATCAACGCCCAGTCCAACATACGGGCGGTGTCTTCTTTGTCGACCACCAAGAACCTGTCGGCGACGGGGGACCGGCTGGGCGCGTTGGCTGTTACCCCGCAGGCGGGTGCCGTCGCCGCTTTTGTCCGGCAGCACAATTCCTGCTCCCACGGCAACAACAATTCGCTGCTGATGCTCAACAATCTGCTGGAAGTGGCGCAGGTGGCGAAAAAAATCAAGGACCTGCTGGAGAGCGAGCTGCCGAAGAATGCCTCCCGCTATAAAATCAAGGACCTGCTGGTGCGTTTCATCAACGAACAGATCGGCCGGACGGAAAAGGCGAACGCCAACAGCCGGGCGAACCGCCAGCTCCACAAGACCGCCGGATTCGAAGGCAGCCCGCTGTATCTGTTTCTGCTGGACGAACTGGTGTCGCTGGACAAACTGGACATCCTGGCTTTGCCGGATGATTTCAAATACAGGAATGAGCCGTTTTTCGCCTATTACCAGGAAAAACTGGTGAAGAACCTCAATAAATTCCGGGTGAACAAGAATTTCAGAAGCGAGTCGCTGGAGCGGATGGCGTGGGCGAAGGAGGCGGCGGAGCGGGCCTTGGCGAAATTCCCGGACTGCGGGATCACCTACCTGCCTTCGGACGGTTCCTATCTGTTCAATTTCCGGGTGCAGGGCCGATTCTCCTATGCCGATCTGCTGTGCTTCTGCCAGTATCTGGCGCAAAACAGGGGAATAGCCGCCGTGCCTTACTCCACGGGGTTGGTGCGCTTCGCTTTGGGCGGCTATCTTTTGGATAACGACGAAAGCATAAAGGTATTCCGGGATGAACTGGAAGACGGTTTTACCATTTTCCTGAAATACTGGCTGCAGTTCGCCGCCAAGCGGGAGAATCCCGCCTGCAAAGAGGTGGAGAGCCATACGCTGCTGGAAGAAATCTTCGCTTACAGGAAAGACAAGGAGTTGATAGAGGCGATCATCGCCGATTATCCCTTGTCGGGGAAAGCGAAGAAAGACAAGGCGCCCTCTTTGCAGATACGCGACATCCGCACCCTGTATCATGCCTCTCCCGAAAAGAGCGGCGTGACGATTACGACCATCGACCGCTCCGTCAATTCCGTGATCGAACTGCACGGGGACAAAATCGGCTCCTGCCGGGATGTATTCGAGTTCATCCGCAGCGCCGCTTTTACGAAAGTGTATGAAAACCTGCTGGCGCAGATCTACAAGAAAGTGCCCGATATCGCCGACCTGGATTTCAATACCGTCAGTTCCAAGTACAGCAAGGCGGTGATATTGAAGTACATTACGAACAAGCGGACCTTCCAGCCCAACCACAATGTGCTGGACGAGCCGATGGAAAAGAATATCATGCGGGAGATCCTGATCGAGATGGAGCATATTCTTTTCTCCGACAGCAAAGTCAAGATCCTGACCGTGGATGCGACGGGACGCCCCGAACTGGATAAGGCGAAGCTGGAGGGCATCAATGTCATTCTGAAAAAATACATCCGGGAGATACTGCTGCATTTCAATCTGCCTTTCGAGAAAGAGAGTCTGGAGCCCAGCCGCAGCGAGATCATCAGGGTGGCGGGCGAGATGTTCGAGGAGGTGATCGGCATTAAACTGAAAGACCTGAATCTCAACATCTGGCTGGATGAGTTCATCGGAAAACTGCGGAAACTGCCCGGGTTCAAGGAGACGTCCCTGTCGCAGAAAACCATCGGGTATATTATGGACGCCGTTACCGCCGGAATCAGCGATTCCGCTGCGAGCGTCACCGAAAAGATACTTTATCTCTATCTGCTGCGCAATGACGACTCCTTCTACGATCTGGTCGTCGGCAGACTGAAATATTTCAGCGAGAAGATTGAAAACTGCGAAGACAACGAGCTGCGGATGTTCCGGGAGGAGTTCATCAGCGAGATCATGCCTTCCCAGTTGAATGAAATCAACGAATACATCCTGCGCAAGAAAGACATCAAGGTGGCGGAAAGCGAGATACACCGCGTGAGCCGCCGGGTGGTGCTGTTCTATATCAGCATGATCAAACGCACCAAGGGCACGGATTATTACAAACGCTACACCCACATCCTGGTGCGTCTGGTGGAGACGGCATTCATGAAGCAGAATTCCAGCGTCAACGAGATGGTGCAGCACGGCATATCCATCTATAAGGATTTCGAGATGGAAAACAAAGTGCTGGAGACTTTCGAGAACGGCCGAATCGGCTGGATCAACGAACTGATGCGCAAATGCGGGGTGATTTCCTCCGAACAGCCGGTGCAGGAGCATACCCGTATCGTGACCGATGCGAAGAAGCGCGAATATCCGTTCCACAAGATCGACCGCCTGGAGTCCAGAGCGAAGAACTTCACGGAGGAGGCCGGCCCCAACGATTATCTGAAACTGCTGGACCTGCGTCCCGATTCCTCTTTCTTCGCCGACCGGCTGGCGCGCTTCATCGGCAACATGGATTCGGACGATTACCGCTGCAAAGTGGTAAAACACGGGATGGTCAGGGAGCTGGTGATTTTCCAGAAAGGATACATGAAGTATCTGACGGACAATTACCGCCTGAACTACACGGAAGACATCACGCTGGCGGATATACGCAATTTCGTGCCGGACGTCATCAGTTTCCTGGGGGCGCCGGAAAAACTGATCTCTTTCCCTCAGATCGGCTATTTCGACATCAAGGGGCCTTACGGCAATATCAAAACGATCGTTACGCCCCTGAAACAGAAAGTGGACTACTTCGGGGACGTGAAGAAACCCCGCCTGACGGTTATCAATGAAAAAATAAAGGAAATCGGGGGCAATCCCCGCCACGGTTCCCTGTTTGCCGTGGAGGAGAACGACGGAAGCATCTTCGTCGTGGAAATCAACGGCGACAGCGGTGTCGGGAAATCGGAGATGATTGCCGCATTCATCCTGAAATGGTTGCGCAACAACTTGCAGGGCGTACGTTCCGTCAAGCTGATCGCCGGAGACATGTTCCATGAATTCCAGGATGCCCGCGGCAACCTGTACGGCATCGGGACGGAAGTCGGGGACTTTTCCCGTACGACCGATTTCGACCCGGATTACATCCGCTATTACAAATACCTGTTTGAGAGCAGTGCCGACAGCAACGTGGAGGATCTGAACTCCCGCAGCACGGTCAGCGGCATGTGCGACATCACGATGCCGTATAAAATCGACATCATGCTGAGTGCCGGCAATTACTCCAAGGATGAGGCGGGCATCACGCGGGTGGATAATCCGGAGAATTTCCTGCTGTACATCGATTCCCACGGGGAGCGCAAGGAAAAGGCGACGAGCCAGGACGGCCCCAATTTTCAGCGGACGCTCAAACGCTATACCGCCGATAAAAATATCGTGACGGTAATCGCCCGGCACGGGAATTATCTGGATGATATCCTGGACTGGGACTTCGATGCGAAAACAGGCCGCCATTATCTTGCTTCGTCTTATAAGCTGCTCGATAAAATCGATATAACGGAGGTGGTGAACCTGATCTTTTCCGGCAAGCGCTTTAAACTGGACGGCGCGGTTTATACGATAGAATCCGTGTCGTTCGATATGATACAGAACCGCTTCCCGGCCGTCGTGACCTTCGGGGAGGGAGAGAGCCGCGAGATGCTGCTCGACCGGAAGATGTTCAGCGCCATTTTCGATTCCCTGGCGAGCACGCCGGGCGGACAGCCCTTTGTCGCGGAAGAGGGACAGCTGGAGACGGTGGAGAACCTGATACGGGTGATGAGGGGAGGAGAGAACGGACAAGGCGGGGCGCGCAATATACAGTGCGGCGTGCTTTCTACGGAAATCGGGAAGAAAGGCCGTGAAATTACAGGCCCCCAGAAGGCTGCCATGGAACTGAAGCGGATGATACAGGAAGTGCGTGTCACCCGGCCGGAAATCAATGAGGGCAAAATCCGGGTGAAACGCCTGCTGAATGAGAAATACCGCCATATATTCCACGGGGAGATGAACAGCTCCGAGTTGTGGCGTTACAACTTTTTCATCTATCAGCTGGAGAATATGCGGAAAGCGGACTACCGGCGCATGGACGATATCAGCAGGAGGGTGGACATGAGCAATCTGGTGAATTTTGTGCCGGTGGCTCCAGAGAAAGAGTTCAGCCCTCTGCTGGTGAATCCGAATCTGAATATCGAACTGAGCAGTTTCAGCGAGACCTTTGAAGAGCTGATGAGCCTTCCGAACTACGGCGACTTTGCCGGAGAGTTTACGGAGAAAGTGGGGCAGCTCTATGTCGCCGACGGGTACAGTGAAGAGACCAACATCAACAACATGATCGTGCAGTTGTTGCTGATGGAGGGATACATTACGACCGAGGACGTGGCGCGGGGCAGCGTGATCCAGAAAGTGAACCGGGAGACCATCGCTGCGGCGAAGTACGCTGTGGTGCAGCATCTGGCGTCTGCGGGAGGACACATGGAAACGGATGCGAAAGGTCACGCGGCGAAGGGCTCGCGTAGAGGGAAGAGAAATGTAAAACCGGTTTAAAGACAGGTAATCCGCCCGGCCGGGAAATCTCCGGATCTCAGGGTCGGAAGCCATTCCGCATGTGCATGCCTGCCGTCGCAGAAAGGTTTGTGGCTGGAACAGCCGCAGCGGCAAAGGGCATGGGGGACGAATTTTTTTTGTATCGGACGTGCCGGTGCCTGTTCGCTGGCATCGGAGCCGGGTGTCGTTCCCGAAACGTGAATTCCCGGGTCGGGACAGGAGATGGCTGGTTTCATAAGCGGGTATTTTTCTGCAGTTTGTTCTGCCGTATATACCCGAAACCGCAGGAAATGGTTGTCCGCGGAATATTAAAAAATGTTGTCGCTTTTACCACTTGCCGCTGGCTCCGCCTCCTCCGAAACTTCCGCCTCCGAATCCACCGAAACCGCCGAAGCTGCCTCCTCCCGTGTTTCCGCCGCCCTGACCGCCGAGGCCGCCCCAGAAAATGAACGGACCTCCCTGCGAACGGCTGCTGCCGGAACCTGCATTCTGGTCCGGGCCTTTGGATCTGAACCGGGAAATCGCAAAAACGAGAATAATGAATAACAGGAATATGAATGCCAGGGCGTATTCCGTAAAATCGTCCTGTTCGTATTCTTCGGCACTGTATTCTCCCGAAGTCAGTTTCATTAGGACGTCCGTCGCCTTGTCCAGTCCTGCGTAATAACGGTCATTCTGGAATTCCGGAATGATTTCATTCCGAATGATCCGGGCTGCGACGGCATCGGGGATAGCGCCTTCCAGACCGTAGCCCACGGCGATGGCGACCTGTCCCTGCTCGCTCCGGCTTTTGGGTTTCACCAGCACCAGCACTCCGTTGTCTTTCCCTTTCTGCCCGATGCCCCATTGCTCGGCGAGGCGCTGGGCATAGTCGTTCGGGGCGTATCCGTGCAGGGACGGAACCGTGACGACTGCTATCTGCGTGGACGTGGTGTCGTTGAATTCCCGGAGTTTCTGTTCCAGACTCGCCTGTTCCTTCAGGGAGAGCAGGCCGGTGAAATCATTGACGATTCTCCTGGGTTGCATGGGAGACGGGAAATCCTGTGCCGGACAGATTCCCGCATACCAAACGAACGTGAGAAGAAAGAAAAGGTACTTCATTCTAAAATTCTACTTTGGGCGCATTTTCGGCTCCGCTGTTCGCTTCGAAATAGGGTTTGGCAGTAAAGCCGAACATGCCGGCCACGATGTTTTTGGGGAATTTCCGGATGTATGCGTTATAGCTCCGGACGACTTCATTGAATTTTCTCCTTTCTACCGCAATCCGGTTTTCCGTGCCTTCCAGCTGGGCCTGCAGCTCTAAGAAATTCTGGTTGGCTTTCAGGTCGGGGTAGCTTTCCGAGATGGCCATCAGCCGGGACAAGGCGGAAGAAAGCTCCCCCTGTGTCTGGTTCAGTTTTTTCAGTGTGGCCTCGTTCAGATTGTCGAAGTTGATTTGCATCTGGGTGGCTTTTGCCCGGGCATCGACGACTTCCGTCAGCGTCTTTTCCTCATGGGCGGCGTATCCCTTGACCGTACTGACCAGATTGGGAATCAGGTCCAGCCGGCGCTGGTATTGGTTTTCCACGTTCGACCACTGTTCCGATACGTTTTCACTCATCTGGACCATGCCGTTGTAACTTCCTTTGAACCAAAGAAAGATGCTTAAAACAAGAACGGCGATGACAATTAAAACGATGTATCCTTTTTTCATGTTTATGATGTATTGATAATTTTGAATTTCTCTGCCAAATCCGTGCCAGAAATGTTTCTTACTGGAAAATGAGGAAAAATAAATAGGCCAGATACAGGCAAATGAACACGATGCCTTCCCATTTTTCGAGTTGCCGCCCCTTGCCCGTAAAGATAAACAGGAACAGAAGCAGGGTAGCGAGAAAATTGAGCAGAATGTCTGCCAGATTTTCAGTCGGCATGGGAATGGGCTGAATGGCGGCGGAGGTGCCGAGAATCAGAAATGTGTTGAAAAGGTTCGAGCCGACGACATTGCCGATGGCCATGTCCACGTTCTTTTTCCGGGCGGCGACTAAGGAAGTGGCCAGCTCGGGAAGGGAGGTGCCGACAGACACGATCGTGATGGCGATGATGCGCTCTGAAATGCCGAGCGATTCGGCTATGCCGACCGCCCCTTTCACTAAGAAATGCCCTCCGGCGATTAATCCGACCAGACCGATGATGATGAAAAACAGGGTTTTGGGGATGGAATAGGCTTTGACGGCGACATCCTCGCCTTGTCCTTTGCGTGCCAGAGCCAGGGTGTAGGTGACGAAAATCAGGAAGAAACACAGGAAAATAACGCCCTCCGTGCGGCTGATGATGTGAGCGCCGGGCACGGGCCAGTTGTCATTGCAGAACGTGATGAAAATCAGGGCTGCTGCGAAGAGCGCCATGGGTACCTCCACCCAGGTGGTCGTCCTTTTGATGGCTATCGGATAAATGGCGGCGGTGACCCCCAATATGGCCAGTATGTTGAAAATGTTGCTCCCCAGCACATTCCCCAAGGCCAATGCGGATTCTCCTTGAAGGGAGGAGATGATGTTAACTACCAGCTCGGGCGTGGATGTGCCAAAAGCCACGACCGTCAGCCCGATGACGATGTTGGGTGCGTTCAGCCGGGCGGCCAGCGCGGACCCTCCGTCCACGAGTTTATCGGCCCCGTAGATCAGAATGACAAAACCGGCGATTAAAAACAGGATGTTCAGAAGCATGGCTTAAAAATATTTCTTTTTAACGTGCGGGAGAGGATAAAGTTATGATTCGCTGGTTGTGTCTCTGCTCTCCCGGCGGGGGGCGGCTTTTTTTACGACGAAGATGCTCAGTTCATATAGCATATACATCGGGACTGCCAGCAGAAACATGCTGAACAGGTCGGCGGGCGTGAGAATGGCGGAAACAATCAGTATCACGACGAATGCGTGTTTGCGGTATTTTTTCAGATGATGCGTATGGACCAGGCCGGTTTTGGCCA
>CAZYJV010000027.1:0-6938 GCA_964647845.1 uncultured Odoribacter sp.
TTTTATCCGGATTTTAGGGGGTTTTAGGGTGTCAACGTCAACCAAGACGTCAACCGGACATTTCCACCTATGCCACAAACTCATTTTGCCCCCTTTTCAGGAGCAAGGCAAACCGATTTATTTCTTTGCAATGCTTCTTCTAAAAGCGAACATACTTTGCTGCGCAAGTGAAGAGGTTCTATAACTTGCAGCGAAGCGCTTCGAGAAAGAATTTCCATAACAAAGTCTTTAGTGATTTTCAAATGAACACGGATGACAAATTCATCTTTTTCTGGATTGTCTGCAATAATTTCTTGAGAATGATGAAGAGGCAGACTTTTTAGAAAGTAGCCGTCCCGGGCATTGAAAGCAAGAACAACTGTCTCAGGCTGAATGTCCTCGGAATCCATAATTCCGTATAAATTCCGATAACGTTCACCAATAGATAGGTCAAAGTGTTTCTTAAAGTGTCCGGACAGTATTTCCAAATGCGAAATCCGGTCAAGTCCGAAAGTTATCAATGTATCTTGTCCCGGTTTCATACCCAAAAGATACCAGCGGTGCTGGCATTCCTTGAGGGCGTAAGGATACAGTTTGTGTGTACGGGGTTCGCTGTCCGTATATTTTTGATATTGGAAAGTGACCGGTTGACAATTCTTGGCAGCTTCTATGAGAGCTAACAGATGTTCTGTTCCTTGCGGACGGCGACGTTCAGGAAAAACGATTTTATCAAGTCCCGTGTCGGCATTCAAAGAACAGAGAATGTCAAAAGGTTCAAGAATCCGTTCAATGTTTTCGGGAGACCAATAATCTTTTTCCTCTATATAATAACCATTCTCTTGTCGAGAATATTCAATCGGAATCCCCAAATCGTTGCGAATATCGTGGATGTCCCGTTTCAGCGTCCGGTGAGAAAGCTCGGTCTTGGCACAACCGTGCTTGACAAGTTCATCTTTTAGCCTTTCCAGTAATTCACTCGATGTAATATAGGTACGTTCGTTGATTTTGTGGATAATCAGCAGATAACGTTTGATTGCATCCAATTTTCCCATAATTCTTGTAATAATTTCCGGATAAAAATAATATTTTTTATTCTAAGGGACACGTTTTGTCCCTCCTACCTGTTTCTTTTGTCAAAGAAACAAGAAAACAACAGTCCGATGAATGTTGCTAATTACGTAAAATAAAGTAATTTTGTCGTGTTGGTGGTCTTGTGCTACCAGTAGACATAGTGGCTTTGAAGCGTTTTTATCGTTTCCTTTGGTTATAAAATCGCCAAATTTTAGTATCGAAAAGGGACGACAGGGCATTCATGCTTGCGTATATGTTTACATATACATTAAGCGTGGACTGTTGTTTATCTTCGATACGGGTGTTTGGCGATACCTATAACCGGATAAATGAATAGTTCGCGCTTTTTTTGTTGAGTGGCTGAAAAGAGATAGATAGAATGATTTATATGTAAAACTTTAAAAACCAATTAACATGAATTTTAAAACAATTGAAGATTTAAAAAAAGCTGGTTTCTCCGGATTTGTGAAGATTGCGGAATTATGGAAAGACAGTAGTGTCATTCCGGATGAAAAAGGAGTCTATATGGTAGTGCGTAGGACAACAGAAGCACCGGTATTTCTAAAAAAGGGAACAGGCGGGTATTTCAAAGGTGAAGAACCGAATGTGTCTTTGGAAAAACTGAAGGAAAATTGGGTGGATGGTACGTGTGTCATGAATATCGGTAAGGCTGGGAAGATTTCCGGTTCACGTACGCTTCGTAAACGTTTAAGGGAATATCTGCGTTTCGGACAAGGCGAACCGATAGGACATAAGGGTGGACGATATATCTGGCAGTTGAAAGATGCGGAGAACTTGTTGTTTTGTTGGAAAGCGTTGAAAGGTATGGGAGAAGACCCGCGTATGGAAGAAAAGAACTTGATAAGTGAATTTAAGAATCAATATGGGGGAAAAAGACCATTTGCCAATTTGCAGGATTAATATAGGATAAGGTATGATATGATTACAGAGAGGCATTCTTTCGAGGACATCCATAATGAACTGATAAAAGAAATGGACTGGATGCGTACTTTCTTAAATAAGAACAGATCCCGCATATATCGGTTCTTTTTAAAGAAAAGTTCTTATCCAGCTTGGTCTGTTCAAGAGGGTGAAACTCCTCGGAAGAATAAATACATCTTGTTCTTGGAATGTCGGAGCAAAAAAGAGTTGTCGCATTATCTTATTGCCACCCATATTGCCTGGTATTATAATAACGGAGGCATCAATGTAGCTATATTTGCAGGTGATTATGATGATAGAGATATTACTGATGCTCTCTATATTTTTTCCCCTCATGTATTTTCTCGCTATCGGACGCGTTTTGGAATTGCTGACGATGTGCCACCGAGGGAGCTGATAAAATTATTTTTTCAGAATAACTTGCATGTAGATTGGCGCGAAGGGCTTGATGAAAAGCATTGGGAAGGAGTTATGAAAGAAGGCATTTTGTTTGCGCTTCGGGAAAGCAGGAATATTTTTCATGTAAAAACATTTATCACTTGGGATATGTTGTTTGAAGATCAAGTATATATGAAAAATGAAATGTATGACGGTCTGAAAGAAATGCTGGATACAGGAATAAAAGTGCCGGAAGAATTGAGAGAAAAAATAGAGGGGAAACAAACAATAGAAGATTATATCAGAAATCTGAAAGAAAGAATGAAGAATAAGAAAATATGAATTGAATAAAGTAAAGTATATGAAATCGTCAGAATATGAACAATTAGTATGTGAACATTATCGGCAACAAGGTTACCGGGCTTTTAAAACACCGGATAGCGGAGATTATGGGGTGGATGTTTTTGCAGAAAAAGGAAAAGAAAAGATTGCGATTCAAGCCAAAAAATATGGTGGTTCTACCCGAAAAATCAATCGGGCAGCAGTAATGGAATTATATGGAACAATGGCCTATTTTGATTGTACAAATGCTGCCATTGTGACTAATGGCGAATTTTTACCGGATGCTGTTGAAGTGGCGCGAAAACTGAAGATTAAAATAATTGTTTTACCGGCAACTATTTCAGAGAAATCTGTCAAAAACGTACAGACTGAAAAAAGGAAGCCTTCTTCAGCGACACACAAACAAATGAGTTTTGATGATATTTGGGAAAAATATATTATCCCATTGAAAGGAAAGAGTTTATGCAGGGAAAATGGAAAAATGAATAAAATTCTCAATGTGGACTGGGCTGGCATAACCAGAATTACTTCTAATGGAAAAGAAGGTCATATAAAAATTGAAATTTTTAAATGGACAATTCATCAATTATTGGAAAAAGGAGAAGTTAGCCGGGATGAAATCAATCAAAATTATACGGGAAGAGCATCTTCCGGTGTGGTTTTAATTCTTAACCAAGTTCCCTTTTTTCAATTATATGATAAGCCGCTTAGATTGAAATTAGAAAGTTGTTAGAATAGTTTGAGTAAAAAAACGTTTAGTTTTTGTCTTCGGTTATGAAATCGCCAAAATTTAAGTATCGAAAGGATGAAAACAACCGGACAAGCTAACAGTTCCACGTTTTTTCTGGTATAAATCTCCGGTTGGGACTGCCGGAAAGAATAAAATATTATTATGAGAAAAATTTATTGGTTTTTGTGGATTTGTTGCATGACAGCAGTGTGTATGGCATGTTCGGACAATGATGATGATTCGGAAGTAGAAATTCCCGGAGAGAATAACAGTACGGTTGGTGGTATTCCCGGAGGGGACGATATTTGGCAGGATACTGTGCGTCGAGTAAGGCGGATAGGAAATATTTATGGAGTTGGAACTTCGTTTGATGTGATTAATTTTGACTATACTGCAAAGGTGGTAAAAGGTTATGGTTGGGGGGGATCAGGTACACATTGGAAAATACTTTTCTATTTGACAAAAGACACTTCTTTTGTAGATATTTATGCAGGATACAATTGCGGAACGTCTTGTTTGATGCTTGAAGAGGGGAAAATTATGGAGGGAATATGTAATAATAGGAATTATAGCCCTGATGATTACTATAATGACTACTATAATAACTATGATTCATGTTATTGTACGTATGCTGATGGTTATTTAAAACAAATGGTGAATCGAAGCTTTTATTCTAGTAGGATAGAAAAAGAAATGCGATATGATTTTACTTTTAATTTAGGGAATCTTAGTGAGAAAAGATGTTTCGAACACGATAGATATGAAAGACAAGTAGAGGAGAGGTGGGGATATTCGTATTCACAAAATGTCCGGAATGATGCAAATGTTGATTTCTTTGTTTTTTTGGAGAAATATTTATTTGAGAGGATTGATGAGGATAGTGTTGAGGATATTTGGTGTTTGGGGCTGTTTGGTTTCTTTGGGGAGCGAAGTAAGAGTTTGCCGACGAATATTGTTTATAATTCTGAAAATGAAGATACACGTGAGTGGGTAATTGCTTATGAAGTGGATGAAGAGGGGTATCCTATTCGGATAAAGATTAAAGAGAAAGATTCGGAAGAAGAGAGAGTTTTGGGGATTTATTATTGATTTGTTGTTTTTGTCTGAGAAAATAATGCCGGCGATACGTCGGCATTTTTGTTTAAAGATTGGTGAGTTATTGGGGGTACAATTATATCTTTGTGTAATTGGAATAGAAGAATATGGTATGGATGAGATGATGAAATTTCATCGGTTTAGCGAGTTGCCGGCGGGGATGGAGTTGCCGGGGAGGTTTACGTATCCGTTTTGTTATGAGCCGCATCCGCTGTGTGTGCAGGCGGCGGAGGAGGTGAAGGGGTATCTGGCGGAAATGGTGGAGTGGCAGGAGGAGTTGAGGGAGGGGAAGATGTTCGGGGTGCTGGCGGTGGAGGATGAAGAGGGGGAAGTCGGGTTTCTGGCGGCTTTTTCGGGAATGCTGGCGGGGCGGAATGTGCATGATTATTTTGTGCCGCCGGTTTACGATCTGCAGGAGCCGGACGGTTTTTTCCGGGCGGAGGAGGAGGAGATTTCCGGTATAAATGGACGCATCGGTCTGCTGGAGGGCGATGAGAGGTTGCGCAGGTGTCGAGAGGAGGCGGAATGGGCGAGGTATGAGGCGGAGCGGGTATTGACGGAAGCCAGGAGAAGGAATGCGGAGGCGCGGGAGATGCGGCGACAGCGGCGGGAAGCGATGCCTGCGGAGGAGGAGATGGTACGGATGGAGCGGGAAAGTCAGTATGAGAAGGCCGAATTGAAGCGGCTGAAACGATTCTGGGAGCAGGAGGTTGCCTGGCGGCAGGGGGAGGTGGAGAGGTTTGCGGCGGAGATCCGGGAGTTGAAAGCGGAGCGGAAGCGGCGTTCGGCGGCTTTGCAGCGGCGGTTGTTCGAGCAGTTCGATTTGCTCAATGCCCGCGGGGAACGGAAGAATCTGTATGAACTTTTTCAGGAGACGGCGGGACGGGTGCCGCCGGCGGGTGCGGGCGAGTGCGCCGCACCGAGGCTGTTGCAGTATGCCTATTTGCACGGGCTGCGTCCGGTGGCGATGGCGGAGTTCTGGTGGGGAGATTCGCCGCGCGGGGAGATTCGCCGGCACGGGAATTATTATCCGGCGTGTCAGGGGAAATGCGGTCCCATTTTGCGGTATATGTTGGAAGGGCTGGAGGTGGAGGCGAATCCGCTGGAAGCGGAAACGGGCGTGACGGACGGGGTGGAAGTCCTGTATGAGGACGAATGGTTGTGGGCGGTGAACAAGCCTGCGGGAATGCTGTCGGTACCCGGCAAGTCGGCACGGGTTTCCCTGGCGGAGGTGATGCGGAGGCGTTTCCCGGAGGCGGACGGTCCGTTTGTCGTGCACCGTCTGGATATGGCGACGTCGGGGGTGCTGCTGGTGGCAAAGACGCGGGAGGCGTACCGGGATTTGCAGGCACAGTTCAGGAACCATGAGGTGAGAAAGCGGTATGTTGCTTTGCTGGACGGCGTGCTTCCGGCGGATGAAGGCGTGATCGATCTGCCTTTGTGTCTCGATCCGGAGAACCGTCCTTATCAGATAGTGAACGAGCGGTACGGCAAGCCTGCCGTTACCCGTTATCGGGTGCTGGAGCGTTCGGAGAGCCGTACGCGGGTGGCTTTTTATCCGCTGACGGGACGTACGCACCAGCTGCGGGTCCATGCTGCCCATCCCCGCGGGTTGAATATGCCGATTGTCGGCGATGCGTTGTATGGCCGTCCTGCCGGGCGGTTGTATCTGCATGCGGAGCGGATTGAATTCCGTCATCCGGTGACCGGGGAAACGGTCTGCATAAGCAAGGAGGCCGGCTTTTAGGCTTTCCGGTAAATCAGGGTCTGGAAATGCCCTCGGAGGTCGCCCGTTCTTCCATGCGTTTGATGCGTACGTCCAGGTCGGGATGGGTGGAGAACAGCTGGTTCAGTTTGTTGTTTTTCTTTGTTTCCGTCCCGCCGTCCTGCATCTGTTTGAGTTTGCGGAAGGAGAGCGCCATGGACCAGGGATTTCTGCCTTTCTTTTTCAGGAATTCGTATCCGTAATCGTCGGCTTCCCGTTCCTGTTTCTGGGAATATCTGGCGTTTATCAGGGCTTCGCCGAGACTGCCCAGCTGGGATTCGGTCAACGCGGCCACTTTCCCGCCTTTGGAGGAGATGCCGTCTTTCAATGCGGAGGTCAGCAGTGCCGTGCGGAATCCTTTTTTGGAATCTTTGTGTGCGACGTGTCCCATTTCATGGCCGATGACCCCCAGCAGTTCTTCGTCGCTCATGATGTCCATGAGGGAGGAGAATACCCGTACGCTGCCGTCCGCGCAGGCGAAAGCGTTGACTTCCGTCATCCGGTAGACTTTGAAGTTCAAGGGGATGCCTTCTACATCGGTGAGCCCCTCGGTCAGTTTTTTCAGTCGTACGGTGTAGGGATCGTCGTCCGGGCATACTTTGTTGTTCTGGTCCATCCAGTCGATGTATTCTTTTA
>CAZYJV010000027.1:6948-17260 GCA_964647845.1 uncultured Odoribacter sp.
TGTTTGTCCGTCAGGGTAACGGCCTGGGCCGTTTTCGTGGCTCCGCTTACCGCTTTCTGCAGGTTGAACTGCGCCGTGCTTTGTCTGGCGGACAGGGTGCATGCCAGCAGGAGCGCGCATGTTGTGAGAGTTCTGTTCATGGTTTTGTTTTAAGTTTTACCGCATGTCGACGATTTCCACATCGGGATGCTGGGCCGTGTCGAATTTAAAGAAGGTATCGTCGGGGATACGCTTGGGTTGTTTCAGGCTTTTGATGGCGATAATCAGGTTGTTGCCGTCTTTGCCGAATGACTTCACTTTCCGGATGGAGGAGTCGGCCGTTTTGACCCAGATGCCTATTTTAATGAAGTTTTTGTCGAGGTCGTTGGGGTAGAGCTCGATGTAAGCTGTTCCGTCGGTGTCGGCTATCAGTTTCTGTTTGAAGCCGGTGTTGTGGATATTGAAGATTTTGGTCGGGTTGAGCATTTCTTCTTCCTCGTCGGAGGGGTTTTTCAGATTGACCTCCCCGGCTTCGGGCATGTAGGTGTATATGGTCTTGCCGTCGTAGTAGTTTTCGACGTCCATGAGTTCCAGTTTGTAGAGGTTGCCTTTCATGTACGCTTTGCCCTGGTGTTCTTCATGTATGCCTTCTTCCTTGTTTTCCATCGTGAGACTGAAATCTATTTCCACGGCGGGGTATGCCTTGATTTTGGCCGCCGATTTGTCCAGAATGTCCCTGGCTCCGTTTTGTGCCTGGGCGGAGATGCCAGCAAGCAATAGACAAAGAATGATATAGTAGCGCATAATCTTTAATTTTTAGCGAGGCAAAGATAGTTATTTTCCCATTTTTTTCTTTAGTTTTGTGTTATAAAAACAAGATCGCCGATGCCGTTGTTTTTCATTAAGTTCGGTTTTTTCGACGTGTTGGATATTCTGATCGTCGCTTTTATTTTTTATCAGGTGTACCGTCTGGTGAAGGGGACGGCGGCTATCAATATTTTTGCGGGTATATTTATTTTTTATCTGGCGTGGCTGTTCGTCCGGGCTTTCCATATGGAACTGATTTCGTCCATCCTGGGGCAGTTTATGGGGATGGGGGTGATCGCTCTGCTGATCGTGTTCCAGCAGGAGGTGAGGCGTTTTCTGCTGTTGCTGGGGAGCAAGTATAATCTGCAGAATATCTTTAATCTGGAAAGTTTTCTGGCGAAGCCGGAGATCAAGGAGGACGTGTCGGAGGCGATTGCCGAGGCCTGCGGCCGTTTTGCGAAGTCCTATACGGGCGCTTTGATCGTTTTTGCCCAGAATACGGAGTTGTCTGCGTATGCCCAGACCGGAGTGCTTCTGAAAGCGAAGGTGACGGATGAGCTGATTGAAAATATTTTCTTTAAGAATACGCCTTTGCATGACGGTGCCGTTATCATTGCGGACAACAAGATCTGGGCGGCGCGTTGTATTCTTCCCGTTTCCGACCGTCTGGATATTCCCGGAAGTATGGGGCTGCGCCACCGGGCTGCGTTGGGGCTGAGTGCGGTGAGCGACGCCATGATCGTGGTGGTGAGCGAGGAAACGGGCGGCATTACTTTCTTTAAGGACGGGAATTATAAGGTCCGCATTACTCCGGAGGAGCTGAAGCGGTTCCTGAGCAGGGATTTCACCGGCTTCGTGGTGGAGTGATCCGGTCCGGATGAATGGCTTTTCATAATTATTAAGGTAACTATCGGAGGCTGTCTATAACTTTTTGCTTTTCGGGGCGTTAAAGAAGGGCAAAAATGGAGGCGGATGAATGTATTTGTTACCGGATTGCACGGGTTTATAGGGCAGGGCATAAAGGCGGAGTTCGAACGCCGGGGGCACAAGGTGTTTCCCGTGCCGAGGGAGGATCTGCTGCTGGGAGGCGAGGGGCTGGACCGGATTACGGAGCAGGCGGAGATGATTGTCAATCTCGCCGGAACGACGGTGACGGGGCGCTGGACGGAGGAGCGGATGATTGATATTCTGGAGTCGCGCAGGGTGTCTACCCGGAATCTGGTGGATTCGGTGAACCGCTGTTCAAGGAGGCTGCAGCTGTTCGTCAATGCTTCCGCCGTCGGCATTTATCAGCCCGACAGGTTTTGCGACGAGGAGTCTTCCGATATCGGCAGTCATTTTCTGGCGAAAGTGGCCCATGCCTGGGAGGAGGAGGCCGGGAAGCTGCGGGGCATAAGGAAGGTTGTTTTGCGCTTCGGTGTCGTCATCGCTGCCGGAGGGGGAATCCTGAAGAAGATGAAACCCTGGCTGAAAAGGGGGATCGCCATGGTGTTGGGAAACGGTTGCCAGGAGTTTCCGCTTATCCACATGGAGGATGTCACCGGTTTTATGATTTATCTGCTGGGGCATCCGGAGCTGGAGGGGGTATATAATATGGTTATTCCCAATTGTGTGAATTACCGGGAGTTTGTGAAGGCGTTGTCCGGTTACAGGAGGCCTTTGTTGCGGCTGAGGATACCCTCGTGGATGCTGGAGCTGGTCATGGGGCCGGCTTCGACCGCCGTGACGCGTTCCGCCCATGTGATTCCGTGGCGGCTGATGAAGTCGGGGTATGAATATAAGTACCGTACAGTGAGGGAAGTGGTGGGAGAGTTGAAGAGTTGAAAAGTTTTTTCATTTCAACCCTTTCAACCTTTTTCATTTTTTCACTTATTTTTCAGCCACTCCGTCACGTTTGTCTCAATGCGTTTCAGGATGTCGGTCCCTTCGCCTTTCACGAATTTTTCTCCGGTGATGTTTTCATACAGTTCGATGTAGCGGTCGGTGATGCCGGCGATGATTGCAGGGGTCATTTCGGGCACTTTTTGCCCGCTCTGTCCCTGGAAGCCGTTGTCCATGAGCCATTCGCGCACGAACTCTTTGGAGAGCTGTTTTTGTTTTTCGCCTTTTTCAAAGCGCTCCTGGTAGCCTTCGGCGTAGAAATAGCGGGAGGAGTCGGGGGTATGGATTTCGTCGATGAGGTAGATTTTCCCGTCTTTTTTCCCGAATTCGTATTTGGTGTCCACGAGGATCAGGCCTTTCTGTGCGGCTATCCGCGTACCCCGTTCAAAGAGGGCGAGTGTATATTTTTCGAGTTGTTCGTAGTCTTCTTTGCTTACTAGTCCCTTTGCGATGATTTCTTCTTTGGAGATGTTTTCGTCGTGGCCTTCGTCGGCTTTGGTGGTCGGGGTAATCAGCGGAGCAGGGAATTTCTGGTTTTCCTTCATTCCTTCCGGGAGCGGGTGACCGCACAGGGTCCGGCCTCCTTCTTTGTACAACCGCCATGAGCTTCCGGTCAGGTATCCCCGTATGACCATTTCGACTTTGAACGGTTCGCATTTGCGGCCGATCGTCACCATCGGGTCGGGGGTGGCGATTTTCCAGTTCGGCACGATGTCGGCAGTGGCATCGAGGAATTTAGAAGCGATCTGATTGAGAACCTGTCCTTTGTAGGGGATGCCTTCCGGCAGGACGACGTCGAAGGCGGAAATCCGGTCGGATACCAGCATCACCAGATATTCGTCGCCGATGTTGTATACGTCGCGTACTTTTCCTTTATATACACTTTTCTGACCGGGAAAGTGGAAATCGGTTTTTACAATAGCTTCCATGCTCGTTGGGATTATGATATTTGGTTATATGAACGGCCAAAATTAATAAATTTCTGTTTCTTTTTCGTAGGCCTTGACAATATCTTTTACGAGGCGGTGGCGGATGATGTCGGTGTCGTCGAATTCGACGAAGGCGATGCCTTTGATTTTGCGTAGTATCCGGAATGCCTGTTTGAGTCCGGAGTCGGTGTGCCGCGGCAGGTCTATCTGGCTCATGTCGCCGGTGACGACGAATTTGGCGCTGGCCCCCATCCGGGTGAGGAACATTTTGAGCTGGTTGCGGGTCGTGTTCTGGGCTTCGTCGAGGATGACGAACGCGTCGTTCAGGGTACGTCCCCGCATGTAGGCCAGCGGAGCGATCTGGATGATTTCGTTGGCGAGATGGTCTTCCAGTTTTTTGGGCGGGATCATGTCCGACAGGGCATCGTACAGGGGCTGCAGGTAAGGGTCCACTTTTTCTTTCAGGTCGCCGGGCAGGAAGCCCAGGCTTTCACCTGCCTCGACCGCCGGTCGGCTGAGGATGATGCGTTTTACCTCTTTGTTGCGCAGGGCGCGGACTGCCAGTGCGATGGCGGTGTAGGTCTTGCCCGAGCCGGCGGGACCGGTGGCGAACAGGAGGTCGTTGTTTCTGGACAGTTCGACGAGTTTCCGCTGGTTGGCGGTTCTGGCGCGGATGGCTTTCCCTCCGTTGCCGAAGAGAATGACGGATTCGTCGTCTTCGGGGGCTTCGACGGTGTTGTCTTCCAGGATGATGCGTTTCAGGTTGGCGATGGTCAGCATGTTGTACCGGTGGTAGTGTTCGATCAGGGCCGTGATTTTGCCGTAAAGGAGTTCCTGGTCTTTTTCTTCTCCCCGGATGATGATTTCGTCTCCTCTCGCCGTGATTTTCAGTTTGGGGAAATAATCTCTCAGAAGATTGAATTTGGCATTGTTAACGCCGTAGAAGTCAATGGGGTCGATGTTCCCGATACTTATTCTTTTTTCTGTCATGAAACTTCAAATAAAACCTTTATTTTTGCAGGTGCAAATTAGCAAAAAAACGATTAACAACAAGTCGTTGCGGAAAGATAGGGCCATGAATGATTTGAATGAGAAAAAAGAAGCTTTTGCGGAGTTGCTTGAGATTATAGCTACGTTACGCGAGAAGTGTCCGTGGGATAAGAAGCAGACGATGGAGTCGCTGCGGAGTCTGAGTATCGAAGAGGTGTACGAGCTGGGGGATGCCGTTTTGGACAAGGATATGCCGGAGGTGAAGAAGGAGCTGGGGGACCTGATTATGCATGTCGTGTTTTATGCGCAGCTGGGGCAGGAGGCCGGGGAGTTCGATATGGCGGATGTGCTGAGGGGGATCTGCGGGAAGCTGAAGTACCGGCATCCTCATATTTACGGCGATGTACAGGTGAAGAATGCGGAGGAGGTGTTGCAGAACTGGGAGCAGCTGAAGCTGAAGGAGAAGGGGCGGAAGCACAAGGTGCTCGAAGGGGTGCCCCGTTCGCTGCCCGCATTGGTGAAGGCCTACCGCATGCAGGATAAAGTGAGGGGCGTGGGATTCGACTGGAAGAAGAAGGAGGATGTGTGGGAGAAGGTGAAGGAGGAGCTGGGCGAACTGGAGGAGGAGATGCGCCGGGGAGATGCGGAGAGGATGGAGGAGGAGTTCGGCGATTTTATGTTTTCGGTCATCAACGCCGCCCGTTTGTACGGCATCAATCCGGAGAATGCGCTGGAGAAGACGAACCGTAAGTTTCTGCGGCGTTTCGGTTATCTGGAGGAGCAGGCGAACCGGACGGGACGGAAGCTGTCCGATATGACGCTCGAAGAGATGGACCGTTATTGGGAAGAAGCAAAAAGAGAGGAAAATGAAGGGAATGAATAGAAAACAGACGATGGAACTGGCGGGGAAATGGAGGTACCGGGAGGAGTACGGTTACGGAACGGCCGAAGGGGAGCTGGTGCTGACGCAGGAGGGGGAGGAGTTGTCCGGCAGGATTATCTTCACCGACAAAATGGAGGATGAGGAGGGGTATATGATTCAGGAGTTTGTGAAGGGATGGGTGCGTGACCGGAAGGTGAAGCTGGAGGCTTACGAGTACGATATCGTGCATGCGGAGCACGAGGTGGTCTATGAGCTGGACGCCTGGTTCGGCATTTTGCTGGATGACGCGACGATAAAGGGAATCAGCGAGGACGACCAGGGGATAGAGGGGTATTTCGTTTTTGAAAAGATGGAAAAGTAGGGGCGTGTGATTTTAAAAAAACGCCTTAAAATTTCAGAGGGAGAAAAAAATGCATTAATTTAGGCGTTCGTTTCAGTAGAAAGAGTAATTAATATAAAAATATAACGTATGAAGTTTGTTGTATCAAGTAATGCAATGCTTACGCGTTTGCAGGCCGTAAGTAAGGTGATAGGCGGAAAATCGGTGCAGCCTATTCTGGATAATATCCTTTTGATCGCTGCCAACGGCTCGCTGTATGCGACGGCATCGGACAAGGAGACGACGATGGAAGCCAAAATAGAGCTGGACAATCTGGAGGAGGAAGGCAGAATAACCATTCCGGCCAAGATTTTGCTGGATATGCTGAAGGAGTTCCCGGAGCAGCCGTTGACGTTTGATATCAATGAATCGACGAATGAGGTGAAGATTATTTCCGAGAAGGGAGAGTTTTCCGTTCGCGGTGAAAGCGCCGAGGATTATCCGGTGCAGGGAACGCCGGAGGGGGAAAATACTTCTTTTTCGACGAAGTGCGGTCTGATGCTGGACGGTATCGTGAAGTCTATTTTCGCCACGGCCAATGACGATCTGCGTCCGGTGATGAATTGCATTCTGATAGAGATGAACGAGGACAATTTCACCTTCGTGGCTTCGGACGCCCATAAGCTCGTCAGATACAAGCGTTTCGACGCCAGGAGCGAGAGCGGGCAGCATGCTTTGATTCTGCCGAAGAAGCCGGCGCTGATGCTTAAAAATATTTTGCCGAAGGACGATGCGGAGCTGGAGATTTCTTTCAATGACAAGATGGCCTGTTTCGTTTTCGGCGATTACAAGATGACTTCCACGCTGGTGGAGGGACGTTTCCCGAATTACAATTCGGTGATTCCGCAGAATAATCCGAAGAAGATCATTATCGAGAAGAAGGAGTTGTACAATTCTTTGCGCCGTGTATCCGTGATGGCCAATCAGGCGAGCAATCTGGTGAAGTTCGACCTGTCCGGAGGCCGGCTGACGATTTCCGCCCAGGATGTGGATTATTCGATGTCGGGACACGAGACGCTGACCTGTCAGTATGAAGGGGAGAGTATCGCTATCGGTTTCAAATCGCCCTTTGTACTGGAGATTCTGTCCAATATCGAGTCGGAGAATGTGGTGCTGGAGCTGTCGGACCCGACCCGTCCGGGACTGTTCCTGCCTTTCGAGAATGAGGACAAGGACGAGGATCTGCTGATGCTGCTGATGCCGATGATGGTGTGATGTGAAGCAGCGGACTCAGAAAGCCGGAAAGGTCAGGAATCTGAATGCTCTTTCCGGCTTTCCGGTTTTTAGGGAATTTTTTATTTGCATAAGATGAATCTGAATTTAGCCAATTGTATCATATTTTTCGACCTGGAGACGACAGGTGTGAATATCGCGAAGGACCGGATTGTGGAGATTTCGGTGCTGAAGGTGTATCCGAACGGGAAGGAGGAACAGA
Organism: uncultured Odoribacter sp.; assembly: GCA_964647845.1. Taxonomy (GTDB): domain Bacteria; phylum Bacteroidota; class Bacteroidia; order Bacteroidales; family Marinifilaceae; genus Culturomica. The sequence goes on from CAZYJV010000027.1 coordinate 14,232, forward strand.
AGACGATCCGGGTCAATCCGGAGATGCCGATACCGAAGGAGGCTTCCGAGGTGCACGGCATTTATGACGAGGATGTAAAGGACTGTCCGACGTTCCGGGAGATTGCGAAGGATCTGGCCCGTTATATGGAGGGATGCGATCTGGGAGGGTATAATTCCAACCGTTTCGATATTCCTTTGCTGGCGGAGGAGTTTTTGAGGGTGGGGGTGGATTTCGACATGCGCAAGCGTAAGTTTGTGGACGTGCAGACGATTTTTCACAAGATGGAGCAGCGCACGCTGTCTGCGGCGTATCGTTTCTATTGCGACAAGTCACTGGAGGATGCGCATACCGCCGCTGCGGATACGAGTGCGACGTACGAGGTGCTGAAAGCCCAGCTGGAGCGCTACGGGGACAAGCTGGAGAACAATATCGAGTTTCTGAGCAAGTTTTCGACGCAGAACAATACGGTCGATTTCGCTGGTTTTATCGTATATAACGAGAAGGGGGAGGAAGTTTTCAATTTCGGGAAGAACAAAGGGGTGCCGGTTGAGAAGGTGCTGAGGGAGCAGCCCGGCTATTTTTCCTGGATAATCAACAGCGAGTTCCCTTTGTATACGAAAAAGGTATTGACGGAAATCAAACTGAGGGGAAGCGGGATGCTGAAATAGAGGGGAGGAGATTATGGGAGAATTGATAAGGAAGGAGTTAAAAGGCTTTTTTACGGCGTTGTCGGGGTATGTGGTGCTGGTGTTCTTTCTGCTTGCCAACGGGTTGTTTCTTTGGGTGATACCGGGAGTGTACAATATCCCGGAAAGCGGTATGGCCGATCTGCAGCCGTTTTTTTCTCTGGCTCCCATGCTTTATCTTTTTCTGGTGCCGGTGATCTGCATGCGGCTTTTTGCCGAGGAGAAGCGGGCCGGTACGCTGGAGTTGCTGTTCACCCGTCCGGTGTCTGTCTGGAAGATCGTGTGGGCGAAGTATGTCGCCGGTTTTCTGCTGGTCCTGCTGTCCATTCTTCCTACGGTGGTTTATCCCGTGAGTCTGTATTTTTTGGCGCAGCCGCTCGGGCATATCGATACGGGAGGGATTGTCGGCTCTTATATCGGGCTGTTTTTCCTGTCGGGTATTTATGTCGCTGCGGGCGTGTGGGCTTCGGCGGTGACGGACAATCAGATCGTGGCTTTCCTCTACGGCATGGTACTCTCTTTTCTGCTGTTCGCCGGCTTTGATTTTATCGGGGAGGTGGAATGGCTTGCGGAGTATCAGAATTTTTTACTGAGTCTGGGAATCAATTATCATTACGAACCGATGTCGAGGGGGGTGATCGCCCTGAGCGACGTGGTTTATTTTCTTTCCGTCATTCTTTTCTTTGTCTGGCTGACGGTGCGGCGCTTTTATCCGACGCGTCTGAGGCCGGTGTATGTCCTGCCTTTGCTGGTCTTGTTGAATGTGACGGCGGGGCGGATTTATCTGCGGGCGGATATTACGGATGACAAGCGCTATACCCTGTCGGAGCATACCCGGCAGCTGCTGAAGCGTCTGGACCGCGGTATCGGGGTGGATATTTTTCTGGGAGGCACGCTCCCCGCAGAAATGCAGAAGCTGCAGTATGCCACGACCCGCATGCTGGAGGAGTTCCGGAGGATTACGGGGAATAAGCTCCGTTATACATTGATCGACCCTGCGGATATAGACGGGGAGGAGAAGAAGCAATTCGTGCAATATATGGCGAGTCGCGGGATTATGCCGGTGAATCTGAACCGGACGACGGACGACGAGCGGTTGCAGCAGCAGATTATTTTTCCGGGGCTGGTGGTGTATGACGACAGTACGGAGGTGAGTGTCAGTCTGCTTCAGAATGTGCCGGGATACAGTCCCCACGACAATATCAACCATTCGGTCGAGGCCTTGGAGTACGAACTGACCAAGGCTTTGCGTCTGGTGAAGCGGAGGGAGAAGAAGGCCGTCGCTTTTCTTACGGGACACGGGGAGCTGCCTTATGAGGAAATCCTGGATATGGCGAAGATGCTGCTTTATTATTACGATGTGGATGTGGTGAGCGCCGATTCGCTGGCGGCGGATCCGGAAAGGTACAGGGCGTTGATTGTGGCCAAGCCTACTCGCGATTTTTCTGAAAGGGACAAGTATATCCTGGATCAGTATGTGATGCGCGGAGGACGGGTGCTGTGGTGTGTGGACGAGGTGGAGGTGAACGATGAGGTGCTGAAGCAGCGGGAGACTTCTTTTGCGCTTTACCGGCCGTTGAATATCGAGGATATGCTGTTTAAGTACGGGGTGAGGATCAACCCGGATATTTTGCTGGACGGGAATTGCGTGCTGATACCGGTGGTTACGGGGATGAACGGTTCGGAGCCTCAGTATGCGCCGGGACCGTGGTATTATTCTCCTTTGCTGCTGCCTTCGATGCACCATGCCGTAACGGCGGGAGTATCGCCGGTGAGGGTGGATTATGCCAATACGATCGATACGGTGGGGGGAAAGGACGGACTGAAGAAGACGGTCCTGCTGGCTTCTTCCCGTTATGCGGCTTCGATGAAGACCCCCTGTCCGGTAACTCTTTCCATTACGGAGGAGAAGATGACGGAGGACCGATTTAACAGGAGTTACTTGCCGGTGGCCGTGATGATAGAGGGGGAGTTTACTTCGTTGTTCCGGTATACGCGGCAGACGGGACAGATTGCGGAGGAGCCTTTCCGGGAGCGGAGCGATTACAACAGGATGATTGTCATCTCGGACGGGGATGTGATCCGCAACAAGCGGTACGGGGTGGGAGAAAACGCCCGGACGCTTCCGCTGGGGTATGACGAATACAGCGGAAGGATGTACGGAAATAAGGATTTTCTTCTGAATTGCGTCAATATGCTGTGTGACGATGAGGGATGGATGCAGCTGCGCGGACGGAATCTGAATATGTATCTGATCGACAAAACCCGCCTGAAGGGGGAGCGTTACGAGTGGCAGGCGCTCAATCTGTTTCTCCCTGTAATTCTGGTCGCCGGCGGCGGCGTTCTTTTCTTTTATTTCCG
>CAZYJV010000027.1:17360-18459 GCA_964647845.1 uncultured Odoribacter sp.
AACTCTTTTGAGAATGTCGCACCGGATTTGATTTCAAATCCGTATTGCCGATTCGCTTCTGTTCTGAGCAAGTCCACCTCGTATCCCGAACTATCGTGCCAAAAAGAGAATGATGGCTCCAGTCCTTGATTGTAATCGCGTTTGTGGAACTCGTTGATGACCATGTTTTCAAATAGTCCGCCCCGAAGGTAGTGCGATGCGAGTTGCGAGGCATCCCTAATTTCCAACAATGAGCAGGCAAGCCCCGTGTCGTAGAAATAGAGCTTGGGCGATTTGACAAGCCGTTTGGAGAAATTGTTGTAGTCTGGACGCAGAAAATAAAGGATATAGCTTTCCTCCAAAATCGAGAGCCAGGAGTCGACAGTCGGAGAGGTCACACCGCATTCAACGGCCAATGAAGATTTGTTTATCAATTGTCCTATGCGTCCGGCGCATAATTTTATTAATTTGCGGAATTTCGAGAGGTCTCCGATTGCTTTCATTTGCCGGACATCCCGTTCTATGTAGGTTTTAATGTAGTTCGGATAATAGTCTGTCGGTTCGATATGGCGGTCGTAGATACTTGGATAAGCTCCGTGGAATATTTCCTGGTCGATGCTTGGGGGCAGAATGCCTGCCCGGTGCATTTCCTCGTGTGAGAATGGCAACAAGGTTAGAATGCCGACTCTGCCGGCAAGTGACTGATCGACCGCTGCCATTAATTCCGTGTTTTGCGAGCCGGTGAGAATGTACATCCCCATTTGGTGTTTTTGATCCGTATGGGTTTGGAGATACGAGAGCAATGAGGGGACACGTTGTACTTCGTCTATGATTGTCCGGGAAGGGTAGGTGGCGATGAAACCGCGCGGGTCTTCCGAGGCAAATTCTCGGTTGTCCAAATCTTCCAGGGATACGCGTCGGTAATCCGGAAAGGTTAGCTCTGCCAATGTCGACTTGCCGGATTGACGAGGTCCTGTAATCGTTACAAAGGGATATTTCGTAGCCAGTTGGATCAATTTGGCTTGCAGGGTACGTTCTATCATGACACCATAAATTTCTTGCAAATTTAAAATTGTATTTTAAATTTGCAAACTCGAAAGCGACTTTTTTCAGAAATATG
>CAZYJV010000028.1:0-18145 GCA_964647845.1 uncultured Odoribacter sp.
GCGCAGGAGGTGCGGGGACGGGTGGTGGAGCGGACGGAAACGGGCAAGGCCGGATTGCCCGGAGCGAATGTGTTCTGGGCGGGGACTTCCGAGGGGGGAGGAACGGATGAAGGGGGCTATTTTAGGATAAAATGGAATTCCATAGGAAAATTGGTGGTCAGTTTTATCGGATACCGTTCCGATACGGTCGCGGTGAAAAATCCGGCGGCGGACATTGAAATCGTCCTGCAGTCCGGTGAGCTGCTGGACGAGGTCACGGTGGTAAAGCGGGGGAATACGACGATAATGAGTACCAAGGGACCTTTGATAGAGCAGGTCATTACGGGGGACGAATTGTGTAAGGCGGCATGTTGTAATTTAGGGGAAAGCTTTACGACCAACGCTTCCGTGGACGTCTCGTATGCCGATGCGGTGACCGGAGCCAAACAGATTCAGCTGCTGGGACTGACGGGGCGGTACGTGCAGATGATGACGGAGAATATTCCCAATTTCCGGGGCGTGTCCTCTTTGTACGGGTTGAGCTACGTGCCGGGGCCCTGGATGAGCGCCATATCGGTGTCAAAAGGCGCCGGTTCGGTTATCAACGGGTACGAAGCCATTGCCGGACAAATCAGTGTGGATTACAAGAAACCTTTGACCGGTGAAAAAGTCTTCGGGAATGCCTATGTCAGCGACGAAGGCATGGTCGAGTTCAATGCCAATGCAGGGGTCGTGTTGAATAAGAAATGGAGTACGGCCCTCCTGTTGCACGGGGACTGGCTGAATCGGGAGCTGGAGGGCAATCATGACGGCTTTCTGGATATGCCGAAGAAGACGCAGTACAATCTGATGAACCGCTGGCAGTATAAAACGGACATGTGGAACATCCAGTTCGGCGGAAAGCTGCTGGATGAAACCCGTCTGGGAGGACAGAAAGGATTCAGGAAAGAGATGAAAGACCGCGTCGGTCCCGGCAATCTTTACGGTATAGGCATCGATACCCGTCGTTACGAAGGTTTTCTGAAATGGGGCTATCTCATGCCCGAATACGAAAATACCAGTATGGCGCTGATTCTGAACTATACGGACCATGACCAGGATTCCTACTATGGAGGCCGGAATTACGATGTGCGCCAGCGGACGGTGTTTGCCAACTACATTTATCAGTCTGTTTTCGGAGATACCGAGGAGCACAAATACTCTGCCGGATTGACCGTGAATTATGACGATTACCGTGAAAAATTCAATGATTACCTGGCGGAGACCGGCGTGCGGACGCCTACGGTGAATTTTAACCGGCAGGAGCGGGTTTTCGGAGCCTTTTTCCAATATACGGGGCATTTCTGGAAAAAATTGACGGTGATGGCGGGAGTCCGCTACGATTACCACAATCTGTACGATGGTTTTGTAACTCCTCGCTTGCATATTGCTTACGCGCCTGATGACTTCACCACGCTGAAATTCTCTGCGGGCAGAGGCTCCAGGGTTGCCAATGTGCTGGCGGACAACAGCTATTTGCTGGCATCCGCTCATCCGGTATATGTCAATGGCAGGCTGCTGGCCGCCCATCCGGAGGAGATTGAAAAGCTGGAGATGGAGAGGGCGTGGAATTTCGGCGTCCAGCTAAACCGGAAGTTTGTCGTTTTCGGTCGCATGCTTAATATAAACCTGGACTATTACCGCACCGATTTCTCTCAGCAGGTGGTGGTAGACAATGAAAGCGATCCGGGGAGAGTGAATTTTTACAACCTGGACGGGGATTCCTATTCCAACTGCTATCAGGTGGAGGTGAAATACGAGTTGATACCCCGTTTGGATGTAGTCGGCGCCTACCGTTACAACGATGTGAAGACGACGATCGGCGGGCGTTTGATGCGGACGGCGCTGCAAAGCCGCTATAAGGGGCTGCTGAATCTGTCGTATTACACCAACATGCGCAAATGGCAGTTCGATTTCACCACCCAGTTTAACGGTCCGGGGCGGCTGCCCAACGGTATGGGGGAGTTCGAATCCTTCCGTATCATGAATGCGCAGGTAAGTAAATTCTTCCGGAAATGGAGCCTTTATGCCGGCTGTGAAAACATCGGGGATTTCATGCAGATGCACCCCATTGTTGCAGCGGATGCTCCCTGGAGCAGGGAGTTTGATTCGTCCAAAATCTGGGGGCCCGTTCACGGACGTAAATTTTATATCGGGGTGCGTTTCGGCATAGACCGCGATTGAACGGATTATTTTGTAACTTTGCCGGAAACAGCGTAAAACAGATAACGATGAAGACAAAGTATTTTATCTTGACATGGGGGCTTGTCCTGCTGTTCAGTGCGGGAGTTTATGCGGAAAAGAAAGAGGCGAAGCCGAAAACGAAGACGGTGGTGTACAAAGCAACCCTGCATTGCGAATCCTGCAAGGCGAGGGTGGAAAAAAACATCCCTTATGAGAAAGGGGTGAAAGACCTCAGCGTGGATATGGAAGCCCAGACCGTTACGGTCACTTTCCGGGAAGACAAAAACACGCAGGAAAACATCCAGAAGGCCATAGAGAAATTGAAAATTCCGGTGAGCGGGGCGGAGGAGCAGGAGAAAAAAGACAAAAAATAAACCTCTTCGAAACGAAGATACATGGCACATCAGATTACTATTTACACCGACGGAGCTGCCAGCGGCAATCCCGGACCCGGAGGATTCGGCGTCGTGCTGATGGCGGGGCCGTACCGGAAAGAGCTGACGGCGGGATTCCGGCTGACGACGAACAACCGGATGGAACTGCTCGCCGTCATTGTCGGGCTGGAAGCCTTGAAGCAGGAGGGACAGCAGGTCACCCTGTATTCCGATTCCAGGTATGTCGTGGATGCCGTGGAGAAGGGGTGGTTGTTCAACTGGGAGAAAACCGGATTCAGGAAGAAAAAGAATCCCGACCTGTGGAAGCGTTTCCTGCAGATTTACCGCAAACATCGGGTGAAGTTCGTCTGGGTGAAAGGCCATGCCGAAGTTCCGGAGAACGAACGCTGCGACGAATTGGCTGTCGCGGCCTACAAACGTTCTGATCTTCAGGTCGATTATTATTATGAAGAAAATCCGGACAACGAATTGGAAATTTCTACTTAAAAAGATAAAAATATTTCGCTTTTTAGCTTTGTAAAATATTTAATTATCTATTTTTGTAGTAGAATTTTTAAAATTTCAAATCAGAATGAAAAAGATATTAATCGTCGGTGCTGGTGGACAAATCGGTTCGGAACTTGTTCCACATTTGAGATCTATTTACGGTAACAACAATGTCGTAGCTGCCGATATCAGTGTTGAAAAGTGCAAACACCTGGCCGAGGACGGTCCTTTCGAATCTTTGGACGTACTCGACAGAGACCGTTACATCGAGATTGTACGCAAATACAATATCGATACCCTGTTTAATCTGGTGGCGCTCCTGTCGGCGACGGGGGAAAAGAATCCGGAACTGGCGTGGAAAATTAATATCGGCGCTCTGACCAATTCGTTGAATATTGCAAAAGATAACAATTGTGCCGTTTTCACCCCCAGTTCTATCGGCGCGTTCGGCAAGGATACTCCGAAGGACAAAACGCCGCAGGATACGTTGCAGCGTTCCAACACCACCATCTACGGCGTGTGCAAGGTGACGGGCGAGCTGTTGAGCGACTACTACTTCAACCGCTTCGGTGTGGATACCCGCAGCGTGCGTTTCCCCGGTTTGATTTCATACGTTACGCTGCCCGGCGGCGGGACGACGGACTATGCTGTGGAGATTTATTACGATGCTGTCCGGAAGAAGTCCTTTACCTGCAATGTGAAAGCCGGTACCTATATGGATATGATGTATATGCCCGATGCGCTGAAGGCCGTGGTGGAACTGATGGAAGCGGATCCGGCGAAACTGAAGCATCGGAACAGTTTCAACATCGCCGCCATGAGTTTCGAGCCGGAAGGCATTGCGGCGGAAATCCGCAAGCACATGCCGGAATTCAGAATGGATTATGAAATTGATCCGGTAAAACAGGCGATCGCCGACAGCTGGCCCAACAGCATGGACGATACGTGCGCACGGGAGGAATGGGGCTGGAAACCGGATTACGACCTGGGCCGCATGACGACGGACATGCTGGTCAAAGTCAGGGAAAAATTCGACAAAGGTTTGATAAAGTAAGGGAAAGCGGCTGAAAGGCCGCTTTTTTTTATAACTTAGCAGAATAATTAATTCGTGATATTATGGCGAAAAGTAAGAAAAAGAGCGAGGCGGGCAGAGGAAAAGCCGAGTTGCGCAAGGCGATGTGTGAATTGATGGAAAGACATCCGGGGCGGAGTTACAACTACAAGCAGATGGCGAAAAGCCTGAATATCCACCGGATGGACACCAAACGGCTGATCTTCGAGCTTTTGAAGGAGCTGGCGGATGGCGGGGTGCTGACGGAGGAGTCGACGGGGAGATTCAAATGCAAAAAAACCGGTTCTTATATTACCGGAATCGTGGAACTGACGGCCAAGGGTTCGGCTTATATTATCTCGGATGAAAGTGAAGAGGACGTATTCGTGGCATTCAATAATCTCAGGCACGCCCTCAACGGGGATAAAGTGAAAGTGCTGGTATATGCCCGGCGGAAAAACAGCCGGACGGAAGGGGAGGTCGTGGAAATCGTGGAGAGGAAAAAGGCTACGTTTGTCGGTACGGTCCAGTTGTCGGAAAACTATGCCTTTCTTTTGCCCGGAGGCAAGCAGATGCCGTATGATGTCTTCATTCCGCTGCATCAGCTGAACGGGGCGAAAAATGGGGAGAAGGTAATCGTTAAAATTACCGACTGGCCGGAAAAACAGAAGAACCCTGTGGGACAGGTGATCGAAGTGCTGGGAGCTCCGGGGGACAACGATACGGAAATGAACGCCATCATGGCGGAATACGAATTACCGGTAAAATTCCCGCCGAACGTATTGAAAGCCGCCGAAAAAATAGGCATGGCCGTGCCCGAAAAGGAGATAGCCCGGCGGAGGGATTTCCGGGAGGTGGTGACATTTACCATCGACCCCAAAGATGCGAAGGATTTTGACGATGCGCTGTCGGTACGCAGATTGAAGGGCGGATTGTGGGAGGTCGGAGTGCATATCGCGGACGTGTCGTATTATGTGGTTCCGGACACCGTTCTGGACAAAGAGGCGTATGCCCGGGCGACTTCGGTGTATCTGGTGGACCGTACGATTCCCATGCTGCCCGAAAAACTGTCCAACGGGGTGTGCTCTTTGCGCCCGGATGAGGAAAAACTCTGCTTCTCCGCCGTTTTCAGGCTGAATGAAGAGGCCCAGGTGCTGGAGGAATGGTTCGGACGTACGGTAATCCGGTCGAACCGTCGTTTCACCTACGAGGAGGCCCAGGAAATCATTGAAGGAGTGGACGGGGATTACAAGGAGGAGATACGGACCCTGAACGGACTGGCTCAGAAATTGAGAGAGGCGCGTTTTAAAAACGGGGCCATCGATTTCGACCGGGTGGAGGTGAAATTCAACCTGGATGAAAAGGGCAAGCCTCTGGGCGTTTATTTCAAGCAATCGAAAGAGGCCAACAAGCTGATAGAAGAATTCATGCTGTTGGCGAACAGGAAAGTGGCGGAGAAAATCGGCCGTGTGAAAGACAAAGCCAAGACATTCGTCTATCGTATTCATGACAAGCCCCTCGACGACAAGCTGGCGGAATTCAACCGTTTCGTGGCGAAATTCGGTTACGGGCTGAAACTTACCAGCCGCAAAGCCCTGACCTCGTCCATGAACAGACTCATGCAGGAGGTGAAGTCCAGACCGGAACAGAATCTGATCGAGACCCTGGCAGTGCGTACGATGGCGAAAGCGGTCTATTCCACGGTGAACGTCGGACATTACGGGCTGGCGTTCGATTACTACACCCATTTCACCTCTCCTATCCGCCGCTATCCCGATGTGATGGTGCACCGTCTGTTGCAGCGCTATCTGGACGACGGGCGTTCCGTCAACAAGGACAAGTACGAGGAGATGTGCCGGCATTCTTCCGACATGGAGCAGCTGGCTGCCAATGCCGAACGGGCTTCGATTAAATACAAGCAGGTGGAGTTCATGTCCGACAAGGTGGGGCAGGAATTTATCGGAACCATATCCGGGGTGACCCAATGGGGCTTTTATGTCGAGCTGGAGGATTCGAAATGCGAAGGCCTGGTATCCATCACCGAACTGGAAGACGACTATTACGAATTCGATGAGAAAAATTATTGTATTGCCGGCCGGCACCATCATAAGATATACCAGCTGGGAGACAAGGTAACGGTGAAAGTGGCCAAGGCCAATCTGGTCGCCCGACAGCTGGATTACGAACTGGTGCGGAAAGAAGGGGAGAGGGAGGCGGAAAAGAAGCCGGAGAAAGAGAACAGAAAGAACAGCGGAAGAAGAAAAAGATAAAAATCATTTATAGGACATGTTGACATTTACGATTTGTCTGGCCGTTCTGATAACGGGGTATTTTACCTACGGGCGTTACATCGAGAGGTTGTTCGCTCCCGACGGGCGGCCGACACCTGCCGTTACGAAAGCCGATGGCGTGGATTTCATGCCGTTGCCGGGATGGAAGATATTTATGATCCAGTTTTTGAATATTGCGGGACTGGGACCGATTTTTGGCGCGATAATGGGTGCGAAGTTCGGAACCGCCTCGTATCTGTGGATTGTATTCGGAAGCATATTGGCGGGGGCTACCCATGACTATCTGGCGGGTATGCTTTCTCTGCGGCACGGAGGGGAAAGTCTGCCGGAAATCGTCGGGCGTTATCTGGGGATGACGACCAAACAGGTGATGCGTGTCTTTACCGTCGTGCTGATGATACTGGTCGGGGCTGTTTTCGTTGCGGGACCCGCCGGACTGCTGGCGAAACTGACTCCCGGCTGTCTGAACGAGACCTTCTGGATTATCATGGTGTTCGTTTATTATATCCTGGCCACGTTGCTGCCTGTGGATAAAATTATCGGAAAGATCTATCCGCTTTTTGCCATAGCGCTGCTTTTCATGGCCTTGGGCATATTGGTCATGCTATACGTGCACTGTCCTTCTTTGCCTGAGATATGGGACGGTCTGCGGAATACCCATCCGGGTGCGGAGGCATTCCCCGTTTTCCCGGTCATGTTCGTCAGCATCGCCTGCGGGGCCATTTCGGGATTTCATGCCACGCAGTCGCCGATGATGGCCCGTTGCATGGTATCTGAAAAATCGGGGCGTCCGGTGTTTTATGGGGCAATGATAACGGAAGGCATCGTCGCGTTGATCTGGGCGGCGGCGGCAACTTACTTCTATCATGAAAACGGTATGGGGGAAGGCAATGCCGCTGTGATTGTCGATTCGATTACGCGCAGCTGGCTGGGACCTGTCGGAGGGCTGCTCGCCATTCTGGGGGTAATTGCCGCTCCGGTGACCTCCGGCGATACGGCATTCCGCTCGGCCCGGCTGATCGTCGCCGATTTTATGAAAGTCGGGCAGAAGAGCATCCGGCTGCGTCTGCTGATTTGCATCCCGATGTTCTTACTGGCGATAGGGCTGTTGCTATACAGTTTGCGCGATGCCGAAGGGTTCGGTAAGATCTGGCGGTATTTCGCGTGGGCGAACCAGGCGCTGGCGGTGTTCACCTTGTGGGCGGTGACCGTGTATCTGGTGCGGGCGGGAAAGAATTATCGGGTTACGCTTATTCCGGCATTGTTCATGACGTGCGTGTGTGCCACCTATCTTTGCATAGCCCCCGAGGGGATGAATTTCTCCCACGCTCTTTCCTACGGTGTCGGAGGTTTGTGCGTGGCTGTCGGGGCGGTCTGGTTCATGGTGTGGAAAAGAAAATCGTGTGGAAACAAGAAATAGAAAGCAATGACAAAAAGAAAACAGGTTATTTTTTCTTCCGTGTTGGGGCTCGTGCTGTTGGCGGTGATATTTTTCCCCCACCGGAAAAATGAAGCGGAATCGCTGGATGAGGTGGATGTCATCGATTCCGCGGGTGTCGAGGAAATCGTATATCGGTACGGAATACCGATGAACGACTACGATGTTGATTTCGGGGTGGTGAAAAAAAATCAGAGTCTGTCCGTTATCCTGGCGGGACACGGGCTGACGGGGCAGCAGATTCATAAACTGAGTACCGACTCCCGGGAGGTATTCGATGTCCGCAGGATAAGGAACGGACAGCCGTATGCCGTTTTTTCCACCAAAGACAGCGTGCCGGTGGCGGAATATTTCGTGTATGAGATAGACCCCCGTTCGTACGTGGTGTATGAGCTGAAGGGAGAAGGGAAAATCACGCTCGGAAAGAATCCGGTGGAGTGGCGGCCGAAGACGGCGAAAGGACAGGTGCAGTCCTCTTTGTGGAACGCGATGGTCGATTGCCGTGCGGATCCTTTGCTGGCGGTGGATCTGTCCCGCATATTCGGCTGGACGATCGATTTCTTCGGCTTGCAGAAAGAGGATGAATTCCGGGTCCTTTACGAACAGGAGTGTGTGGACGGGAAAGAATTGGCGAACTTCAACATTTTGGGGGCGCTCTTTCGGCATGCCGGCACGGACTATTATGCCATCCCTTTCCCGCAGGATGGGGAAGTCCTGTTTTATAACGAGAAAGGAAACAGTCTGGAGGGGGCTTTCCTGAAAGCTCCGCTCGATTATTTCCGTATAACCTCCCGCTTTTCCAACAGCCGTTTTCATCCCAAGCTGAAAATATACCGCCCCCATCATGGCGTGGATTATGCCGCCCCCGTGGGGACGCCCGTGTATGCCATCGGTTCGGGCACGGTGGTTGCGAAAGGATTTCAGGCGAACGGAGGAGGCAATTATTTGAAAATAAAACACAACGGTACGTATACGACCAGTTACATGCATTTGTCCCGCTTTGAAAAAGGCATAAAGATAGGTTCGAAAGTGGCGCAGAAACAGGTGATCGGATATGTGGGCAGCACCGGCTTGTCGACAGGCCCTCATTTGGATTTCAGGGTATTCGAGAATGGCAGGCCTGTAAATCCCCTGACCATCAAGTCCCAGCCGAAGAAGCCCGTCAGCGAGGCGAATCTGGCGGATTTTAGCCGGCTGCGGGATTCCGTGATCGATCGGCTGAGCCGCTTGTAACCGCATCGGGTATCCGTTTCGTTATATAAGGATATGAAATTCTACTTTCAGTTATTTTGGGTATTTTTTAAGATCGGCGCCTTTACGTTCGGCGGGGGGTATGCCATGATTCCCCTGATACAGCGGGAAGTGGTCAATAGAAGGAAGTGGCTGGAGGAGGGGGAATTTATCGATATGCTGGCGATAGCCCAGTCCGTGCCCGGTCCGATTTCTTTGAATACGGCGGTTTTTGTCGGGAATAAACTGAAAAAAAAGCGGGGGAGCCTGGTGACGGGCTTGGGAATCATTTTGCCGTCGTTTATTGTCATCCTGTTGATAGCCATGGTATTTACCGAATTCAAGGACAATCCCGGCGTGGAGCGGGTATTTAAGGGAATTCGGCCTGCCGTTGTGGCATTGATTGCCGCGCCGCTGTGGAACATGGGAAAAGCGGCGGGCGTCACGTGGAGAAGTGTGTGGATTCCTGCCGTGGCGGCTCTGCTTATCTGGCTGTTGGGTGTTTCTCCGGTATACGTGGTGATACTGGCGATAGCGGGAGGAATAATTTATTACGGTTACAAACGGCGGAAAAAGATATGATGGAAAACTGGGAATTGTATTTGAATCTGTTCTGGACTTTTTTTAAGATCGGCCTGTTCGGCTTCGGCGGAGGGTATGCCATGCTCTCTCTCATACAGCACGATGTCGTCGAGGTGCACCATTGGATCAGCGTGTCCGATTTTACGGATATTGTCGCCATTTCGCAGACCACTCCCGGTCCGATTGCTTTTAATACCGCGACTTATATCGGCTATACGGCGACGGGGAGCGTATGGGGCTCGTTCATTTGTACGCTGGCGGTAAGCCTGCCTTCCGTTATCCTGATGACACTGGTGTGCCGTTTCTTTTTCGCTTTCCGTAACAATTTCTACGTAGACGCGGCGCTGAAGGGACTGAAACCGGCGATTATCGGACTCATTGCCGCCGCCGCTTTATTGTTGCTGAACCAGCGGAATTTCGCCGATTACAAGAGCTGGATTATTTTCGTTCTGGTATTCGGGGCTTCCCTGAAAAAGACCGATCCGATATTGTTGATCGTATTGGCGGGTATCGCCGGCTATCTTCTGTACTGATCAGTTGTCCGTCAAAAGGTCGTCCGGTTCTTTCGTTTCCGGAATAAGCAGGGCGGCTTCCGCCGAAGGCAGGGCTTCGATGTCTTTCAGTTTCCGTTGAATAGCCCGCGTGCGTTTCCCCATGACTTCCTCTATCTGGTTATTGGCGGTCTGGATGTTTTTCTGCGCTTTTTCCAGCATGCCTCCGAACCTTTCGAATTCGGTCTTCACGGCGCCCAGTACTTTCCATACTTCACTGCTTCTTTTCTGAATCGCCAGCGTCCGGAAGCCCATTTGCAGGCTGTTGAGAATGGCGGCCAGAGTCGTGGGACCGGTGACGATGACCTTGTATTCCCGCTGCAGCTGCTCCAGCAGACTGGCGCGGCGGACCACTTCTCCGTAGATGGCCTCGAAAGGCAGGAACATGATGCCGAAATCGGTGGTGTAGGGCGGGTCCAGGTATTTGTCGTGAATGTCTTTGGCCATATTTTTGATGGTGGCTTCGATATTCCGGGAGGCCGTGTCGATCTGTTCCGTCTGCCCCGACTCATAAGCTTCCACAAGCTGCTCGTAGGCGTCTTTTGGGAATTTGGCGTCGACAGGAAGATACACGCATTCCGTACAGTCTTCCTTCCCCGGCAGTTTGATGGCGAACTCCACGAGTTTGTCGGAGCCTTTTTTGGTCTTGACGTTGGCTTCATACTGTTCGGGAGCCAAGATTTGCTCCAGCAGCATTTCCAATTGCACCTCCCCGATACAGCCTCTCATTTTGACATTGCCCAGCACCTTTTTCAGGCCTCCCACATCCTGGGCCAGATTCTGCATTTCTCCCAGACCTTTCTGGACATGCTCCAGCTGTTTGCTGACCAATTCGAAAGACTGCCCGATGCGTTCATGAAGGGTTTTCTGCAATTTTTCGTCCACCGTGGCGCGCATTTCATCCAGTCGCTTTTCCGTAGCCTGGAGCAGTTCGCTCTGCTTCTTGTCCAACTCTCCGAATTTCTCGCGCTGCAGCTCATTGAACGAACGGATGTTCTCTGCGAATATCTTTTGAAACTCCTTGAAGGAGTCGTCCAGCGTTTTGTGGATGGCTTCCAGAGCCTGCAGGTTCTGATCGGTGATGTTTTTGAGGAGGCGGCTGTTCTCCGTCCTGAAATCCCCCAGGGATTTACTGAGTTCCTCCCGGTTCTCGCGGGCGCCTTTGGAGGTGTTTTCCTGCAAATAGCGGAATTCGTCTTTTATGTTTTTTTCCAGGCGTTCCAGGGCGTTTCCCAGCGCATCGAAACGGGCGGCGGAATGGTCCGTTTTCTTTCTCAATACCAGAATGATAACGGCGATATTCAGTAAAACGGGCAGGATGAGAACGAAATCCATATTATTTCTCTTTTTTCAGTTTGTTGGCTAATTGGCCGCAGGCGGCGTCGATGTCTTTGCCTTTGCTTCTGCGTACGTTGACGATCATATTCCGGCTCTCCAGAAAACGGATGAAAGCGTCCCTCTGTTTGTCCGGCGTGTGTTTGAAAGCGGAGCCCTCTACGTTGTTGTATTCGATGATATTGATTTTTACCGGAAACTGTTTGCAGTAAGCCGCCAGCATCCGGGCATCCTCGACGGAGTCGTTCAGCCCGTTCAGAAGCAGGTATTCGAATGTGGGCCGCGTACCGGTCTTTTCGACGAAGTATTTCAGGCTTTCCGCCAGCTTGTCCAGAGGATATGCCTGGTTGACGGGCATGAGCCGGCTCCGGGTGTCGGGATTGGCGGCGTGGAGCGAAATCGCGAGGTTAAAGCGCACTTCATCGTCTGCCAGCTGACGTATCTTTTCCGGGATGCCGGCTGTGGAGACCGTAATGCGGTAGGGAGACATGGCCAGACCGTTTTCGTCGGTAATGCGCCCTATGGCCGTGAGTACGTTGCTGTAGTTCAGCAGAGGTTCCCCCATGCCCATAAAGACGATATTGGAAAGCGCGGAGCCTTTTTCTTCGGCCGCTTTCCGGGCGAAGAGCACCTGGTCGAAGATTTCGCCGGCCGTTAAATTGCGTTTGAAACCGAGCGTACCGGTGGCGCAGAAGCGGCATCCCAGCTGGCATCCCACCTGAGAGGAAACACATACCGTAAATTTATCTTTGCCGGGAATCAGAACGCTTTCCACGAACAGTCCGTCGTGAAGTTTCCAGGCCGTTTTGGTGGTACCGTCCGTGGCCGTTTGAATCCGTTCGGCCTGAAGACTGTCGAAATAGAAAGCCGAATCCAGTAATTCGCGGACCGGTTTGGAAAGATTGCTCATTTCATCGAAGGAATGCGCCCCTTTCTGCCAGATCCACTGGTCGATCTGTTTGGTCCGGAATGCTTTTTCTCCGTGACTGCACAGAAATTCCGCCAGTTCCTCGGGAGACGTATTGCGTATATTTTTCTTTTCCACGGTGTAGTTGATCTTTCGGCAAAAATAGCGATTTTTCACTCTTTTGATTCATTGCGGCGGTAAATGAATCGGGCCAGACCGAACAGGTAGCGCCGGAATCCCGGGATATAGGCCAGCAAACGGTCGAACCATCCGAGACGGGGAGCGATGAATTTTACGACGAGCCCGACATACACCATCGCGAAAATGGTGCCTGCCCCGATGACATTCCATAGCCATGTGCCGAAAAAGAGATAGCAGCTTCCCACGGCGAGGAGTACGAGCGTGGAGTCTACGCCGATTTTTACTTTTGCAAACGGACGGTGCGTCACCTGGCTGATGACGATTGAAATGCCCTCGCCCGGCATGGTGACGGAGCCGCACCGGACCTCGAAGGCGATGCCGATGCCCATGATCGTGCATCCCAGGAACTGGGCGAGCAATTGCGACGGCAAGGCGGAGCATGTCAGACCGGAGGTCAGGAACATGTTGAGGTCGATAAGCCAGCCGAAAATAAAACCGATGATCAGCTGGAAAAGCTGTATGGGTTCGAATTTTTTCCGCAGGATAAGTAACTGGCAGAACACCAGTACGAAATTCATGGCAATCGTGTAACCGCCGATCGTCCATGCCGGAACATTCCCGATCGTTCCCGCCAGCGAGAATACGAACGGCAGGGAGGAAATCACGCTGCTGCCCAGACAGGATTTGACGCAAAGCACGACGCCCAGTGTCATCAGATACAGTGAAAGCAGAAGCAGCACATGCTGCCAGAGAAATGATAGTATTTTTTCCTTTTTTTTCATAAACGTCGTCCGGCTTTTTTACGATTGCAAATATATGAAAACACAGAAAAAATGACATTTGAAATTAGGAGTAAAAAAATACGACGGAACGGATTTAATTATATATTTGCGATAACGTTGTTGAACGGATTATGATTTGATATAAAAATAACGAAAAAAGTTAGAAATGAAAAAATTAGTATTGGTGACATGTTCGTTGTTGTTGTTCAGTTTCGCAAGAGCGGATGAAGGCATGTGGCTTTTGTCCCGGCTGAAACAGCAGAATATAGATGAAATGCAGGCAATGGGTTTCCGGCTGACGGCGGAGGATATATATTCGGTAAATCAGCCGGGGATAAAGGACGCGATTGTAGGCTTGGGCTATGTCGGTTCGCCTTTCCGTCATTTCTGTTCGGGAGAGATCGTTTCTCCGCAGGGATTGCTGATTACGAACCATCACTGCGGTTTCGGCGCCATTCAGGCGCATTCGTCGGTGGAGCACGATTATCTGTCGGACGGCTTTTGGGCTTACAAGATGGAGGACGAACTGACCAATCCGGGTATGACGGCTTCCATTCTGGACCGGATGGAGGAGGTGACGGACCGGGTGAAGGCCGCATTGCGCGACGATATGAGCGAGGATGAACGTGAAATGGCAATCGACAGCATTTCCAGGGTGATCGTGAAAGAAGCCGAAGAGGGAGGCGATGCCAAGGCGCAGGTAATTTCCATGTTCGAAGGGAACCAGTATTTTCTGTTTTTGTATACGATATATAAGGACGTCCGCCTGGTAGGGGCTCCTCCCCAGAGTCTGGGCAAGTTCGGCGGGGATACGGACAACTGGATGTGGCCGCGCCATACGTGCGATTTCTCCATGTTCCGCATTTATACCGCTCCGGACGGCAAGCCGGCGGAGTATGCCGAGGAGAATGTGCCTTTGAAGCCGAAACATTATCTGCCGGTTTCCATAAAGGGCGTGAAAGACGGAGATTTCGCCATGATTATGGGATTCCCCGGCAGCACGGACCGTTTCGCCACCAGTTTCAGCCTGAAAAATACGATGCAGGGAAATGACATTCGCTATGAGGTACGCACGGAAAAATTGAATATCATGAAGGAGGAAATGGAAAAAGATCCGAAGACCCGCATCCAGTATGCGTCCAAACATGCTTCCTGCGCGAATTACTGGAAATATTCCTACGAGCAGAACAAGGCCTTGAAGCAACTGAATACGCTGGGAAATAAAGAGGCTATCGAGAAAGAATTCGGCGAGTGGGTGAATGCGGATGCCGGCAGAAAGGCCCGTTATGGCGAGGTGCTTGCCACTCTGGAGAAATCTTACGGAGAAATGGCAAAATACATGGACGTGCAGTCTTACCTGGTGGAGGCGCTGAGAGGTACGGAAACCCCGGCATTGGCCTATCGGGTGAACCGGATGGTGGAAAAGTGGTGCGACAAGGAAACGACGGCGGAAGAAAAAGCTAGGACATTGGAAAATCTGAAAAAGGCGGGTACGGATTTTTATAAAAATTTCAATCCCGTTGTGGAGGAGAAGCTGTATGCCGCTTTGTATAAGATGTACAACGACCGGGTGGATCCGGAATTTTACCCGGAAATCATCCGTCTGGTCAATAAAAAATACAACGGGGATTATACGAAGTTCGCCGCCGATATGCGTAAAAAATCGGTTTTCATGGATGAACAGCGTTTTAATGCTTTTGTCCAAAATCCGGATTGCAGGAAACTGAAAAACGATCTGGCGCTGATCGCCGGGCGTTCCTTCTATGAGATCGCCTTCAGATTGTCGGCTTATGTCGGAGATACGGGCGAACAGGCCGTGAAAGGCGACCGTCTCTTCGTGGAAGGGTTGATGCAGATGAATCCGGACAAGAAATGGGCGCCGAACGCCAATTCCACGTTGCGTCTGACCTACGGGAAGGTGAAAAGCTATAAGCCGCGCGATGCCGTGTTCTATGACTATTATACCACCCTGGACGGCGTGATGCAGAAAGAAGGGGCGAAGGGTACGGAGTTTGAGGTGCCGGCACGCCTGAAAGAGTTGTACGCGAACAAGGACTTCGGACAGTACGGCGAAGACAATGTCGTAACCTGTTTTATTACCGACAGCGACATTACCGGCGGCAACTCGGGTTCTCCCGTCATCAATGCCGACGGCGAACTGATAGGTGCGGCTTTCGACGGTAATTCCGAAGCCATGTCCGGAGACATAGACTTCGAGGAAAATTTGCAGAGATGCATCAATGTCGATATGCGCTACGTGCTTTTTATCATCGATAAATATGCGGGAGCGAAGAATCTGATAAATGAAATGACTATCGTTAAATAAATTTTAAATCGTACGCGATGAAAAATATAGATTGGAGCAAACTGACGTTCGGTTATTCGAAGGCTGATTTCAATGTCCGCTGTTATTACAAGGACGGTCAGTGGAGCGCTCCGGAAATAAGCGATTCGGAAATGCTCACGATTCACATGGCCTCTACTTGTCTGCACTACGGGCAGGAGGCTTTTGAAGGAATGAAAGCGTTCCGGGGGAAAGACGGGAAAATTCGTCTGTTCCGTTGTGAAGAAAATGCGAAACGTATGCAGGCCTCGGCTGAATATGTGATGATGAAAGCACCCTCGACGGAGTTATTTAAGGAAGCAGTGATAAAAGCGATCAAGGCCAACGAGGAATATGTGCCGCCTTATGAATCGGGCGCCAGTCTGTATATCCGTCCTCTGCTGATCGGTGTAGGCGCGCAGATGGGAGTCGCTCCGTCCAAGGAATATATGTTTGTCGTGTTCGTTGCGCCGGTGGGACCTTATTTTAAAGAAGGTTTCAGAACGACGAAGGTCATGCTGGAACGGAAATACGACCGGGCGGCGCCTAACGGTACGGGGCATATCAAAGTGGGGGGGAATTATGCCTCGGGCATGCGCTCCGGAGTGATGGCCCATGAAAAAGGGTATTCTACGGCGATCTTCCTGGATTCCAAAGAAAAGAAATATATCGACGAATGCGGCCCGGCCAATTTTTTCGGTATCAAGGACAATTGTTACATTACGCCGGCTTCCCATACGATTCTGCCTTCCATTACCAATGCCAGCCTGATGGTATTGGCCGAGGATATGGGATTGAAAGTGGAACGCCGCCGCATTCTGGTCGAGGAACTGGAAACATTTGAAGAGGCGGGTGCCTGCGGTACGGCTGCCGTAATCAGTCCTATCGGACAGATCGACGATCCGGAAAACAACAGGAGTATCCGTTTCGGCAATCCGGATGTGGTCGGAGAGTGGTGTACGAAACTGTATCGCCGTCTGAGAGGCATACAATACGGAGACGAGCCGGACAAATACGGCTGGATAACCGTAGTGGAATAATTTCGTGAAAACGATGAAAAGTTGAAAAGGTTGAAAGCGTTAAAAACTGCATTTCAACCTTTTAACTTTTTCAATCTCTTAAACCCTTTGACTTTTTAATTCAGCGGAGTAATCCGCACCTGCCCGTGTCCGGAATTTCCGGTCATGGTGCCCGTCCCCGCTAAATTAGGCATTCCGGCGTAACTGCCTTTTGCTGTCGTCCATCGGTACCCGGCGCCGTCGATCATCACCGTATTCGTAAATATATATCCGGTATAAGAAGTTGAACAATCCCATGTCGGATTCGATGCACAGGTAGATGCATAGGTATGCGACGTACGGGATTTCGTCCCGACGCATCCGGTATGTCCGCTTATATAGGATGACCCCGATGCGGAAGACGTGATATTACAGTTGGTCGTCGTTCCGCCGCCGCCGCCATACCAGCCTCCGCCGCCACCTCCGGATCCGTAGCCTTGTTTATTATTATCATACGCACCTACACCGAAAGAACCGGCAACAGCCACACCGTGCATACAACCGCCGGCACACGTCATGGCCACACCTGGAGCTATTTGAGTCGCTCCGCCTGCCGGTTGAGTCACCCGATTATTTCTGCCACTGCAATTATATCCGGAATAAATTCCATCATACCCCTTTAATCCTCCGCCGGCAACGCCATTATTCCAAACCTTACTGGCACCGTAACTCGATCCGGATCCTCCGGCGGCAACCATGATGCGTGAATATAGATTGCCTTTTTCCAGTCTTATATCGGACGCACCCCCTCCTGCATATTGCGCAAACAGCGGTTTGCCTCCTCCGTTATACCCGTTATTGCTGCTATATGTAAACCCGGAACCTCCTACGAAAATATATAAAACTACATGATCGGACAAATCTATTGCCCCGGCTGTATAGGCTCCTCTCCCTCCGGACGAAGAATTTCCTCCCTGTGCCCCCCAGCATTCCATGGTATATTTTCCTGCTACTAGTGTTACGCTATCCGGATGTCCTGTATAAGGAAATGTGCCGTTGATCCGGACAATTGCTGAAAATTCATCCGAGGGACATTCTGCCAGTTTGCCTTTCACCGTAAACTCCAGACTCGCCAGTCCTCCGGCGATGGTCAAAGAATTCGCTGTTGTTCCCGAGAGATACGCCCACGACGGAGCTCCGTCTAACCACCACTGAGCCGAAGCGTTCGTACCCCAGTATTGGGTCAAGGTTACGGAACTTCCCGCATTGACATCATAAACATCCTTTGCAAAAGGTTCGGGTAAAATCGTAACGGTCACTTCGTTGCTTTCCGCCATTCCGATAGCACAGATACCAGCCCGTTTGAATGTGTATATGACAGGAGCCGCAGTCTTGTTTTCGAAATGTTCGTACTTCAACGTTTTGCCTGTCGC
>CAZYJV010000029.1:0-5277 GCA_964647845.1 uncultured Odoribacter sp.
ATCAGCGCGTTGCCGTGTTTCTCGGTCACCGTCAGTATATTCGTCCGTTCCCCCGCCGTTACGGAAAGATTCAGGTTTCGGTCTTCCGTTTCGGCGGAGGTGGCAACCGTTACAGTAACAGTCCTGTCACCGTTACCGGTGGTAACGTCCGTAGTACACCAATCGCTCTCGTTGGCAATCGTCCACTCCGCATTACTTGTAATCGTAAATGTCTTCTGTCCGCCTTCCGCATCAAAAACCAAATCCGCGTCGGACAATTCCAGCGTGACTGCCACCGGCGTCACCGGTACATCCGGTTCATCGGGCTCTTCTATGCCCTTGTCCTTGCTGCACCCTGCCAACAACGACAAGCACAACATCCCATACAATACTCTTTTCATCTTTTTCTGTTTTTTAATCTATTGATATTTTACTTGGTTAATTATCTTGTTTATAATTCAGTAACTGTTTCGGTTATCCCCTCCCGGATACCTTGCCCGACATATCCCCTGTATCTTGGGCAAAATACAGACAGGAAGACGCATTACACCAGTGAATGAAAGCACCCCCAAAAACGTCCGTTTAAATGGGGATCATGCCGCAGCGATACGGGGCTGTATGTAAAAGATATTAAAAAAATGTAACTAAAGAAGTT
This sequence comes from uncultured Odoribacter sp., assembly GCA_964647845.1. Taxonomy (GTDB): domain Bacteria; phylum Bacteroidota; class Bacteroidia; order Bacteroidales; family Marinifilaceae; genus Culturomica. The sequence goes on from CAZYJV010000029.1 coordinate 635, forward strand.
AGGTTTTTAATGTATATTTATATCTTTGAAGAAATTTAAGTGAAAAAGACGCCCATTTAAACGGACGTTTTTAAGGGCATATATACAACTGACATTCAGTTTTGTTTGCAATAAAAAAGAGCCGGTGTTCCCACCGGCTCTTTTATCTGCATACGATCCCGCTTATTTGATCAGTTCCACGCTTCTCTTCACAAAGTTATTAAGAGCCTCGCCTTTCAGCAGACCGTTGGCCAACAAAGCCAGGTCGATCAGCTGTCCGACGATCTTGTTCTCTTTTCCGTAGGTTTCCAGCAGACTTTCCTTCTGCTTTTTCATGTCGTCCAGTTTCTCGTTGAACTCTTTCAGCCGGTCTTTGTCCACCTGCGGGATCTCTTCGTCCTTTTTGCCCTTGTTCAGCTCTTCCAGTTCGTTTTTCTTGCCTTCGATTTCCCGGATTTCAAAATTGATGGGCTCCAGCCTGGAGGTCATCTCCTTCTTCTCGTTCTCCAGGACCCCTTTCACTAACTTATGGTCCGTATTCACCACCAGCGTATACTGGTCGCCCATCGCCCCGTAGAAGCCCATTCCCGGATTCATGGCTGCCATATCTTTCATGCGGCGCATAAATTCCGAACGGGTCACGACCACCGGATCGCCGTCTTCTCCCAACGCCTCGAAATTGACGAAAAACATGCCGCCGTCCTTGGGCAACTGGGAGGTGAAAACAGGTCGCAGTTCATTCTGCTCCGCTTCGCTCAGCTCCGTTTTGCGCACCTCCTCTTTCTGTATCAGTTTCTCCAATACATCCGAATCCACCCGCAAATACTTGTGGTCGGCGTGTTTCTGCTCCAGATAGTTGATGAAGTGCGTATCCAGCTGCCCGTCCATCAACAGCACGCTATATCCCTTTGCCTTCGCCCGTTCGATATAACTGAACTGCTCCGTCGCATCCGTCGCATACAGGGTGACGAGATTCTTGTCCTTGTCCGTCTGGTTCGTATTCACCAGATTGTCGTACTCCTCGAAAGTGAAATACTTGCCGTCCGTATCCTTGAACAGGAAAATAGCGTTCGCCCGCTCCGCAAATTTCTCATCCGTCAGCATGCCGTACTGGATGAAAATTTTCAGATCATCCCACTTCTTCTCATAATCGGCGCGGTTGTTCGTGAAAATATCGCTCAGACTGTCCGCCACCTTTTTGGTAATATGATTGGATATTTTCTTCACATTCCGGTCGCTCTGCAGATACGAACGCGACACGTTCAGCGGAATATCGGGCGAGTCGATCACGCCGTGCAGCAAAGTCAGATACTCCGGCACGATTCCCTCCACCGAGTCGGTCACATACACCTGGTTGCTGTACAGCTGGATTTTATTCTTCTGGATCTCGAACTTGTTGTTGATTTTCGGGAAATAGAGGATTCCGGTCAGATTGAACGGATAATCCACATTCAGATGGATGTGGAACAACGGATCCTCCGCCATCGGATACAGCTGATGATAGAAATTCAGGTAATCCTCTTCCTTCAGATCGGAAGGCTTGCGGGTCCATGCCGGATTCACATCGTTGATCACATGGTCCTCGTCCGTATCCACCTGCTTGCCGTCCTTCCATTCCTTCTTCTTGCCGAAAACAATCTCCACCGGCAGGAACTTGCAGTATTTATTCAGCAGCTCGCTGATTTTGCCGTCTTCCAGGAAGTCCTTGTCCTCCTCGTTGATGTGCATCACGATATCCGTCCCTCTCTCCTCCTTTTCCACATCCTCCAGCGTATATTCCGGGTCGCCGCTGCAACTCCACTTCACGGCCTGCGAACCGTCCTTGTAGGATTTGGTGACGATATCCACCCGGTTGCTCACCATAAATGCGGAATAGAAGCCCAGACCGAAATGCCCGATAATCGTTGCGGCATCGTCCTTGTGCTGTGCCAGAAACTCCTCCGCTCCCGAAAAAGCGATCTGGTTGATGTACTTTTCCACTTCCTCCCGAGTCATTCCGATCCCCCGGTCCGAAACCGTCAGCGTACCTGCCTCTTTGTCAGCTTTCACCTGGATTTTCACGTCGCCCAGCTCCCCGGCATACTCTCCCGAAGAAGCGAGCACTTTCAGTTTTTGCGTGGCATCCACCGCATTCGACACGATTTCACGCAAAAAAATATCGTGGTCCGAATAAAGAAATTTCTTGATAATCGGGAATAAATCCTGTGTAGAAACACCAATTTTACCTGTTGTCATATCGCTCGTATTTTTATGTTTTTAATTACCGTTTATGTTCAACGCTTATCCCACGGCAATTGTTGTGCCAAACCAAAGAACACTGACAATATGACTTATACTTCTTCCATGAGCAGTTCCATCGCCTTCAGGGCTGCTTTGGCGATATTCCTTTCCCGGGTAGACGAAAAGACGAATTTCCGGGCGGTCGTTTTTCCGGGAACGGCGATTCCGATCCATACCGTTCCCACCGGTTTTTCCTCCGTCCCGCCGCCGGGTCCCGCCACTCCGGAAGTGGCAATGGCACAATCGGCTCCCGTCAATCTCTTCACACCCTCGGCCATCTGTCTGACCACCTGCTCGCTCACCGCTCCGTATTGTTCGATATCGGCGGCATTCACGCCCAGCACCTTTGCCTTCACCTCATTGCTGTAAGCCACCACCCCTCCTTTGTAATACTCCGAGCTTCCCGCCACCGAAGTTATCAGATGGGCGATATATCCGCCCGTACAACTCTCCGCCGTCGCCACCGTTTTTCCCTTACTGCGAAGCAATTCCCCGAACTCTTTCTCCACCGCAGCGTCCTCCCCCTCGATATAACGCAATCCTTTCAACGCATCCTTCAAGGTCGTATAACAGGCATCCAAACCGGCTATCGCTTCTCCCCTGGCCGTCACCCTCAGCTTCACCAGCCCCGAGGACGGCAGATAAGCCAATCCGATTCCCGACGGCAGATGATTTTCCCACTCCTCCAGATGCTCCGCCAATTCCGACTCCGGAATGTCGTACACTTTCAGCATCCTGTACGCCAATTGCAGACGGGGGTATTTCTTCTGCAAGTCCGGCAGCACATAGGTTTCCATCAGGTGCTCCATTTCAAAAGGCACTCCCGGCATGGATATCAGGTCCTTGCCTTCCCGCTCGAACCACATGCCCGAAGCCGTTCCCTTGAAATTCCGCAAAATCCGGCAGTTCTCCGGCAACCAGGCCTGACTTCTATTATTCTCATTCAACGCAATGCCCCGTCCCGCAAGCAGTTCTTCCAACCATCCCATCGCCTCCTCGTTATACACCAACCGTGTACCGAAATAGTCCGCCAGCACCTTTTTCGTCACATCGTCCTTTGTGGGCCCCAATCCTCCGGTCACCAGGACCAGATCGGAAATTTCCATCGCCTCCCCGACAGCCCGGCTTATCTCGTTCCGGTCATCGCGGACGGTAAACATCTTCACCACTTCCACTCCCATATTCCCCAGCCGACGCGCCATATAACGGGAATTCGTATCCAGAATCTGCCCCAGCAGGATCTCATCTCCTATGGTAATAATCACAGCATGCATATACTCTATCCTTTTTCGTTTTTACTCGTCATACTCCAGTCCCACATTGTCGATCCAGAAGCGGCTCTCCGTGTTCCCGACATAAGCGCCTCCGTTGCTGGAAGACATCTGCAATACGATGTGGGTGACCTCCTCGTCCGGTTCCGCCCATTCCGTTTCCAGAATAGGCACCATCTTCCCCTGACTGTTGCGGGTATAATACGCTTTTTCCCCGTTTTTCAACCCCATATAAGGCTGATAGAAAGATTCCCCGTCGATATTGCCGTAATGGAGAGGCAACCGGTGTCCGTTCTGCCACTCCTCCTCCGATTTGTCGAAGCGTTCCCAGCCGGTAGCCACCCGCCTGGCATACACATTTCCCGCCTCGTCTTCCCAACGATGCTGCAACAACACGGACGTCTCCGCCATATCCGCCTCCGGACGCACTTCCGAACGGCCGAACCCCGGTTCATAAACGCATTGCCCGCCGGTCTTCACCTTATAATCGTACACCAGCGCCACGGGACGCTTCGTAAAAGGAATGCCGGACACCAGCTTCGACTGCGGATTCTTCGTATCCGTAACCGGTTCGACCATTTCCCCCAAGAATATAGTACCGCTTGCCAGCACGCGGATATTGAACAGACCCAGCACCTTGCAATGTTCCATCCGGGTTTCCAACCGGGCGCAATAACCGTCGCCCCGTTTCTCCGGGAACACGGTCACACTGGTTTTCACCACGCCGCTCACCTTCGCCATCACGGACGAGGTCGCCCAAGGCGAATCCGTATTTTTATAAGGCGTGTTCCGCTTCAACGTATCCCCTTGGGTTATCTCGTAAAGATGCTTGACATTCCCGCCGATAACAAACGACTCCTTTATCTGGCGGACCATCCACCGGTCCATATCCGCATAACTGAACAGTTCCACATGCCGTTCCTGCGCCCGCAGAACTCCGGAGAATCCTCCCAGAAGAACAACCGCCGACAGCAAAAATCCGCATCCGTATATCGCTTTCATAATTCAACTGTTTTCTTTCAATCAAAAAATACTCCGATAGCTTGCAAAAAGAGTGCCAAAACCGTCCGAATCACTTTTTAAACGTAAATGAAAAGCACATGTTCCCCGTCT
>CAZYJV010000029.1:5377-9136 GCA_964647845.1 uncultured Odoribacter sp.
GACCATGAACGAAGTGCATAAAAATATAAAAGAGTTAGAGGAACTCGACATCCGTGCCCTGCTGTGGAAATACTTTCTTCCCGCCTTTACCGGTGTCGTGGTGAACGCCCTGTACAACATCGTCGACCGCATCTTCATCGGCCGGGGAGTCGACGCCCTCGCCCTTTCGGGACTGAGCGCCGTTTTTCCGCTCATGCTGATTATCTTCGCCTTCGGCATGCTGGTCGCCATCGGGGCGAATGTCCGCATTTCCATCAACATCGGAAAAAAAGACTACAAACGGGCCGAACGGGTATTGGGCAACGCCGTTACGCTGGGCATCATCATTTCCGGCCTGCTGACGCTGTTCGGCCACATCTACCGCTATCCGCTCCTGCAGATGTTCGGAGCGGGCGAAGGCGCCATGCCCTATGCGCTCGAATACTTCGAATACATACTTTTCGCCAATGTATTCGGCACCCTCGGATTTATCCTGAACAACGTCTGCCGAGCGGAAGGAAACCCGAAGACGGCCATGTACTCCCTTTTCATCTCGGCCGGGACAAACACCCTGCTGGACCCGATTCTGATCTTCGGCTTCGACATGGGGGTAAAAGGCGCCGCCATCGCCACCATCATCGCCCAGTTCGTCCTGTGCATCTGGGTCGTTTCCCATTTTTACAGCAAACGCTCCGTCCTGAAGCTCTGCCTCGGCAACCTGCGTCTGAACAGACAGATCATTTACTACATCGTCACCATCGGGTTCGCCCCGTTCTCCATGCAGCTTGCGGCAAGCGCCGTACAGGCCGTGCTGAACACCCAGCTCATCCGCTACGGCGGCGAACTGGCGGTCGGAGCCATGGGCATCATCAACAGCGTTTCCCAGCTGCTGGTCATGAGCATCATTGCTATCAACATCGCCTCCCAGCCCATCATCGGCTTCAACTATGGAGCGCAGCACTTCGCACGGGTGCGCAAAACCCTCGTCATCTGTCTGAAAGCCGCCACCCTCGTGTCCATAGCCGGATTCATCATCACCCAGGTATTTCCGGGAGCCATCGTCCGGATATTCAACACGGACAATCCCGACCTGTTCGAACTGGGCAAAGAAGGGCTGCGAAAAGTCAACCTGCTTTTCCCCCTGATAGGTTTTCAGATCATCACCGGAAGCTACTACCAGTCCATCGGCAAAGCAGGCATCGCCTCTTTTCTCTCCCTGCTCAGGCAGGTGATCATTCTTATCCCGATACTGTACATATTGCCGGAATTCACCGGACTGAACGGAGTATGGTTCGCCAATCCCCTTTCCGACATGATTTCCGCCATCGTCACCCTCGTTTTTCTTGTCCGGGCCCTGAGGCATCTGACACCCAAACAAGAAAGCACAAAAAAAACTGCCTGACAACCGCCAGACAGCTTTTCTCCGTTCACTGCATTTACCAGATCACAGCCCGTTTTTCCGGAGCCAAATACATCGGGTCGTCTTCGCCGATGCCGAACGCTTCATACCAGGCGTCGATATGGGGCAAGGCTCCGCTCACTCTCCAGCGTCCCAACGAATGCGGATCGGACTTCGTCAGCACCCGGATCTGCTCGTCCCGGATATTTCCTGCCCAGACATTGGCATAAGCCAGGAAGAAACGCTGTTCGGGAGTAAAGCCCTCTTTCTCCGGAAGCGGCTTCGCAGCAGCAGCCTTTTTGAATGCGGTATAGGCCACCTGCAGTCCGCCGTGGTCGGCAATATTCTCGCCTAAGGTAAGTTTTCCGTTGGCATGCAGGCCCGGCAACACTTCTATACTGTCGAAATGGGTCACCAATTTCCGGGCACGCTCCTGGAAACTCTTGGCGTCGGCTTCCGTCCACCAGTCCTCCAGATTTCCGTCCTTATCATACAAACGTCCCTGGTCGTCGAAACCGTGGGTCATCTCATGGCCGATAACCACGCCGATAGCTCCGTAATTGAAGGCATCGTCCGCACCCATGTCAAAAAACGGATATTGCAGAATTCCCGCCGGGAAACAGATTTCATTCGTAGACGGGTTATAATAGGCATTCACCGTCTGAGGAGTCATGTACCACTTGGAACGGTCTACCGGTTTACCGGCTTTCCCGATCATATCGTCATAATCAAATACGCGGGAGCGGACAATATTGTCCCAATAGGAATCCCCCTTGATTTTCAGAGCGGAATAATCTTTCCATTTGTCGGGATAGCCCACCTTCACCGTAATGGCGGACAACTTTTCCAGCGCCTTTTCTTTGGTTTCGTCGCTCATCCAGTCCAATCCGCGGATACGGTCTCCCAAAGCCTCTCTCAGATTGCCGACCAGAGCGACCATCCGCTCCTTCGCCGCAGCCGAAAAATATTTCTCGGTATACATCTGTCCGACAGCTTCTCCCAGAACACTGTTTACCGTACCTACGGAACGTTTCCAGCGGGGTTGCATCTCCTGTTTTCCGGAAAGGGTCTTGCCGTAAAAATCGAAATTCTGTGCCACGACATCATCGCTCAGATAATCGGCGGCGGCATCGATTACATACCAGCTCAAATAAGATTTCTGAACATCCAGAGGCAGCTCCTTCAGCAGGGCGGCCACCTCCCTGATCGGTTCCGGCTGCCCCACATTCAGCTCCTCCAGTCCTTTCAGTCCCACCGCAGCGAAATACACGTCCCAGTCTATTCCCGGAATCTCCTTTTTCAGTTCGCTCACCGTCATTTTGTGATAGTTCTCGTGCGGATTGCGCAGTTTCACATTATCATAGGAAGCCTCGGCTATCCGGGTCTCCACCTTCATGACATCGCCGGCGGCCTTTTTGGCTGCGGCCTTTTCATAGCCCGCCAGACGGAACATCTTTTCCACATGCTGTTCGAATTTCTTCCGGATTTCCTGCGTATGCCCGTCATTTTCCAGGTAGTACTCCCGTTCGCCCAGACTCAGCCCGCCCTGGTACGTATGTACGATATTCATGGAACTGTTCTTATCGTCCGAACCGACATAAATCCCGAAATACGGACCGAATCCCCGGCGGTGCATCTCTGCCAGCAATGCCGGCAGCTCCTTCTTGTCTTTCACGCCGGCGATACGGTCAAGCTCCCCCTGTATGGGCTTCATGCCCTCGGTATTCAGCTTCACGCTGTCCATCGCCATATTGTAGAGATCACCGATTTTCCGGGCGACACTTCCCGCCTCCTGCTCCTCGGTCGCCAGCTCTTCGATCAGGCTTCTCAGCTGCTTGCGGTTATTCTCGGCCAACTGGTCGAACATCCCGAAACGGGCATACTCTCCCGTCAGTGGATTGCTGTCCATCCAGCCGCCGCAGGCATAACGGAAAAAATCGCTGCGGGGCGATGCCGTCGTATCCATGTTGTCCACTCTTATTCCCGCGGAAGCGGCCTCCGCCCCCTTTTCGGAATCACACCCTGCTGCCAGCAATGTCAAGGCAATCACAGGAAAATAAAATTTTGTATTCATCGTTTATAAGATTATAATGTCCTTACTCCTGCAACCGGGCGGAAAACTCCTTGATACGCTGTTCGTCCGCCGCCTTGCAGATTAAAAATACCCCGTCATGCTCCGCCACGATACAGCCCTCCAGCCCTTGCAACACCATCCGCTTGTCGGGAGAAACCCGCACCACGCAATCCCTGCACTCCACCAAACGCACCCCTTCTCCCACAACGGCATTCCGGTCCGCATCCTTCCCCGACAGTTCATGCAAAGAACCCCATGTTCCCAAATCCGACCATCCGAAATCCGCCGGAAAAACATAAATGTTGCG
>CAZYJV010000029.1:9236-18128 GCA_964647845.1 uncultured Odoribacter sp.
ACTCCTCCCGCACTTTGATATACCCGTATCCGGTCTCCGGACGGGAAGGACGCATCCCCACAGTCAATATCCGGTCCTCTCCGGCAGTGAAAAGCAGTCCCGCCTCCATCACCCGCCTGAACTCCTCCGTATCGGTGACGATATGGTCGGCGGGAGAAACGATGATATTGGCGGAAGCATCCCTCTTCTTAATCTTCCAGGCGGCATAGGCAATGCACGGCGCCGTATTGCGCATGCAGGGCTCCAGCAGGATATTCGATTCCGGCAATAACGGCAGCTGTTCGCGGACAAGCTCCCTGTAACGGGCGGAAGTGACCACCCACACATGCTCCATGTCACACACTTTTTCAAAACGCTTCACCGTCAATTGCAGCAACGAACTCCCCGTCCCCAGAATATCTATAAACTGTTTCGGTTTGTCCGGCGTACTGACAGGCCAGAAACGGCTGCCGACTCCGCCTGCCATGATAACTAAATGATTCTTCCCGACCATATTTCTTGCATTTCTGCAAAAGTAGGGAAAAAAATCCATCCATTCCCGGATTTTGTTTTATATTCGTACTTCACTACACGACAAAATGCCATGTTCCGATATCTTCTGTTTTGCTGGCTCTGGTTTTACGCATTCGCACCCGCCCTTCAGGCGCAGACGACGCCCGACAGCACGCCCCGGCAACTGCGCGTCACAGACTCCCGCTCCAATCCGGTTTTCGGGGTATATGTCATCCACAAGGCCAAAAGCTGGCTGATCACCACCACCGATATCGACGGGGAATGTGAATTCCGGACGGACTGGTTTTCCCCGCAGGATACGATCCAGTTCCAGGGTATGGGTTACAAGATTGCAGCGTATACCGTCGAAGACTTGAAACACCTCCGGGAAGTCCGGCTGGAAGAACTCAATTTCCTGCTGGAAGAAACCACCGTGACAAGTATTTCCATGGAAGAACTGCTCAACAAGGCTGTCAGCCAGATAAGCAGACCCATTCGCAGCCAGGTGCCCCTGTGCCGGTCTTACGGCCGGAGCCGGTACGAAAAAATCACGGAATACCGCGACCGGGCCCTGGAAAGCAGGCGGGAATTCGGCTATTACTTCACTTCCGGGAACGTACGGAGCAAGAATGTCTGGGACAAGGCTTTCCGTTCCTACTTCATTCCGACGCATTCCGCCCGGAGTTTCAACCTCACCAACGACGGAAGCGACACGCTGTCGCCGTTGTATATCACGACCGAAAACGCCCGGTTCGACACCGGCACACGCAAAATATTCACCCTGATGCGCACCGTCCAGCTGTATGCCCCCCTTTTCGCTCCCCTCCGCTTCTATGAAATCCACCCCCTGGAATCGGACAGTCTGGATTATGTTTTCAGTTTTCAGACCGTCCCCTCCCGCTATCCCGACGACATCAGGATCTCATGCAAGGGAAGTTTTACACTCGACTACCGGACATACAAGCTGAAAAGCATGACGTTCGATTACATCGACTACCAGCTTTTCCGGCAGGTCATCCTCACCGACCGCCGCAAAACGGCTTCCCCCTTCTCCACCCGGGCGGAACTGACCTTCGGCTATACCCCCGAGGGAGAAATCTACATCCGGAGCTGCCGGCAGGAAACACGCTGGAAACACGATCTGGGACAAGACTTCATCCTGATCGAGCAGCCCTCGCGCATGCACCCGGCTTCCGGAAAACTGATCGAAAAAGAAGCATTCTACTGCCATGAATATCTGCCCGTGCGGGAAGACCTGCAGACGCAGACCGTTCTTACCAGAATCCACGTCATCCAGCGCAATCCCGCCGGTCTGTACGAACCGGAGCTATTCCGCACACTCCCCGTCCTGCTGGACCACGAAAAAGCGCTCGCCGACCTGAACCGGTTCAGAAACATCGAAGAACAATTCCGGGAGAACAGCGAAAAAACCTACTACCCGGACAATTACGTCAACGGGTTCAACGGATTCAGCGGAAAAGGACGCGCCGACAAAGGCTATCAGCTTAACCTCCGGACCGTACGCAGGCAACTGTTCGAACAATTCCCCGTACCGGAAACGACAGGAATAGCCCGACCGGATTAGGCGTTCCGCTTTTTGGCTAAAAACCGCCGGCTCAACCATTTTCTCACCGGCTCGTCGTACAGTTTCAGACAGAAATAAGCCAGCAGGATATTTCCGAAGAACAGAAGCAACGCCACCGGCCAGGTCTGGGAAAAAGTAAGGCCTTCCCGCCACAGCCAGGCATAAAACAGATACATGAAAGGATAATGGATAATGTAAACGGGATAAGAAATATCCCCGAAGAATTTGCTGATTCCGTACGTAATCCTGTCCGTCGCTTTTCCTGAAGCCCCCAGCCATACAAGCAGTGGAAAAACGAAAATCACGCACACGGCATCATACATGCCGTTCAGCCAAAGAGCCTCTTCGCCTCCGATATGCGGCAGTGCGAGCAGGACAAGCAGCGCCAGACTGCATATACCGAAAGCGCCCCGGACAGGAAGCGGCTTAAAAATACGCGACATCAACAGTCCGGCGGAGAAAGAAAACAGGAGACGCAACAAGCCTCCCGGGAAATTATACTCCGCCAGCGTCCAGCCCACACCCAAATGCCCGTAACCGGAAAAATTAAATACCGCAAACGAAGCCAGTCCCAATCCTGCCAGCCCGACCAGAAACGCCAGCGCCTTCGTGGAGAGACGGCGCAGCAGCAGAGCATACAACAGATTGCCGATGTACTCGAAGAAAAGAGACCAACCGGGACCATTCAGAGGAAACAGCTCCCCGTTCCCCCGAACTTCCGTAACTCCTCCCGGCCATGCCGGTATCATGAAAAAACTCAGGAACATGGCAAGCAGGACCGCGGAAACCGTCACCGGCGTGCCGTCCCACTGCTCGCACCCCTGTATACAAAAAGTAACGGCACCCAAAACAGCTCCCAGGATCACCATCGGATGCAAACGGATAAGGCGGCGTTTTAAAAACTCCTTTATACCCAAGGTCGTTTTCCACCGGTCGTCATACGCATAACCGATCACGAACCCCGAAAGAATAAAAAAGAAATCGACAGCCAGATACCCGTGATTGAAGCGCTGGTCGACCGGACTTGCGGCAAAGCCTTCAAATACATGATACCATATCACCAGAAGAGCCGCTACCCCCCTCAAGCCGTCCAGAAGTTCATAGTGGGGTTTCGTATCCGCAAACGCAGAGGATGAAATTTTTTGCATAACAGATTCGATTATTTTACTACCATCTCAACAACGGGTCAAAATTAAGGAACTTATACCTGCCAAAAATTGTCCTGCGTCAAAATTTTCAGAACGCAAACATTATTTCAGGGCTCTCAACCGGCTGAGCGTGGAAAGCGTTATTCCCAGATAGGAAGCGATATACCCCAACTGCACCCGCTGGCACACCTCCGGAAACTGACGTCTAAACTCTTCGTACCTCTCTTTGGCCGCCAAGGTAAGACGCTCCTTGTGAGAACGGTGCAAACGCCGGTACTCGTTCTGGTGTATGATCCTTCCCCAATTGGCCAATTCTATGTTCGTCCGGAAAAGCTCCTGCAAATCGGTCAAGGCTATCCTGTAAGCGACAATATCCTCGAGTGCCTCCACGAATTCTTCACTCACGCTGTCGTAATACAACTCATCCATGCTAAAAACGATCCCGCCTTCCGAGGAAAAAGAAGTCGTTATCTCTTCTCCGTTCACCAGCCAGAAAGAACGAGTCATCCCCTTCTCGATAAAATAAGCCGACTTACAGTATTTGTTCGCTTCGATCAGACGGTATCTTTTAGGGAAGCGGCACACCGTCAGCTTTTCCCGCAGCGCCTGTATCGTATTTTCGGACAGCGGATACAAGGACGTCATTTTTCTTATCACATTCTCCATAAAGCCTATCCTTTATTCAACGGGGACTGCCCCCGACCGCTTCTGGACCGGAATATCGTAAACATCCCCGTCCGTACAAATATATGTCTCCGGAAAAACAGCACGGGCCTCCGGCAGCAAACAGGAAGGATCTGGATAACGGGCGGAAAAATGCCCCAGCAGCAATTTGCCGGCCCCGGCCAGAAGCGCCAGCCGTGCCGCCTGCTCCGCCGTACTGTGATAATTCTCTTTCGCCACGGCTTCCAGTTCCCGACCATACGTGGCTTCATGATAAAGCAGATCCACACCGCTCACATACCCGGCGAAGCGCTCCCGGAAAAGCGTATCGGTCATATAAGCATAGGAGCGCGCCGGAGGGGGCGCCACCGTAAGCATCCGGTTCGGCACGACCTTCCCTTCGGGCGTGACGAAATCAGCGCCCGCCTTCAGATGCTGCATAAAAGCCACCGGCACATGCCAGGCATCCGCCATATCTTTGCGTATCGTCCGGCTCCGCTCTTTTTCCTTAAACAGAAAACCGCACACGGGCGCATCGTAACGGTGCGCCAACGGAAAAGACGTCACGGTCATCACCTTGTCGTCAAAAATAACTTCCTGATTCCGGGTCAGAGGATGAAACCGGAGCGGGTAGCCCAGACGCGTATTCATAATCTTCAGCTGGCACTCTATCACCTGCTGCAGACGCGGGTCGGCATAGAGATACATCTCCCCTTTCCTTCCCTGCATCGAAAGGCTCGACAGAAAGCCCATAAGGCCGAAATAATGGTCTCCGTGAAGATGGGAAATAAAAATGTGGTTGATCCGGTTGTAAGGGATCCGGAAACGACGCAGCTGATGCTGGGTCGCTTCAGCGCAATCTATAAGAAAGTACCGCTCAAGTACATTGAGTACCTGAGCGGTAGAGTTTCTTTGTAAGGTGGGGACGGCGGAACCCGCCCCCAATATGGTCAGTTCAAATTTCACTGTAACCTCTTACGATTAATCTTCCTTGGCTTCGCTTTCAGCTGCAGCTTCGGTTTCAGCTTTCGCTTTCTTAGCCTTGGCAGCTTTCTCCGGTTTCGTTGCAGTCATCTGCTCCTTCAAAGCCGCCAATTCGGTAATATCGCCCAGCGTCGTTTTTTCCAGCTTCTCTTTTACCTGCTTAACCGCTTTTTTGGTAGATTTTTCTTCTGCACTCTTCTTCGCTTTTTCTTCGGATTTCTGTTCATCTTCGAAAATGCGTGAATGAGAAAGGATGATCCGTTTGGCGGCCTTGTTGAATTCGATCACTTTGAATGAAAGCTTTTCGTCCACTTTAGCCTGCGAACCGTCTTCCTTCACCAAATGACGGGGAGTTGCAAAACCTTCCACCCCGTAAGGCAAAGCGATCACGGCACCCTTGTCGAAGATTTCGGTAATCGTACCTTCGTGTACGGAATCTACCGTGAAAATCGTTTCGAACACATCCCAGGGATTTTCTTCCAGCTGTTTGTGTCCCAGGCTCAAACGACGGTTTTCCTTGTCGATTTCCAGTACGACCACTTCGATTTCGGCACCGATCTGGGTAAACTCTGCCGGATGTTTTACTTTCTTCGTCCAGGAGAGGTCGGAAATGTGGATCAAGCCGTCCACACCCTCTTCAATTTCCACGAATACGCCGAAATTGGTAAAGTTGCGCACGGTAGCTTTGTGCTTGCTGCCCACACCGTATTTCTCCTCGATATTCTGCCACGGATCGGATTTCAGCTGTTTGATACCCAAAGACATCTTTCTTTCGTCACGGTCCAGGGTCAGGATAACGGCCTCCACTTCATCGCCCACTTTCATGAAATCCTGTGCGGAACGCAAATGCTGCGACCAGGACATTTCAGATACATGGATCAGGCCTTCCACTCCCGGAGCGATTTCCACGAATGCGCCGTAATCGGCCATCACCACTACCTTACCCGTCACTTTGTCGCCCACTTTCAGTTCGGCGTTCAACGCATCCCACGGGTGAGGCGTCAGTTGTTTCAAACCTAAAGCGATACGTTTTTTCTCGTCGTCGAAATCGAGAATAACCACATTCAGCTTCTGATCCAGCTGAACGATTTCGTTCGGATGATTTACGCGGCCCCAGGACAAATCCGTGATGTGGATCAAACCGTCCACACCGCCCAGGTCGATGAATACTCCGTAAGAAGTGATATTCTTAACGGTTCCTTCCAATACCTGTCCTTTTTCAAGCTTGGAAATAATGTCTTTCTTCTGCTGTTCGAGTTCAGCCTCGATAAGAGCTTTGTGAGATACCACCACATTCTTGAATTCCTGGTTGATCTTAACCACTTTGAATTCCATGGTTTTACCCACATAAATATCGTAGTCACGAATCGGTTTCACGTCGATCTGGGAAACCGGCAGGAATGCTTCGATACCGAATACATCCACGATCATACCACCCTTCGTGCGGCATTTTACAAAACCTTTGATAATTTCATCTTTCTCCAACGCTTCGTTTACACGATCCCAGCTGCGCAACGCGCGTGCCTGCTTGTGAGAAAGGGTCAGCTGACCTTTTTTGTCTTCCTGTGTTTCCACATATACTTCCACCTTATCACCCACTTTCAATTCCGGATTGTAACGGAATTCATTCAAAGAGATGATACCGTCCGATTTGTAGCCGATATTTACCACCACTTCTCTCTTGTTCATGGAGATAACGGTTCCTTCCACCACTTCCTTTTCAACTACCTTCGACAGCGTATCGGCATACTTCTGTGCCAAAGTTTCTTTTTCCGATGCAGGGGTTACATCGTCGTTAGCATAAGCTTCCCAATCAAAATTTTCGTCAGCCTCAGCACTGGTCGTCTGAGCGGCTTTAGCAGATACGGTCTGCAAGTCCTTCTGTTCTTCAGTCATAATAATTTTAATCGTTTCTTATCTAATAAGTTAGACATTATATTAAACTCGGGTGCAAAAGTACAATAAAAAGTGAAAAACGGAAAACATATCTTGTTTTATTTTTCTTCTTCCCTTTTCACGCCTGCAATCTGGTCCACATTCATATCGCTTTCATTCGCATTGCCCGCCACATCGTAATGGGGCAGCGGATTGCGCGACAAAGCGGCATTCTGCATGCGGGTATTGAACACATCTATGGCCAGATAGAGTGCTTTTCTCAGGCCCTGCTCGTTCGCCACGCCCTGGCCCGCGATATCGTATGCCGCACCGCTGACGGTCGACGTACAGACAATCGGCAGACCGGCCACCAGGACAGCCCCCTCCACGCCCTCTATGGCTTTGAAAGGCACCATTCCCTGGTCGTAATACAACGCCAGGACAGCATCGAACTTTTCATACTCCGTACCGCAGAACAGGCTGTCGGCGGCATAGGGTCCGAGAGCCATGATTCCGCTCTCCCGGGCTTTTTCGATAGCGGGCAGCAGAGCCGCTTTCTCCTCTTCCCCGAAAGTACAATTCTCTCCCGTATGCGGATTCAGTCCCAATACCGCGATACGGGGTTTCCGGATACTGAAATCCCTTTTCAGGCAATAATCGAGCGTCTTCAACTTACTGAGCACATTCGCTGCCGTCAGATGCTCCGCAATCTCCCGGAAAGGGACCTGGGTCGTGACGAAGCCCATTTTCATTTTCTCCCCGACCAGCAGCGGCATCCCGAACTTCGCATCGTACCGCTTGCTCAGGAAATCGACGTATCCGTCCGCATTTTCCAGTTTAAAGGAATGGATTCCCTGCGGAGCAGCCACCAACACATCCAGCTCCTTCTGGTCCAGATCATCCAGCGCTTTCTTCAGCACCGACATCGCAGCCTCGTCGGATTCCGGCGTCTCTTTGCCGGCTTCCACCTTCACGGCATCGTCCACGCAATTGATCACATTGCACCGTTTCGCGTTCGCGTCACGGGCACTCTGTATACTGTTCAAATTGAAATTCTCCACGCTCAGATTCTTGCGGTAATAGGCCGCTACCTTGGGGGAGCCGTAAAATACCGGCGTGCAGACTTCGCAAATCCGGTTCTCCGCCATCATCTTTATGACCATCTCATAGGCCGCACCGTTAATATCTCCGTGGGTTATCCCGACTTTCAATCTATTTTCCATTTTGTCAACTGTTTTTCGTCACACAAAGATAAGATATTATGGGCATAAAAAAAGAGGCCGGAGCCTCTTTTTTGTATTTATTGCCATTTCGCATTTATTGCTGTTTCTCGGGATCTCTCCGTTCGGGCCTCGGCAGCAAAGCTTTCCGTGAAAGACGCAGTTTGCCGGTCTTCTTGTCGATTTCCAGCAGTTTCACCTGAATCTTGTCACCCTCTTTCAGCACGTCCTCCACTTTTTCAATCCGCTTGTAGTCGATTTCCGAAATATGCAGCAACCCGTCCTTGCCCGGCAGGATTTCGATGAAAGCACCGAACGGCATGATGGATTTCACGACACCGTCATACACTTCCCCCTCCTCGGGTTTGGAAGCGATGGCTTTGATACGGCTGATGGCGATACGGATAGACTCGGCATTCGTGGCGGAAATGTTTACAATTCCCTTGTTGTCCACTTCCTCGATCGTCACCGTCGCGCCGGACTTCTCCTGAATATCCTGGATAATCTTTCCGCCGGGGCCGATGATGGCACCGATCTGGTCTTTATCCACGATCAGGGTCTCGATACGAGGCGCATGCGGCTTCAATTCCGGACGAGGTGCAGGCAATGTCTGCAGAATGATGTCCATAATATGCATACGGCCGCGTCTGGCCTGTTCCAAGGCTTTTTCGAGTATCTCGTAAGGCAGCCCGTCCACCTTGATGTCCATCTGCGTGGCGGTAATACCGTCTCTCGTTCCGGTCACCTTGAAGTCCATGTCTCCCAGGTGGTCTTCATCTCCCAGAATATCCGATAAAACGGCATATTTCGCACATCCTTTGTCCGTTATCAGCCCCATGGCGATACCGGTCACCGGTTTCTTAATGGGTACACCGGCATCCATCAGCGCCAGCGTGCCGGCGCATACCGTTGCCATGGAAGACGA
>CAZYJV010000030.1:0-18001 GCA_964647845.1 uncultured Odoribacter sp.
GTTGCCATAGAAGACGAACCGTTGGATTCCAGAATATCGGAAACCACACGTACGGTATAGGGATAATCGGCAGGGAGCATTCTCTTCAGAGCGCGGTGCGCCAGATTTCCGTGACCGATTTCACGACGTCCCACCCCTCTGGAAGCTTTCGCCTCACCGGTAGAGAACGGCGGGAAATTGTAATGCAACAGAAATCTCTCTTTCCCCTGCTCCGTAGCTTCATCCACGATTTTTTCATCCAGCTTCGTGCCCAGCGTCACCGTTGAAAGCGACTGCGTCTCGCCACGGGTAAATACCGACGAACCGTGAGGCCCCGGCAGGTAGCCCGCTTCGCACCAGATCGGACGGATCTGCTCGGTGGTACGTCCGTCCAGACGCACGCCCTCGTCCAGGATCATCCTTCTCATGGCCTCTTTTTCCACATCGTGATAATAGCGGCCCACCATCGCTTTCTTGGCATCCCGTTCCTCCTCCGGAATGGTCGCCAGATATTCTTCCTCCACCTGGTGAAGCAACTCGCCTCTCAGGTGTTTGTCTGCATTGCACTGACGGGCCACATCGTAAGCCTTCTGATAGCATTTGTCCCATACATCCTTGCGCAGCTCCTCGTCATTCACCTCATGACAATAGGTGCGTTTCGCCTTGCCGACGGCCTTTGTCAGCTCTTCCTGTACCAGACACTGTTCCTTGATGGCGACATGGGCGAACTTTATGGCATCGAGCATTTCTTTTTCGGATACCTCGTTCATCTCACCTTCCACCATCATGATATTTTCGTAGGTGGCTCCCACCATGATATCCAAGTCGGCTTCCTTCAACTGGGAAGCGGTCGGGTTAATGACGAATTCGCCGTTGATCCGGGCCACTCTCACCTCTGAAATCGGCCCGTGGAAAGGAATATCGCTCACCGCGATAGCGGCGGAAGCTGCCAGTCCGGCCAAAGAATCCGGCATAGACTCCTCGTCCCCGGAATACAGGGTCACCTGTACGAAAGTTTCGGCATGGTAATCATCCGGAAACAAAGGTCTCAGGGCACGGTCGATCAAACGGGACACCAGAATCTCATAATCGGAGGATTTTCCTTCCCGCTTGGTGAATCCGCCGGGGAAACGTCCCACGGAAGCGAATTTTTCCTTGTAATCCACGGACAAAGGCATAAAATCCACATCCGGTCCTGCCTCCTGAGCCGAGACAACCGTTGCCAGCAACATGGTGTTGCCCATTTTCAACATAACAGCTCCGTCGGCCTGCTTGGCCAACTTTCCTGTTTCAAGCGTAATCACTCGTCCGTCAGGCAGAGTAATGTTCTTTTCAATGACATTCATAATTTAACTGTTAAAATAATTCATTTTAACGGAATTCTTTTTTCGATAGACAGCACGGCAACTGCCGGACTGCTTTTGGGAGGTGTGGAGGGGAGGTTGCAATAAAAACCAGCCCGGAAATCTCCGGGCCGGTGTAACGTATGATTATTTACGTAAATTCAACGCCTTAATAATAGAACGGTATCTTTCGATATCTTTTCTTTTCAGGTAATCCAATAATGCTCTACGTTTTCCTACCAGCTTGATCAATGCTCTCTGCGTAGCAAAGTCTTTGTGGTTTTTCTTCAGATGTTCGGTCAAATGGTTGATACGGTAGGAAAATAAAGAGATCTGAGACTCTGCGGAGCCGGTATCTTTATTAGACTTCCCGTACTGTGAAAAAAGCTCTTCTTTCTTTTCAGCTGTTAAATACATAATTACTAATCTTTTAAATTAAAATATTTTTAGACGGCGCAAAGATACACTTTATTCCCCGATAAACAAGCGATCGCTTCAAAAAAAATCCGCCGAGGGTTAAATAAATGAAAAAACGGCAATCCCTATTCTTTTTGCCATATATTTTTTATTTTTGTTGGATTTTACAGTACAACGGATTCTATCCATAACATTAACAATATAAATTTTTAACGATGAAAAGACTGTTGTTTTTATTTTTGACGATCATTCCCTTGCTGGCATTCAGCCAGAAAGCTAAAATCGAATTCGAAAAAACTTCTCACGACTTCGGTACCATCAGCGAAACTGGCGGGCCGGCGGTTTACGATTTCGTTTTTAAAAATACGGGCGACGCCCCGCTTATCCTGAACAGCGTACGCGCCAGCTGCGGCTGCACCACTCCTTCCTGGAGCCGCCAGCCCATCGCACCGGGGGAAAAAGGCTCGGTAAAAGTCAGCTTCGACCCGCGTCACCGTCCGGGACGCTTCAACAAAAGCATCACCGTAAACTCCAACGCTTCGAATGCGGTAAGCTCCCTCAGCATCCACGGGAATGTCACTTCCAAGCCTGCCGATCCCTACGCAGCCTATCACTACACGGTGGGCAACCTGAAAATTACCGCCAACAACCTGAATCTGGGAAGCATCAACAATACCGATGTGGCTGAAAGAGCCATCGACATCATCAACGCAGGGACGGAACCCGTAAGCGTAAAAGCGACCGCCGATCCCTCATTCATGACCGTAACGGTAACCCCGGAAACCCTGAACAAAGGCGAAAAAGGAAAAATCACCGTGAAATACGACGCCGATGCGAAAAAAGACTGGGGCTTCGTATCCGACAAGATCGGCGTGACCGTCTCTCCCGACGCCAAAGGGGAAATCACGGTCGTTGCCAACATCAAGGAGGATTTTTCAAAGGTGAACCCCGAAGAAGCTCCCGTAGCCGCATTCTCCGAAACTTCCGCCGACCTGGGCGTACTGACCAAGAACACGAGCCACAAACACGAATTCTATATCCAGAACAACGGTAAATCGGACCTGATCATCCACAAAATCAAGACTTCCGACAACACCGTGACGGCCAATCCGGCACGCACCGTAATCAAACCGGGCAAAAAAACCAAAGTGAACGTCGTGCTGAAAACCGACGAACAGCCGGGCAAGAAAGTGAAAATCATCACTTTCACCCTGAACGACCCGAAAAACACCATCGTCTCCTACAAAGTGAACGGAGAAATTCAATAAACAGAACCCTAAAACCTCCGCAGGTCATTTCCCCTGTCCGGAGGTTTTATTTTGACCAGGAAAAACATCGCTATGAAACTGACTTTATTACTTCTGTTTTCATTATTCACGGGGAACCTCATCGCCCAGTCCGGCGTCCTCGCTTTTGAGAAAAAAGAAATCCATTTAGCCGGACTGAAAGCCGACGACGCACCGACAACGGTTATTTTTCATGTAAAAAATACGGGAGAACAGCCGGTGCTCATTTCCAGAGTCATCCCCATGTTCCCGCGCATGAACGCCGAATGGGACAAAACGCCCGTTCTGCCGCAGAAATCCACAGAAATCAAGCTCTCGTTCAAATCACTGGAACTGCCGGAACAGTTCAACTACATCATAAACGTGCACTCCAACGCACAAAACCCGCGCGAGCAACTGCGGATCAGCGGGAACGTCGTCGACAACCCCGAAAAACCGGAACTGCTCTACAAAACGGACCTGTCCGGCATGAAATTCAAGACCAACAACATCAATTTCGGCAAAATATTCTCCCGGCAGGTGGCGAAAGACACCATCTTTTTCTACAACACCCGGGAAAAAGCCGTCTCCGTTTCCACCCGCTATACCCCCTCCCACATCAAAGCCGACTTTTATCCGCAAACCGTGCATCCGGGAGAAAAAGGCATGCTGGTACTCACGTATGATGCCGCAGCGAAAAACGACTACGGATATATCTTCGACTCCGTCATACTGAAATTCGACGACGACAATTCCTACAACAACCGTCTTACCGTGACGGCCAATATCACGGAGGATTTCAGCAGTCTGAGCCCCCAGGAACTGGAAAACGCACCGGTGGCCTACTTTAACAAGACCAGCATCGAATTCGGGGACATTATCCAGGGCGAAAAAGCAGACTGCGATTTCACCCTCGAAAACAACGGCAAAACAGCCCTGATTATCCGGAAAACCAAAGCCAGCTGCGGCTGCACGGCCGTCACCATGGGAGAAAACACCATAGCGCCCGGCCAGAAAACGGTCATACGGGCCACGTTCAATTCCGCCGGAAAATCCGGACGGCAATACAAATCCATCACCGTCATTACCAACGATCCCAAAACTCCGGAAACGCATCTGACAATCTCTGGAAACGTAAAAACCAAAAATTGAAAAAGTGATCTATCCGGACAACTTCGAAAGCAAAATAAAATTCGACAAGATCCGGCAGCTGATAAAACGGCACTGCCAGAGCGAGATGGGAAAGGAACTGACCGAAAGCATGCGGTTTTCGGACCAGGCGGACTGCATCCGGCGGCAACAGGAAGAAACCGGGGAATTCATGCGCATCCTGCAGGAAGAAGAATTTCCGGGCGACACCTACGCCGATGCCCGTCCCTTCCTGAACAAAATCCGGATAGAAGGTCTCTTTTTAGAAGTGCACGAACTGATCACGCTGAAAAACTCCCTGGAATCCCTTTCGGCCATCGTACGTTTCTTTCACGGAAAGCAGGAACACTATCCCCGGCTCACCGACAGGGCGGGATCGATCCGTCTCTTCCCTTACGTACTGCAGCGTCTGGATTCCATCGTATCCAAACACGGAAACATCAAAGACAACGCCTCCCCGGAACTCGCCGACATCCGGCACCAGCTGACAAAAAAACAGTCCGGCATTTCCAGACGGATGCAGGCACTCCTGCAGCAAGCCCAATCCGAAGGGTGGGCGGAAAAAGACAGCTCCATAGCCATCCGCGACGGACGCATGGTCATTCCGGTTCCGGCGGCTTACAAGCGAAGAATCGACGGCATCGTACACGACGAATCCGCGACCGGGAAAACCTCCTACATCGAACCGACGGAAATCATCGCCACCAACAATGAAATCCGGGAGCTGCAACTGGAGGAAAAAAGGGAAATCAACCGGATCCTGCGAAAATTCGCCGACGACATACGCCCCTACATAGACGACCTCATACCCGCCTACGATTTCATGGCGTTCATCGATTTCGTAAAAGCAAAGGCCGCTTTTTCCCTGTCCATCGAAGCCATTACGCCCGCATTTTCCGACCGGCCGGAAATGCTTTGGTACGAAGCCCGGCATCCCCTGCTCTACCTGACGTTCAAGAACACGGACAAACGGCTGGTCCCTCTCAAAATGGAAATCAACGAAGAGCAGCGTATCATCCTGATATCCGGTCCCAATGCCGGCGGGAAATCCGTCTGCCTGCAAACGTCCGGGCTGTTGCAATACATGTTCCAGTGCGGACTGCCCGTCCCCGTCGGTGAAGCCAGCCGATTCGGCATATTCCGCAACATCCTGATAGACATCGGCGACGAACAGTCGATCGAAAACGATCTGAGCACCTACAGTTCCCATCTGATCAACATGAAAAACTTCGTACGGCACGGAGACGGAGACACACTCATACTCATCGACGAGTTCGGTACGGGAACAGAGCCCATGCTGGGAGGCGCCATCGCCGAAGCCATCCTGCATACCCTGAACCGGCAGCAGGTAAAAGGGGTCATCACCACCCACTACACCAACCTGAAGCACTACGCTTCCGCCACCCCCGGAATCGAAAACGGAGCCATGCTCTACGACAATCACCGGATGATGCCTCTGTTCGAGCTGCAGATCGGGAAACCGGGTTCCTCCTTTGCCTTCGAGATAGCTAAAAAAATAGGACTTCCCAAAGAGATCCTGGAAGAAGCCGCCGAAAAAATCGGTACCGACCACATCAATTACGACAAACACCTCAAGGACATCGCCCGTGACAAACGCTACTGGGAGGAAAAGCGGAAAAAAATACACGAAAACGAAAAACGGCTGGACGAAGTGGTCGAACGATACAGCCACGAACTCAGCGAAGCTTCCCGGCTCAGAAAGGAGATTCTTCGCGAAGCGCAGGAAAAAGCCCGGACCCTGATAGACGAGACCAACAGAACGATAGAAAACACGATCCGGGAAATCAAAGAAAGCCAGGCCGAAAAAGAGAAGACCAAAGCCGCCCGGCAAAAACTGGAAGAACAGCACGACAAAATCATTTCCGGAGAAGAGGAAGAGGAGCGCCTGCAACGGAAAATCGAAAAAATAAAAAGAAGGGAGAACCGCAAGAAAAACAACCGCTCCTCCGAAAACAAACCGGACGAAACAGTCTCTCAACCTCCCGCCGGCATACAAAAAGGCGACTTCGTAAAACTGCCCAACCAGGCTGCCGGAGAGGTTCTGGAGATCAAAGACAAAAAGGCCGTCATCGCGTTAGGCAACATCCGAAGCACCGTTCCCCTCAGCCTTTTGCAGAAAATATCGGCCAACCAGGCCAAAAAACAGGCCAGCCCCTCCGTATCCAGCTGGTCCGGTTTCAGAGAAAATCTCAGCCAGAAACGCCTGACCTTCAAACCCGAGATCGATATCCGGGGAATGCGCGGAGACGAAGCCCTGCAGAAAGTGACGGCGTTCATCGACGAAGCCGTCATGCTCGATTCCAAAGACCTCCGGATACTGCACGGCACCGGCACCGGAGCCCTGCGGCAACTCGTCCGCCAGTATCTGAGCACGAATCTCGTCGTCGGCTCGTACAGCGACGAACAGATCCAGCTGGGGGGCGCCGGCATTACGGTCGTCCGCCTGGATATATAGCCTCCCGGATTCTCACCAGCTTTTCCAGCAAACCGCCCAGCAAATCCAGCCGCAGCATATTGGCTCCGTCCGATTTGGCATGGGCGGGATCCATGTGGGTCTCGATAAACAGCCCGTCAGCACCGACAGCAATCCCGGCTTTGGCGATGGTTTCGATCAACGCCGGCTGTCCGCCAGTCACGCCGCAGGCCTGATTCGGTTGCTGCAACGAGTGGGTGGCATCGATCACCACCGGACACTTGCACTCCTGCTGCATAATCTTTATCCCCCGATAGTCCACCACCAGATCCTGGTACCCGAAAGTCGTCCCCCGCTCCGTCACCATGACATTCGGATTATCCGACTCCCGGACTTTTTCCACAGCGAAGCGCATCGCCTCCGGAGAAAGGAACTGCCCCTTCTTCACATTCACCACACGCCCCGTACGGGCGGCTGCCACCAGCAAATCCGTCTGCCGGCAAAGAAAAGCCGGGATCTGCAGGACATCCGCATATTCCGCCGCCATCACGGCATCTTCCGGACTATGGACATCGGTCACCACGGGAATCCGAAACTCCTTCCCGACCTTGGCCAATATCTCCAGCGCCTTGACATCCCCGATGCCCGTAAAGGAATCCAGGCGGGAACGATTGGCTTTCTTAAAAGACCCCTTGAAAACATAAGGGATTCCCAATTTAGCCGTCAACTCCGATATATGCTCGGCGATCTTCAGTGCCATCTCCTCCCCCTCGATCACACAAGGACCCGCCAGCAAGAAAAACATATCGGAATTCGTAATTTTTTCCATGATATTCATACACCATTTTATTAAATCTTACCGCTATTTATATTTCTTTTTCCACCACAGCTTCAGCCGCTCCAGAATCTTCACCTCCTGGGCATTGGGCTGCGGATGGTAAAACACTTTGTCTTTCAACTCCTCGGGCATATACTCCTGCTCCACAAAATTTCCCGGAAAATCATGCGCGTATTTGTAATCCTTCCCGTAATTCAGCTCTTTCATCAGCTTGGTAGGCGCGTTGCGCAAATACAGGGGCACCTGAATATTTCCCGTTTGCCTCACCAGAGCCATAGCCTCTCCTATCGCCAGATAAGCCGAATTGCTTTTCGGGGAGGTCGCCAGATAAATCAGACACTCCGCCAAAGGGATGCGTGCTTCCGGCATGCCGATTTTATGCACCGCCTCGAAACAGGCATTGGCAATCAGCATGGCATTGGGATTCGCCAGCCCGATATCCTCCGAAGCCGAGATAATCAGCCGCCGGGCGATAAACTTCGGATCTTCCCCTCCTTCCAGCATCCGCGCCATATAATAAAGCGCCGCATTCGGATCGCTTCCCCGGACGGACTTGATCATGGCCGAAATAATATCGTAGTGCTGCTCGCCGTCCTTATCGTACATCAACGGATTTTCCTGCAACTCTCTCCTCACGGTCTCGTTGTCGATAACGATCTCCTCCGACCGCTGCGCAGCGACCACCAGGTCCAGAATATTCAGCAGCTTGCGGGCGTCCCCGCCGCTGAACGAAATCAAAGCCTCCTTCTCCTTCAGCGCAATCTTTTTCTCTTTCAGATAAAAATCACGGGTCAGGGCGTGATCTATCAGCTCCTCCAGGTCCTCTTTCTCCAAAGCCTTCAGCACATACACCTGACAACGCGACAGCAAGGGCGAGATCACTTCAAAGGACGGATTCTCCGTCGTAGCCCCGATCAACGTCACCGTTCCCTTTTCCACGGCCGCCAGCAGGGAATCCTGCTGCGCTTTCGAAAAACGGTGAATCTCATCGATAAACAGAATCGGATTCGGAGTGCTGAAAAACCGCTGGCTCTCGGCCTTCTGAATGACGTCCCGCACATCCTTCACCCCCGAACTGACGGCACTCAGCACATAGAAAGGACGCTTCAACTGCTCCGCGACAATCATCGCCAGGGTAGTCTTGCCCACTCCCGGAGGCCCCCACAGAATAAAGGACGAGATATTGCCCGACTCGATCATCTTCCGGAGCACCTTCCCCTGTCCCACCAAATGCTTCTGGCCGATATAGTCGTCCAGCGTTCTCGGACGCATCCGCTCCGCCAAAGGTTTGTTTTCCATAATAAAAATCCTTATCTCCGGCAAAGATAGTGCAAAGCGAATGCAAAATCAAGCCTGCCCGGGGGTCAATTTTATCCCGCGGAACTCATCCACCATCTCCAGCAGACAACTCCCGTATTTCTCGATCACCTTTTTCCCGATACCGGGAATCCTCAACAATTCTCTGCTGTCGGCGGGCAGCGTATTGCAAATCCCCAGCAGCGCCTTCTGCTGCAAAACCGTATAAACAGGCAATTTCAGCCTGTCGGCCTGCATCTTCCGCCATTCGCACAGTTTCCTGTACAAGGCGGGATGCAGAATATCCGCCGGCACCTCCGTTTTCTCCTGCCGCTTATGCCCCGGCAAAGCCGCCTTGTCCAGCAGAGCCCCGGCCCTGCTCTTCAAATAAGCGACCGGAGAAAAGCCCTCGCCGGCCGATTCAAGCACCCGCAATTTGACATGCAGCTCCTGCAACAGCCGCGTCATAGCTTCCCCCAGCTGTTTCCGGAGTTCCTTGTTGTCCGTTTCCGGATAAGCCGCATCGCATACAGCCTGCCTGAATTTTTCCGTTTCTTCCCGGAAATAGACCACCCCCTTCGCGATTCTCTCCTTAATCACCTTATCATTTTCATAATCAGCAGAAGCCGTCAGCAACCGCTGCAACTGTACCTTAAAACGCTCTCCCACCTCCATCAGCCGTTCGTGACTCCGCTCCCGCATCTCCCGGTAAAAACGGCTCAGCTCCGGATACAGCCGATAGAGATGTTTCCCGTAAATCCAGGCCACCCGCTGCATGCCTTTCCATACGGGAACGAAATCAAACAACTCCGTCACCAGCCGGATATAATAGTTTTTCTTTTCCTTCTCCAACTCCTCCCGCCCCGGCTGATTCCGCTCCACCTGCTGTATAAAACTCCGCACCAGCCGGTCGTGAATCACGACGCCGCTTTTCAAAGGCGAACTCAACACCAGTCCTTCCAGAGACTTACACCGGCTCAAGGCCACATACACCTGCCCATGAGTAAAGGCCGCCCCCACATCGATGACAGCCCGTTCGAACGTAAGCCCCTGACTCTTATGTACCGTAATCGCCCAGGCCGTTTTCAACGGATATTGCACAAACTTCCCCTCTACGGTCTCAAGGATTTCCTTCGTCTCCGGACTTATGCTATAACGAGTGTTCAACCACTCTTCCCGATTCACCGAAATGGGCTTCGGCTCCCCGCTGCATTGCACCAGCACGCTGTCCGGACCGACAGAGACGATACGGCCTATTTTTCCGTTGTAATATCTTTTCTCCGCTGAAGAATCGTTTTTTACGAACATCACCTGAGCTCCCTTTTTCAATACAAGCCTCTCATCGGTAGGAAACAGATAAGCCGGAAACTCCCCCTCCACCTGCGCCGGAAAAATATACGTCCTCCCGTCTATCTCGTCCAGCTTTCGGGCATTAATCAGCTGCGCCCGGGCATTGTGGGTCGTCAGAACAATATACCCCTCCTCCTCCGAAGGGCTGAAATCCGGTATATACCGCCGGTTCAATGCGGACAGCGTTTCCTCATCGAGCCGATTATCCCGGATCTTATTCAGCAGCCGGACAAACCCTTCGTCGGACTGCCGGTAAACACGGGTCAATTCGATACTCACATAGCGGGTCTGCCGTAACGCCACGCTGTCGAAGAAAAAAGGCGACCTGTACACCTCCCTCAGCAACTCCCATTCCTCCTCCTTCACCACCGGCGCCAACTGCTGCAAATCCCCGATCAGCAAAAGCTGTACACCGCCGAAAGGCTCGTCCCCTCCCCGGTAGCAGCACAGCAAATCGCTCACCGCATCCAGCAGATCCGCCCGCACCATGCTGATTTCATCGATCACCAGCAAATCCAGACTTCTGATAATATTGATCTTCTCCCGGCTGAACTTATTGCTGAAACCTCCGGCTCCTTTCCGCATCGTCTTCCCGGCTCCCGGAAAATAAGGACCGAACGGCAGCTGAAAAAAAGAATGAACGGTTACCCCTCCGGCATTAATGGCGGCAACTCCCGTCGGAGCGACGACGATCATTCTCTTCAGGGACATTGTTTTCAAACTGCGCAGAAAAGTGGTTTTACCGGTTCCCGCCTTCCCCGTCAGGAACAGATTCATACCGGTATAACACAGAAAATGATGCGCAAGTTCCCATTGAGCATTTTTTTCCATATCCTTATGACACACATTAACACATAACAAAGGTAAAACAAAATACCCGAAAATCCCCATAAATAGGGATTGCAGATTTCATTTGCTTGGCGTATTTTAGAGTCCTCAAACAAAAAGGAAAGCATGGATTCATTTCTCTTCACTCCCCAAATGAAACTGGCCGATCTGATTCACACGGATTACAGACTGCTGCTGCTGCTCCCCCGTTTCGGGCTGAATCTGGGATTCGGCGACAAATCCGTACAGGAATGCTGCGAACAGCACCGGATTTCGGACAGGCTGTTCGTCATGATCTGCAACGTGTACACCTCCAGCCATTATCTCCCGAGCGAGGAGGAACTCGACCAGGTAGACATCCACCAGTTGCTGTCATACCTGAAAAGATCGCATTCCTACTACCTGGACAACCGGCTGCCCACGATACAGAACCAGCTGGCCGTCATTTCGGC
This sequence comes from uncultured Odoribacter sp., assembly GCA_964647845.1. Taxonomy (GTDB): domain Bacteria; phylum Bacteroidota; class Bacteroidia; order Bacteroidales; family Marinifilaceae; genus Culturomica. The sequence goes on from CAZYJV010000030.1 coordinate 11,352, forward strand.
ACACGAAGGCATACAGCGGCAAAAAATACTGAACCGCTTCTTCGAGGAATACAAGAAAGAGGTGATCCACCATTTCGAATACGAGGAAAAAACAGTTTTCCCCTACATCTCATCCATGGAAACAGAGACGAACCGGAACGGCTACTCCATCGAGATCTTCGAACAAAACCACACCAATATCGAAGACAAACTGAACGACCTGAAAAACATCGTGATCAAATACCTGCCGGACACAGCACTGTTACTGGAAAAGACCAGCATGCTGTTCAATATTTTCTCTCTGGAGGAAGACCTCTGCAAACATGCGCTCATCGAGGACAGAATACTGATTCCCTTGGTTCAAAAACAGGAAAAACGCTATGGTAAATAAAAAATACAAAATCATCCTGATCGAACCTTCCGACATCATCACAGCAGGATTGCAGGAGCTGATAAAACCGTACAAAGAGCTGGAAATCATATCCGTATTCGCCGATTGCGACCATTACTCCGACCACATCCACCGCCTCCACCCGGATATTCTCATCATCAATCCGTCGGTCGTGGATTTCAAACACCGGCATTGCCTCGAAACCATCTTCGACGGCACCGACCCGTGCAGGCGGGTCGCCCTGATATACCAATACGTCGAACCGGAAGCCCTGAAACATTATCACGCCGCCATCGACATCCGGGAACACCGGGACAAGATCGTCAAAAAGCTGCTGCAGCTCGCACACGCGACGACTCCTGAAGCGGAACAGACGGAAACCAACGAACTCTCCGACAGGGAAAAGGAAATCCTGATCTCCGTAGCCAAAGGCAGAATCAACAAGGAAATCGCAGAAGAACATCACATCTCCATTCATACGGTCATCACCCACCGCAAAAACATCATCCGGAAAACAGGCATCAAATCGGTTGCCGGTCTGACGGTCTATGCGCTGCTTAACAATCTGATCGAAATGAATGAAGTGGAATAAATCAGTCTTCCAGATAATCCTCCCTGAATATTTCCACGCAGAGAATAAACAAAGCCAGCATCAGAGGCCCGAATATCACGCCCATAAAACCGAACAGCGACAAGCCGATGACCACTCCGAAAATCGTAATCAGCGGATGGGTGTCCGCCATCTTTTTCTGAAGCAGCCCACGCACCAGATTATCCACATTCCCGATCACGACAACGGCATAAACAGCCAGGCCGATAGCGTTCCCCCAATGCCCCGTCGCCCCCAGATACAGAATCAGCGGAATCCAGATCAGTCCCGTGCCTATAATCGGAATAATCGTCGCAAAGCAGGAAAGCACGCCCCAGAAAAACGCCCCGGGAACCCCGAAAAGCAAATATCCCAAAAAAGCGGTTATCCCCTGAATCACAGCCAACAGCGGAACCCCAATGGCATTGGACCGAACCACCATATGGAACTCCCGCAATATATCCTTCTTATTCTCCCGGTTAAAAGGCAGAATGCCGTTGATATAGTTTTCCATCTTCTTGCCGCCGATCAGCATGAAATACAGCACGAAAAGCAGTACCAGCACATTGATCGCAAAATTGGTGATTCCTCCCATCAGCATCTGTCCGACCCGCGGCAACGTCGCCACGATCGTACTGACATTTCCCTTGCTCAGCAACTCATAGCCCGTCTTCTGACGAATCAGGTCCGCCACATATTCCGTCCCGGCCAGCAGACTCCTGGGATCCAGATTGATCGCCTGCAGCTTGGCAATCATCATCCATACCACAAAAGACAAAGGAATCAGAAAAATAAGAATGGTCTCGCTAAGCAGCAACACGGCCATAAGACTGCGCTTCATGCGCTTCCGGTTCGTCAGGAATATCATTTGGGGCCGCAACAGTATGTAGACGGTCAGAGCTCCCAGAATACCGCCCAGGAAAGGTGTGATTTTCAAAAATATCAATACTCCCAGCAACAGGATAATCACTATCAGGGAATATTTCCAATACTGTTCTCTTATCGACATATTCCTTTTCTTTTTAATTCACCTTCTCTCCCGGAATCCCATCCACACCAGCATAACGTAATCCGAAGGGAAAAGTTTAAAAAGAAAAGGAAAAAACTTCGCGTCTATATGCCTTCCTCCCCATCCTCCCCGCATGCACCGCAATGCTTCCCCGGCATTTCCAGCTCCAGCGTGGCATGGGAAATCCCCAGCTTTCCCAATTCCTCCTTCAGGCTGCACTTCACCTCCTCCTGGCGCTCCCACACCTCCACTACGATATGGGCTGTCAGAGCCACCTCCGTCGTACTCAACGCCCAGATATGCATGTGATGGAATCCGACTACCCCAGAAGTCGCAGCTATGACTTTTCCGACGGCCTCATAATCCGTATTCTTCGGTACGCCGTCCAGCGACAGACGCAGACTGCTGCGCAGCAGATCCCAGGTAGAAAAAACGATCACCACCGCGACCACCATTCCGATCAGCGGATCCGCCACATACCAGCCCGTATAGCGGATAATCAGACCGGAAACGACGACACCCACCGAAACCAGCGCATCGGCAGCCATGTGCAGATAAGCTCCCTTCACATTCAGATCCTTTTCTTTATCCTTCATAAACAACCAGGCGGTGAAGGCATTGACAAGCACCCCGATACCTGCCACCCAGGCCATCGCATCCCCGTTTACGGGACGGGGATTCAACAGTTTCTCCACGCTCTCCCCCAGAATAAACCCCACCGCCACCAGCAATATCACCGCATTCAGCAAAGACACCAGCACAGTGCTCTTTTTATAGCCGTACGTATATTTGGCCGTAGGTTTCACCTTCGCCAGGCGGAAAGCGATCATTGCCAGCACCAGACTGGCCACATCTCCCAGATTGTGTCCGGCATCGGAAATCAGCCCCAGCGAATTGTACCAGAAACCCGCCAGGAATTCCGCCGCGACAAAAACGACATTCAGAACGATTCCGGAAACAAAAATCCGGTTCAGGGAAATCATTCCCGAATCGGCATGATGGTGGTGTGCATGAGCATCGGATGACATAGCGCAAACAATAAATCATTAGAACATTATTTTCACTCCCGCATAATAACTCCGGGGTATGCCGGGACCGTACATATAGCCGGAATCCCGGTCCGCGCCCCGGTCGAAATCCTTCTGATAGGCATCGAACACATTCCGGATTCCGGCATGCCATTGCAGAGTAACCTCCTTACCGAGAGGCACATCGTATGCCAGTTTCAGTTCCATGTCAAAAAAATCCGGAGTCTTTTCCGCCCGGTCCTCCGCGATCACTCCCGCCATGTGCTGCACCAGCATACGTCCGGTATACGTCCCTGCCAGAGAGGCGGAAAAACGTTTTCCGGGATTCAGCGATGCCGTAAAATAGCCGTATACATCCGGAGTTCTGAACAGCCGCTTCTCTGCCGGCACCTCCGGATTCTCGCTCCACACTTCCGGTTGTTTATAACGGCTCCGCTGCAACGTCGCCCCCGCCTGCAATTCGAACCAGCGGGTGAACACAGCCCGTGCCTCCAGATTCATGCCCATCACTTCCGCCCCCGAACCGTTACGCCGCTCTTTCGTAATGATGCCGTCCTCCTTGCTGATATCCTCCAGCACGAACACATCCTTCAGATTCGTATAAAAACCTTCCGCCAGAAAATTCACCTGCACTTGTCCGAACCGGTGGTACCAGTCCGCCGACACGCTCACACTGCGGGATTTCTCCTCCTTCAATCCCGGCGCCAGCCGGATTATGGCCACATCCCCTCCGACGGCGGCGATATGCAGGTCCTCGTCAAACGCCTGAGGCGCCCGGAAACCTCCGGAATAACTTGCCCGGAAATTCAAATCGGAAGTAGGGTTAAAACGCAGATTCACTCTGGGACTGAATACCACATGATCGAGCATGTTGTGCTTATCCAGACGGCCCCCCAGCAAAACGCTCCACCTATCGTTTTTCCATTCGTTCTGCAGAAAAGCGCTGTAAATACGCGTCCGCTGCGTAAAATCACGTTCGTATCCCTTGATTCGGTCCGACAGCTCATCATAGTTAAACTCCGCCCCCAGCGTCAGATCGGAAGGCATAAATAGCAGCCGGTTGAAATGCCAGAAGAACTGTCCGCCCCCCACATAGGTCAAATCCGCCGTATTTCCGTAAGCATTCGGATCCTGCTTCACCCCATAGTAACTCTCCCGGTCAATATGCTGCATGGAAGAAAACAGGCTAAAACGGGAACGCTCATCGGGTGAAAAATAATCGAACTTCACGCCTCCGGTGTTGATATCATGCTCCACCTGTTCGGCGATATCCGCTTCATGGGGAGGACGCTCCAGCAGGTTCCCGCCGCGCCGGAACTCGTGTATCGTATGGTATTCCACCGTCAGCCGGCTGTATATCCCGGTTTTCAGAAACGACCTCATGCCGGCGGTCTTGCTTTTCAGTACAGGCAGCTCGCTGTATCCGTCGCCGTCATGATCGTATGCCGAGCGGGAGCGCGACTGGGCAAACACATACACCCCGCCTTTGTGGTTGTCGCTCACCAGTGAGGCATTCAGCGACGTCGCATTGTCGAAAACGGACTTTCCTCCGATCATGTCCGTCATGTGGGCCAGCTGAGCCGAATTACGCTGCGGCTCCTTGGTAATCACATTTATGGTGCCGGCTATCGCCGAAGAACCGAACAGGGCGCTGCCGCCGCCCCTCACGACCTCCACCCGCTCGATCATATTCGCCGGGATCTGTTCCAGGCCGTACACTCCGCTCAACGCACTGAACACCGGACGCGAATCTATCAGTATCTGCGTATAGGGACCGTCCAGACCGTTGATTCGCACCTGCTGGAATCCGCAATTCTGGCAATTGTTCTCCACCCTCACCCCCGGCTGGAAACTCAGTCCTTCCGCCAGACAGGAGGCTCCGGTGGCCTCGAACAGTTTCGAATCCAGCACCTTCACGAGGGCAGGCGCCTGCCGGCGGGTCGTCTCATTCCGGTTCGCCGACACGACCACCTCGTCAAGGGAGACCTGATCCTCCTCCACTTCGAAATTAAGCTCGAGAGTCTGTCCCTTTTTCAACACCACCTCCCGCTCCTGTTTCTTATACCCGACGGCTGTCACCACGACCGTAAACCTCCCCTCCGGCAGATTCCGCAGGAAATAGTGCCCCGTCGCATCCGTTGCGGCCCCGATGGTGGTACCTTTCAAGGACACCGTCATAAAAGGCAGATGCTCACGGGTATGCTTATCCACCACATGACCGTATATATTGGCATCCGTCGAATTTCCCCCGGCAGTCACAGCCCCGCACACCGATGTCGCCAATACCCAGAATAACAAGACGATATATTTACACATAACCAACACGCTTTGAATGAAACATAGAAAACAACCCGGCGCCTGTCGCAGTCGAGACGCCGAAATTAATCATTTTTTCCCATTTGCAAAGAAGAAGCGGCCAATCAAAATTATAGAAATTACCCCCTTTATTTGAGTATAAAAATGTATATTTGTCATTTCAAAAAGAGGGGAAGACAAGAATGGCAAGAACACCCGCATTGGTCAACAAAATAGTAGAAGCATTGGAAGACGGCAAAGGTCTCCGGATCGTCACCATCGACCTCCGGAAGATTGCGAACTGTTTTTGCAGTTTCTTCGTAATATGTCACGGCACCTCCAATACCCATGTCGCGAGTCTGTCCGAGTCCGTCGAGGAGAAACTGGACGGGATTAAAGAAAAACCCATACACATCGAAGGAAAGGATTCCGCCCAATGGATCATTCTGGACTACGGCAACGTCGTGGTACACATTTTCCAGAAAGAACAGCGGGACTATTACCAGCTGGAAGACTTTTGGGGAGACGGCATAAAAAAGGAAATCGAATCAACCAATTAATCAAGCATGCAGCCTGAGGCTGTTTTACGGAAAACGAGCTATGTCAGAAAAGAAGGAAAACAAAAAAGACAACTTCAATTTCCCGCCCATCGGCAGCGGAAAAAATATAAAAACGCCCCGGTTCAGCAGTTACTGGGTATTCCTGCTGTCGGCACTGATTATTATCGGATTCAACTTCTTCAGTATGAAGACAGAACCGGTAAAAACCAACTGGCAGGAGGTCAAGACCAAGATGCTGGAAAAGGGGAACGTCGAAAAATTCATCGTCATCACCAACACGGGACAGGTCAATGTCTTTATCAAGCCCGACAAGATACAGGACTACTCCCAACTGATTTCAAAAGGATTCAAGAACTACGACCGGGGGCCCCAGTTCACCTTCGCCATCGGTTCGCTCGAAGGTTTTGAGAAAAACGTCGCCGAGGCGCAGCAAAGCATATCGGGAGCCGCCGGAGTCACGCTCGAATATGAAAAAGAATACGACGGCTGGGGAAATCTGCTCAACTTCCTCTTCCCCATCGTACTCATTCTTTTCATCTGGATTTTCTTTTTCCGCAAAATGAGCAAAAGCGCCGGAGGCGGAGGCGGTATTTTCAGCGTCGGGAAATCGCAGGCCAAGCTGTTCGACAAAGAATCCAACATCAAGATAACGTTCAAGGACGTAGCGGGGCTTGCAGAAGCCAAACAGGAAGTGGAGGAAATCGTTTCTTTCCTGAAGAATCCGGACAAATACACGAAATTAGGCTGACTTGGCAGGTGCGAGAGGGCAATCCCGCTACTCCGGCCTTCATAATGGGCC
>CAZYJV010000031.1:0-16056 GCA_964647845.1 uncultured Odoribacter sp.
CACCAGCGTGTCGGGCAATGCCTTGCGGTATTCTTCCGGGTAGCTTACGAAAACCCGCTGCAGCCAGTTCAGGTATTCCAGCCAGTCGATGTTTCTGACTTCATGCTCATCCATATAGAAAGAGGCGATGGTGACACGTCTGGGATTGTTGTTCCATTCGCCCATGACATCCTCTTGTGTACGTCCCATCGTAAAGGTTCCACCGGGGATATAAATCAATCCGGGGCCCGTTTTCTGCCCTTTTACCTTCTTGTATTCGAAACCTCCGTTTTTTGCATTGTTATATGCCCATCCTGTTGTCGAGGATTTCTTTCCGCCTCCGAAAATACTTTTTATTTTCTGGCAGGAAGTGCCGGAAAGAAGCAGAAAGGTACATAAACCAAGCATTAAAACACTGTGTTTTCTCATCTTGAGTAAATTTTAGCTGTATCTTAATTTAAAAAACTAACACCTATAATCGTTCACAAATATAGGCAAAAATGTATTGATAAAAATAAAAACACCATATTTTTTTGAAGAAATGCTTTGTACAAAGGGGTTTTAACGATTTTTTCGTTAATCTTGCAAACTCAAAGGTTAAAATCCCGGAGAAAGGGAATGAGGGGACGCGGAAATAATCGGAACGGTATGAAAATAAAGACAGGAATCGGATTTGACGTGCATCGTCTGGAAGAGGGCCTGGAGCTGTGGCTCGGAGGCATAAAAGTGGAACATGTGAAGGGATGTGTGGCCCATTCCGACGGGGACGTGCTGATCCATGCGATTTGCGACGCCCTGCTGGGAGCTGCGGGATTGCGGGATATCGGCTATCATTTTCCGGACACGTCCGATGCTTTCAAGGGGATCGACAGCAAGATACTGCTGAAAAGGACCGTCGGCCTGGTTCGGGAGCAGGGTTTTACGGTCGGCAATGTAGACAGCATCGTTTGCATGCAGAAGCCGAAACTGAAAGGATATATCGAAGAAATGCGCGCTTGCCTTGCCTCTGTAATCGGGATCGGCGTCGAAGATGTGTCCGTGAAAGCGACGACAACGGAACAACTGGGGTTCGAAGGCAGGGAAGAAGGCGTTTCCGCCTATGCGACGGTTTTGATCATTAAGGAATGACTAAAAAAGAGTCAGGAGAATAATTTCCCTGACTCTTTCGTTTCGTAATATTCCCGGAATTTATTTTTTCCCGTTTTGTTCTTTCAGTAAATCGCGGATTTCCGTCAGCAGCACTTCTTCTTTGCTTGGAGCGGGAGGTGCCGCGGGGGCGGCCTCTTCTTTCTTGCGGTTTAGCTTGGAAAGAAGCCGGATGAACAGGAAAATGGAGAAGGCGATGATGATAAAATCGAATGTCACCTGCAAAAAGTTCCCGTAGTTCAGTGTCACGGCGGCTTTTTCAACTCCGTCGACCATCTCCGCCGGCTTTAGTTGCAGTTTTAAATCCGTGAAATTGACACCGCCCACCAGCAAGCCGATAGGAGGCATGATGATGTCCGCCACGATAGAAGATACGATCTTTCCGAAAGCACCGCCGATAATCACACCGACGGCCATGTCGATAACATTGCCCCGCATGGCGAATGTCTTGAAATCTTGTAAAAAGCTGATTTTCATTTCTATTTGTTTTAGTTAATCCATAATTGTCAATACATATAATCCCATACGGGCAGTTGCACCGGTTTGGTTTTCAGACTCGCTTTGGCTTTGTCGTCCAGGTATTTTTTGTGGACGACAAGGCGGAACATGTATTCGTCAAACCAGTCGTCCGTAAACGTCAGGTACCCTTTGTGCCCGCTGTTGCTTCCCCAGCTGTTCTCAAACTCCCATTTGAGCGGACGGTCGTTGCTGTCCGTATCGCAGCCGACGAGGGTCATGGCATGCGACGAACCGCTTTGACGGGTAAGGATGCGGGCTTTTTTGTCCATATGCAGCTTTACTCCCAGCAGCGATTCGTAATCGTACATGTTCGGGTCTAAAATACCCGTTTCGCGTTGAAATTGTTTCCCCACGTCGCAGGAGGCATACATGGCTTCGTTGTTCTTGATGGAAGCCAGGGCGGCTTTCTTTATGGCTTCGTTCGGCAGATTCAGGTAAATCCAGTTGACCCCCTCCAGGGTATTTCGGTAGTTCTGAATCTCATAAACTTTATAATACTCCCTGGTCGGATCGTTCATGATCATGATGTAATTGTCCGGACTGTAATCGGCAGGGGTAATCTCTTGGTAGAACTGTTTCGGGGTATAATTCGCCAGCTCTTTGACATGACCGTCCTTGTCTTTGAAGCGCCATGTAAATTCATGGGGCGGTTCTCCCAGACAAAGGGCCAGAATGCGGTAAACATCCTTTAAAACCTCTTTTTTGGCTGTTTGCAGCTCTCTGGCGTTTTTCCCGGCTGCCGCCATTTCCCGCAAAGTGTATCCGCCCAGTCTCAGTTTTTCATTTATCAACCCCGTCATCTGCGAGGTATTGTTGGAATGGGCGGTTTCCGGCATCACCTCCTGAGGTACCACCCCGTATTTTTGTGCCACATTGTAATACAGATTCCATACGCCGCCGTCATTGACGGGAGATTTGAAATACTCGGAAACTTCCCGGTCCGTCATATCTTTTCCTGCCGTGGCGAGAATATTTTCGAGAAACAGGTTGGACTTCTCGAAAATATCCCAGAAATAGGTAAAGTTGTGAGAGAAATCGAAATCGTTCAGATTGTATTTTTTCATGATTTCCGGACGCAGGACGTTCATGGAAGTAAACATCCAGCAGCGTCCGGAGCTTTGCTGGTTGGTGATGCCTTTGACATTCACCCGGTATTTGAAGTAATGGTCTATCTTGCCTTGTAATTCCCGGTTGAGGGCATTCTCCCTGATATTCTTATCATTGGTCAGGATATTCTGAATAGCCCGGGTAGAAGCGTCTTTCTTAAAACCGGCCTGTATCTCCTGCAGATCTTTTTCTGTGACGGTCTGTGCGAACAAACCGGCGCAGAGAGTCGTGAATAAAGCGGTAAAAATTTTTCTCTTCATCGTTTCTTTTGTTATGAAATGGTTATAAGTGTACTGCTTCGCCGTGGGCTGCCGCTGCCGCCTCCATGACCGCTTCGCTCATAGTCGGATGGGGGTGGATGGTCGCAATCAGTTCGTGACCCGTTATTTTCTTCTTACGGGCGACAACCAGTTCGGCAATCATTTCCGTTACATTCGCACCGACCAGATGGGCTCCTAAAAGCGTATCGTCGGCCGCATTGAAAATCAGTTTTACGAACCCCTCATTGGCACCGGCGGCACTCGCTTTGCCGGAAGCGGTAAACGGGAATTTCCCGACTTTCAGCTCGAAACCGGCCTCCAGGGCTTTGGCTTCCGTGAGTCCGACGGAGGCTACTTCGGGAGAGGTATAAGTACATCCGGGGATATTGCCGTAATCGATGGGCTCGGGGGAGAGACCCGCTATTTTTTCTACGCAGCAGATCGCTTCTGCCGAAGCCACATGCGCGAGGGCGGGACCGTGTACGATGTCGCCGATGGCGTAGATGCCCTCTACATTCGTACGGTAGAAATCATCCACTTTTATCCGCCCTTTTTCGGTGGCGATGCCGGCTTCTTCCAGGCCGATGTCCTCGATATTGGGCGTGATGCCGACCGCCGACAATACGGTCTCTACTTCGTGTATTTCAATTTCGTCTTTTTTGTTGCGGATGCTGACTTTTAATAAGTCGCCCGAAGCGTCTACGCCTTCCACCGAGGATTTTACCAGGACGTCGATGCCGGCTTTCTTGAAGGAGCGGGCCACCTGTTTGGACACCTCTTCGTCTTCTACCGGCAGAATATTGGGCATAAACTCCACCAACGTGACTTTCGTTCCCATGGCATTGTAAAACCACGCGAGCTCCGAACCGATGGCTCCCGAACCGACCACCAGCATGGAGGCCGGCTTGTGCTCTAACGTGAGGGCCTGCCGGTAACCGATGATTCGTTTGCCGTCCTGCGGGATAGTCGGAAGTACCCGGGAACGGGCGCCGGTGGCAAGAATAATGTGTCTGGCTTCGTGTGTTTCACCGGTACCGTCCGGTTGTTCTATCCGGACTTTTTTACCGGCAAGCAGAGAGCCCCGGCCATGGAGAATGGTGATGTTGTTCTTTTTAAACAGGTACTGGATGCCTTTGCTCATTTTATCAGCCACGCCGCGGCTTCGGGCGATGACGGCGGAAAAATCGGCTTCCGCGGCTTCGGCTTTAACGCCGTAATCCGCTGCATGACGGGCATAATCCAGCACTTGCGCCGACTTTAAAAGGGATTTCGTCGGAATGCATCCCCAGTTGAGGCATATTCCCCCCAGCTCCGCTTTTTCCACCACGGCGACCTGCATCCCGCATTGGGCGGCTCTGATCGCTGCGACATAGCCTCCGGGACCGCTTCCGATGACAATTAAATCGAAGATCATATATCAATGGTTTTTAATCGTGTGAATAAAACTGCTTTTATACAAAAATATCGAAAATCTTTTAAATACGCAAACACCTTATCGCAACAGCTTTTTTCCGGTGCGGGCGATAATGAAGAGCAACAGGAAGCAGATGACGATAGCGGCTCCGGAAGGAAGGTTCAGCAGGGCGGAAATGAAAAGGCCGATCAGGGAACCGAGGCTGCTGATGACAGCGGAAGCTATCAGCAATTGTTTGAAGTTTTTGTAAAATACGCCGGCAATGGCTTGCGGAATAGTCAGATAGGAGATGACCAGGATGATGCCTGCCAGTTTCATGCAAAATACGACGCAAAGCGCGATGATGACGGAAATGCCGATGTCTATCCGATGGATCGGAAGATGGTGCGTGCGGCAGTATTCCTTGTCGAAAGCGATGTAAAAGAGAGGCCGGTAGAATAGGGCGAAAAACAGGATGATACCCAGACACAGCAGGCCCGATAAGGCGATTTGTTCGCCGGTGACGGTCAGAATATTTCCGAACAGATAGGACATCAGATCGGGGGCGTAGCCCGGTGTAAGGTAAATGAACAGAATGCCGATGGCCATCCCGGCAGACCAGAATATGCCGATGAGCGAATCTTCCCTTATCTTTTTGTTTTCCGATAGCCAAAGTATGCCCAAAGCGGAGGAGACGGCGAAAAAGGTAGCTCCCGCCATAGGGGACAGGCCGATGAAATAAGAAAAACCCAATCCGCCGAAAGACGCGTGGGTAATGCCCCCGCTGATGAAAACCATCCGTTTGGCCACGATGTAAGCGCCGACCAGCCCGCAGCTGATGCCGATAAGCAATGTGGTGATCAAGGCGTTTTGGAAAAAGTCGTATTTCAGTAATTCCAGCATACTATTCGTGATTGGTTAATACTCGGTGGGGGATTTGTCCGTGTGAAATCAATTCGATGGGACAGTGATATGATTTCAGCTGCTCGGGAGAAATCAGGTTCGAGTTGTGGTAATGCAGCCCCCGGTTTACGCAGGCGATGGTTTTGACGTATGAACAGATCGTTCCCAGATCGTGGGAAACCATGATGATGCTTAAACTTTGGTTCAGTTCCCGGAGAATGTTGTAAAGTTCTTTTTCAAAATCGCAATCGACATAGGTGGCGGGTTCGTCCAGAATCAGCAGGCGGGGTGAGGAAACAATCGCCCGGCAGAGGAATACGCGCTGCATCTGTCCGCCCGACAACTCTCCGATAGGGGTGTTCAGGTAGTTGCCCATGCCGTATTTTTCCAGCAGCCTCCGGGCTTTTTTCCGGTCTTCCCGGGTGTAACTGCCTTTCAATCCTTTTTCCGACAATAGTCCGGAAAGGACCACTTCCGTGACGCTGATAGGGAAATGGCGGTCGAAACGGCTGTTTTGCGGAAGGTAACCGAAAAGATTGTGTTTGGCCTGATGATGAATGACCTCTCCTTCATAAGGTTTCAGCAGCCCCAGTATGATTTTCAGCAAGGTCGTTTTTCCTCCCCCGTTGGGACCGATCACTCCGATGAAATCCTGCTCGTCGATCCGGAGATTGACGTCGTGCAATACGGATTGCCCATCGTAACCGGCGGTAATATGTTTTAATTCTAAAATCGTAGACATAGGGATGCGTTGATCAATCTGATGAATTTTCGCGGAATACCTCCAGCAAGCGATACATTTCTTCCAGCCAGTTTCCGTTTAAAGGGTCGATGGGGACGATTCGGCTGCCGGTCGAGCGGGCGACGGCTTCCGCATTCTGTATGTCGAACTGTTTTTGGATGAAGATCACGGAGATGGATTTGTTCCGGGCTTCATCGACAATCTCTTTCAAATGAGCGGGATGGGGCTCTTTTCCTTCGTCTTCGATGGATATTTGTTCCAGACCGTAGTCATGGGCGAAATAGGTCAGAGCGGGGTGATAAATGAGGAATGCCCTATTCTTTGGGGTGGACAGGACTTTCGCCGCTTCCTGGGCGAAAAGGTCGATGTCGGCTTTCAATTCGTTGTAATTTGCTGTAAAAAAGTCCCGTTTGTCGGGATATTTCAGAGAGAGGGTTTCCACTATCTGCCGGCAGATATGTTGGGCGTAGACGGGGGACAGCCAGATATGGGGGTCCACGTTTTCTCCCGGATGAGAGTGGTGGTGGCTGCAGCTGCCTGCCAGCAGTTGTAAGCTGTCCGAGTGCCTGACAAGCGAAATTTCCGGTTTGCGGGTCAATACCGGATAAAGGTGTGTGTGTTCAAAAGGCAGGTACCCGACGGCAAAATAGATGTCGCTGTCATACAACTCTTTCAGTTGTCCGATGCTTAAATCGCAGGTCGCGGGATTCATGCCCGGCGGAATCATCACGTTGACCTTTACCTCGCCTTTGGCGATGCGTTCCACAAAATACTTCTGGGGAAGGATGCTGACGCTCACGACAGGCCGCTTCGTTTGTGAGGAGCGACAGGCACACAGACAGACAGCGATGAAACAAAATAATACGGTCGAATGAAAAGAAACTTTCATGGTATCATATTCCTGTTTTGCCGATAAATAAAACAGTACAAAGATACGAACTTTTCGTGTACGGCATTTTGTTGAAAGACCCAAATTTAATAGAAATCCCCCTTAAAAACATCATGTCTTTAAGGGGGATTGAATATCAGTCGGATGATTTATTTTTTAATTTCTTCCAGCAGGCTTTTTACGGTTGCTTCCAGTTGCAGGTCGCGTCCCTGAATAGCCGATGCCGGATCGTTGGTGACTCTGATATCTGGTTCCAGCTGCAGGTTCTCCAGATAGCGTCCCTGATTGTCTTTCATGCCGACTTCGGGAATACCGAATACGAGGCTGGGGTCCTGTTGGGTTTCCCACCACACGGCGGTCATGGTTCCCGGTACGGGCATTCCGACCAGTTTACCGAGTCCGAGTTCTTTGTATACCCAGGGGAATCCGTGGGCGTTGCTGTAATTGCCTTCGCTCATGATGACTGCGGAAGGTTTGGTCCATTGGGCAAAAGGATCCTGACCGATGTACTGGCCGCGGGGGAGGAATTCCGCGAATTTTTTGCCGCTCAGCATGTTGACGAGGTCTTCGTGCAGCCAGCCGCCGCCGTTATAGCGGGTGTCCAGGATGATGGCTTCTTTGTTCCGGTAGCGTCCGAAGATTTCGGAATATATTTCACGGAAGCTGGCGCTGTTCATGCCCTGAATGTGCACGTAACCGATTTTCCCGTCAGACAGTTTGTCGACCAGGGCTTTCCGTTGTTTTACCCATCTGTTGTACAGCAAGCTGTTTTGTGCCCCCTGAGAAATGGGTTTCACGTATTCGGACCAGTGTTCCTTGGTGGTCGGGTCGTACAGATCCAGATAAACCCGTTTTCCGCTTTGGTTGTTCAATAAATGAAAATAGTCTTCGCCTGCCTTGACGGGCTGGTTATTGATTTTTTCAATGATAACGCCGGCTTTGATTTTGGTTTTGGCGGTGCTTAACGGCCCTTTTTCAATGATTTCCTTGATTTTTAAACCGTCCCCTTTGTATTCCGGATCATAGAATGCGCCTAATGCCGCGGTTTGCGGAGCACTGTTGTAGCTGTAATACCGCGCACCGGTGTGGGAGGCGTTCAATTCGCCCAGCAGTTCACCCAAGGCTTCGGCGAAGTCGTAGTTGTTGTTGATGTGCGGCAAAAAGCGTTTGTACTCTTTCTGGTAAAATTTCCAGTCTACGTTGTGGATGGCCGGGTCATAGAATTTATCCACGACCTGTTGCCAGGCATGGTCGAAGATATACTCTCTTTCCTGCGGCTTTTTCAGCTCCATTTCAGCCGTGTAGGTAACCGGAGTGACTTTACCGCTGTTGATGTCTATTTTGGAAATCTGGCCTCCGGAAAGCAGGAACAGGTTTTTACCTTCCTTGTCCATTTCGAGGGCGCCGCCCCATTTGTTGAGTTTGGATAAAATCTTGGTGCTGCCTTCTTTGAAATCGCGTACCCACAGGTCGTATCCGCCTTCGAAACGGGAAAGATAGTACAGCTTGTTTCCATCTTTGGTTAAAACGGCGTCTCCCAAATTGGAAGAGTTTATGGTCAGACGGGCGATGCGGTCCTCCAGATTGTTAAAGTCGATGGTAAGGTCTTTTTTCTCCGCTTTCTTTTCGTCGTTCTTTTTGCCGTCTTTTTTGTCTGTTTTTTCTTCTTTTTTCGGATTCTCTTTCTTCAGTTCCTTGGCCAAAGCGGCTTCCTCTTTATTCATTTTGAAATCGTCCCAGGCTTCGGGGTCGAGGAACATGGCGTATATATCGTAGTGGGCGCCCCAGCTTCCGTGGCTGCGGTAACCGGCTCTGTCCGAGTGCCAGATAATGACTTTACCGTCCATCATCCATTTGGGGGCGGCATCGCTGTAACCGCTGTTGGTCAGATTGTGGATTTCCTGGCTGCCGTCCGCTTTCACCAAAGCGATGTCCGTGTTCTGCCAGCCGCCGTGTTCGAAATACTTGGCCAAAATCCATTTCCCGTCGGGCGACCATTGATACCATTGGTCCCCGTCGCTGTAAGAGTAGTTGTATTTGGCCGGTAAAACCGTGCGCGTTTTTTTATTTTTCAGGTCGATGACCTTGAGTTCCGTGCGGTTTTCAAGGAATGCCACTTCTTTGCCGTCCGGAGAAAATTGGGGTTCGAACTTGGCATTTTCCCCTTTGGTAAGCTGTTCTTCTTTGATTTCTTTCGCATAGGTAAACAGCTTGTCTGTGCTGTCGGTCAATGAAGCGGTGTAGATATTCCAGTTTCCGTCCCGTTCTCCGGCATATACCAGCGTCCGGCCGTCCGGCGAAAAACTGACGGAGCGTTCCTGGCTGGCAGTATTGGTAATGCGTTTGGTGGTATTGTATTCGACGGAGGTAACGAAGACATCGCCGCGCACGACGAAAGCGATTTCTTTTCCGTTGGGGGAGAGTGCAATCTCTTTGGCTCCGCTACTCATGTTGGAAGGGGTGACTTGCTGCTCTATTTGGTCTCCGAAGATGGTGATATTCAGTTTCTTCGGCTGTTTCCCTTCTTTTGCGGTGTAAATTTCACCATTGAAGAAATAACAGAGCGTTCCGTCATCGGATTTGGTGAGGAAGCGTACCGGGTGCTTGCTGTGTTTGGTTATCTGTTTTACGTCTTTGGGATTTTTCAATGACATTTTGCAGATGTTGAAGTCTCCGAAACGCTCGCTCAAAAAGTAGATATTTTCATCGTTTTCGGCAAATACCGGATTGCGGTCTTCCACTTCCTGGCTGGTGAGGTTGGTGAATTTTCCCGTTTTGAGGTCGTGCATCCAGACGTCCCGGGTGACGGAAGATTTGTGATGTTTTCTCCATTCGTCCTCATACCCTTTTTTGTCGTGGTAGACGATTTTGTCTCCTTTGGAGGAGAATTGAATGTTATAGGCATCGAATGTAAGAAATTGTTCCGGTCTGCCTCCGTTTAAATCTACGGCATACACCTGGGAACCGGAGGGGAATTGGGTGTAATCCGCATCGGGCAGCAGGTTGGTCTGGTAGAGGATTTTTTTCCCGTCCGGAGTAAAGGTAACGGGAATTTCGGATGCGGAATTCCAGGTCAGACGCTTGGGAGTTCCACCCGTTGCACTGACGATATAGACATCCATGCCTCCTTCACGGTCGGAGGCGAAAGCGATCGTTTTGCTGTCCGGCGACCATACGGCGCGACCGTCATAAGCGGGATTCGTCGTTAATTGCGTGGCGCGTCCGCCTTCGCTGCTGACGGTGTAGATGTCGCCCTTGTAATTGAATGCGATGGTTTTTCCGTCCGGAGAGATGGCCGGATAGCGCATCCATAAAGCGTTGCCTTGGGCCTGAAGTCCGCAGACTGCCGAAAGCATGCTGATTGTAAGGAAGATTTTTAAGATATTCATGTCCGTTATAATTAATAATGAGTCAAATGTAACTCTTTTTTACTTATAAAACGGAGGCTTGAATATTTTTAAGAAATAATTAATACCTGAAAGAAAAAACGCCCCGAAGGGCGTTTTCATTTATTTTTTGTACATTCCCAATTGGTCGGGATTGAAGTTGTCGATGAAAGCAGCGTGGGCGGCTACCTTGGCCTGGCCGTATTTGATGAAGATCTCGGCCGATTTAAGGAAGCGGGCGGCGCGTTGGCTGTCCTGCAACAACAGGTGTCCGATAATGGTATAGCCGGCGATTTCCACTAACCGGCGGGCGTGGAAGTCGGTGTATTCCGTATTGCCTGCGGCATTGACGGTCGCTGTCGTTCTTTCCAGCGTATCGGCCATTCCTTTCAGCGTGTTTTTCAAATACTCGTGTTCCGGTGCGACTTCCGTTTTTTCATATACTTCCCGGATGTGTTTCAGGTACTGTCCGGTGGTTACGCCGCGGATGGCCGCCACGACCTGCAACTGTGAAGTTCCTTCGTAGATGTTGGTAATACGGGCATCCCGGACGTAACGCTGAATGGGATAGTCTTTCATAAAACCGGAACCGCCGTGAATCTGCAACGCATCGTAAGCGATTTCGTTGGCATATTCGCTGGCGAACAGTTTCTGCAACGGAGTATAGATGTCGGCCAGTTTCTGGTATTCTTTCATTTCATTCCGTTCGTCCTTATCCAGCGCTCTTTCTTTGGATATGTGATAGTAGGTTTTGTAGACATCTACGAAACGGGCCGTCTCATAGAGAACGGAGCGGATTCCGTGCAGTTTGGCTTCCATGTTGGAAAGCATTTCGTAAATGGCAGGGAATTCGATGATGGCCTTGCCGAACTGTTTTCTTTCCTGGGCATATTTCAAACCTTCCCGGTAGGCGGCCTCGGCGATACCGGTGGATTGTGCGCCGATACCCAGACGGGCGGCGTTCATCAGCGCCATGACGTATTTGATCAATCCCATTTTGCGCTCGCCCACCAGTTCGGCGGGGGCGTTTTTGAATACCAGCTCGCAGGTCGGAGAGCCTTTGATACCTAATTTGTTCTCGATGCGGCGTACGGTTACGGCCTGGCTGTTGCGGTCGTAAATGAACATGGAAAGACCGCGTCCGTCGTTGGTCCCTTCCTCAGAACGTGCCAGTACCAGGGAGATATGTCCGTCTCCGTTGGTAATGAAGCGTTTTACGCCGTTCAGGTACCATGTATTGTCTTTTTCGTTGTAGGTGGCTTTCAGCTGTACGGCCTGCAAGTCCGAACCGGCATCCGGTTCCGTCAGGTCCATGGCGCAGGTTTCCCCGGCAGAAACGCGGGGGAGATACTTGGCTTTCTGTTCCGCACTGGCGAATTCGTTGATTGTTTCGGCGCAGTCCTGTAATCCCCAGATGTTTTGCAATCCGGCATCGGCACGGGCTACCAGTTCAGCCGCCATGATGAAAGGTACAATCGGGAAGTTTAATCCGTTGTACTCCCGCGGCAGGGAGATACCGTTTAATCCGGCCTGGTTGATGACGTCGATGTTCTGCTGGGTACCTGCGGCATACTTTACGTGACCGTCGATTACCTGCGGCCCCTCGGCATCTACCGATTCTGCATTGGCAGCTACGACCTCCCCGCATATTTCACCTACGATTTCCAGTACTTTGTCATAATTGTCGAGGGCGTCTTCGAAGTCTTTGGGGGCTGATTCATACTGTTGCACCTGGGTGTAGTTGCGTTCCTTCAGGTCCACGATCTTTTTCATCAGCGGATGACCGAGATGAAATTTTATATCTTCATTGTCTGTATAAAAATTAGCCATATTCTGAATTATAAATTATTTACTGTTTTTCTTGTAATATTGAATCATTTTCGGGATGACGACATTCAGATCGCCCGTAATGACGTAGTCGGCGAATTTGTTGATCGGCGCGTTGCTGTCGGTGTTGATGGCGATGACCATCGCTGATTCCTCCATACCGGCGGTATGTTGGATTTGTCCGGAAATACCGCAGGCGATATACAATTTCGGTCTTACGGTGACACCGGTCTGTCCGATCTGCCGTTCGTGTTCGCAGAATCCTGCATCTACGGCTGCACGGGATGCACCGACTTCCCCTCCTAATACTTCCGCCAATTCGTACAATAAATTGAAATTCTCTTTGGAACCGACGCCGTATCCTCCGGCAACGATAATCGGTGCTGCTTTCAGATTGATTCTGGATTTTTCAATTTGGCGTTCGATGACTTTTACGACGAAATCGACATCTGCATTTACGTAGCGGTTGACATCGATGTTCTTTACTTCTCCCTGATGAGAGAGGTTGTATATTTCTTTTTTCATCACGCCTTCACGCACGGTCGCCATCTGAGGTCTGCACTCCGGATTCACGATGGTCGCAACGATATTACCTCCGAATGCCGGACGAATCTGGTAAAGCAGGTTGTGATAAACCTGTTTGGTTTTGGCGTCTTCATAGTCTCCGATTTCCAGACTGGTACAATCGGCTGTCAAGCCGCTGTGCAGGGCGGAGGAAACGCGGGGACCCAGGTCGCGTCCGATGCTGGTCGCTCCCATAAAGGCGATTTGCGGTTTTTCCTCTTTGAAGAGATTGACCAATACGGAAGTATGGGGAAGTGTCGTATAAGGAGCCAGACGTTTGTCATCCCCTTTCCACAGTACGTCCACTCCGTAAGGGAATACCTGTTTTTCCACGTCTTTTAATCCGGAACCCAAAACGATGGCTTCCAGTTTTACACCTAATTTACTGGCAAGGGTACGGCCTTTGGTCAGCAATTCCAGGCTTACGTCGGCAATCGTACCATCTTCTATTTCGCAATATACAAATACGCTGTTCATAATCTGATTTAATAATTTGAAAGTTAATGAAAACCGGCTGTTTTATCCGATGGTATGATTGACAATCAACTCTTTCATCATATTGTCGATAGCTTCGTCGCTGGCTTCGAGCACTTTGGCTTCTTTGGCCTGGAAAACGACGTTTTCAATCGTTTTTACTTTTGTGGGAGAACCGCTCAATCCCAGATCTTTGGGATCGCAGGTAATGTCGTTTACGCTCCATTCCGTGATCTTCAGGTAGGGGCGCTGGTTGATGATGCTGATGTAGTCGTCATCGGCATTCTGCATTTCGGAGGCCGCTTTCGCATATTTGTACTGCATGACCCTTCTGGCGTTGCGGGGACGGCAGGATGCCGCAGAACCGTTTACGGTAATGACTGCGGGAATCGGACAGGTTACGACTTCGATACCTCTTTCCAGACGCCGGCGGATGGAGAGTTCTTTTTCACTGCAAGACAGGATCTCTTCTGCATAGGTTACCTGAGGCAATCCCAATTTTTCGGCCACCTGCGGACCTACCTGAGCCGTATCGCCGTCGATCGCCTGGCGTCCGCAGATAATCAGGTCGGCGGACAAATTCCGCAATGCGCATGACAGGGCGTAAGAGGTGGCGAGGGTATCTGAACCGGCAAATGCTCTGTCGGATAACAAATAACCGCCGTCGGCACCCCGGAACATGGCTTCGCGTATGATTTCGGCGGCCCGTCCCGGTCCCATAGTCAGGATATGTACGGTCGTGCCTTCATTATGATCTTTGATTCTCAATGCCTGTTCCAGCGCATTTAAATCTTCGGGGTTAAAAATAGCAGGTAAAGCTGCTCTGTTTACAGTTCCGTCTGCTTTCATTGCATCTTTTCCCACATTTCTTGTGTCGGGAACCTGCTTCGCAAGAACAACGATTTTCAGTCCTTTCATGTGTACATTTTTAAATTACGACAGTCGCAACAGTTATAACAGTTACAACAGTGTTGGGTTAATATTGATATTTACTTGTTTTATTACGCCTCTAAAATCAAGTAAAGATAACATTAAAAATTGGAAATAGATACAAAAGGACATTTATTTTATTCGCTCCGTCTGTTTCGTCTCGTCCGAATTCCAGATCTGCCATCCCTTTTCGGCCTGGGAGAGAAGCATGGCTGAGCCGTTGCAGGTGTGCGCCCCATAGGCGGCTCCTTGTTTCATGAAGGATGTGTTTTCCGGATTATAGACAAGGTCGAAAAGATAATGTCCGGGAGTCAGATGGGAGTAGGGAATCGTCGGACTGCTTTGAATATCCGGCCAGGTACCCAAGGGGGTCGTGTTGACGAGCAAGTGATAATCCGGAAGCAGGGCTTCGATTTCCGGATAGCTGATTTCGCCGGTGTTCTGCGGGGTACGCGATGCGGTGAGCGTATGTATGTGAAGCTCCTGAAGCACATACCGGACCGCTTTCGCCGCTCCGCCGTTTCCCAGAATCAACGCATGGGTGATTTTTGGGGGAATGAAACGAAGGAGTGCCTGTTTAAAACCGTAGACATCGGTATTGTAGCCGATCAGCCGGAGACGGGAGTCCTGCCGGATTGCCTTTACACAATTGACGGCTCCTATTTTCCGGGCTTCTTCACTGATATCGTCTAAAAAGGGAAGGATGGCTTGTTTGTAAGGTATCGTGACATTGAACCCTTTTAAGTGTCGATGCTTGGACAGCAATGCTGTAATCTCCGAAATATTCTGGATTTCAAAATTCAGATATTCCGCGTCGATGTTTTCCTGCTGGAATTTTTCTGTAAAATAGCGTTTGGAAAACGAATGCCCCAGAGGAAATCCGATAATGCCGTATGTATCCATACCTTCGGCTTATTTTTTTAATTTCCGGGCTGAATACTCGATTCCCCAGATAAGGAAGAAACCGATGAGGCACATGATGACGGCGTGTCCGAGAAGCGGATCGGCCTGAATCATAGCCTGGCCGCTTTCACAGGGATTGAGCATTGACAGATTTTCTGAGAAAAAGTATTTTCCGTTACACGTTTGCAAGGTTCCGAAAGTTGTCGGGGAGACATTTTTCTCAATCAGTACCTGCTGTATTCCGTGAGTGTCTTTAAAGAATTCGAGGGATTCTTTCCAGGGCCATACTTTATTTAAAGACCCCAGCATGAAACCGGTCAGCAGGGCGATGGTCAGGGTATGGTAATTCTTTAATAGCCAGGACAGGAAATGGGAAAAACTGATGAGCCCGATGATCGCACCTGCGGCGAAGAGCAGGATCGTGCCGATGCGCAATTCACTGACGGCCGCCATAATGAACGTATATTTGCCCAGCAGCAGCAAGATGAATGCACCGGAGATTCCGGGCAGAATCATGGCGCAGATAGCAATGGCTCCCGAAAGCAGGATGAACCACCAGGTTTGGGGAGTAGACGCCGGAGACAATACCGTGATCGTGTAGGCGGATACGCATCCTGCCGCCAAAGCTAAAAACGTAAAAATATCCCATTTTTTTATTTTTCTGGCAACCAACAAGGCCGAAGCGATGATCAGACCGAAAAAGAATGACCAGATTTCGATGGGATGGGTGCCGAGCAGATAATTCATTAATTTGGCAAGGGAAAGAATGGAAATGCCGATACCGCAGAACACGGAAATCAGGAAATTTCCGTTTATTTTCTTCCAGAATTCCCGGAATTGCCCATGGAACAGTAACCGAAGAGCCTGAAGGTTGATGTTTTTGATGGAATCGATCAGTTCCTCGTAAATCCCTGTAATGAAAGCGATGGTTCCTCCGGAGACACCGGGAACCACATCGGCGGCTCCCATACAACAGCCTTTAATGACCAGCAACAGATAATTCTTTTGTTTCCCCATATGCCGATTAATTTATG
>CAZYJV010000031.1:16156-17947 GCA_964647845.1 uncultured Odoribacter sp.
TTCCAGAGTCCGGGCAGTTCCTGTACTTTTATATCTTTGCCTTTATACGATTTGTTTGTGATGAATCCCTGGCTTCGGTCGATAAAGTCTGTCAGGTCGAATCGTTTGCCTTTGTAATTGCGGGTACCGCAAACAATATCCACCGGATTGAAATGCGTGGAACGGTCGAAGATTTTTTTCTGCTCCTTGTCTTTCAGGTTGATTTGCGCCGATTCGATGATCATTAATCTGGAACTGCCGTCGCTGGTCTTTACCCAGAAAGGCCCACCGCCGGGCTCGCCTTCGTTTTTAACCATACCGCAAACCCGGATCGGACGGTTGAGGATATTTTGCAAGAATTTGATCCTTTCTTTTTTAGAGGCGAAACTCAATCCTTCCGCTTTTTTATATCCGATCGTGTTTTCGATGAAAGTTTCGATTTCATTCAGTTCGCTGTCCGCAATGTTCTTTTTCTCCAGGCGATCCAACTGTTCGAAAACCTTGCTTTGGATTTCCAGCAACGTGCCGCCTAATAATTTCTTGAACTTGATCGTATCCCCTTTGCTCCGGTCCGGAATTACGTTATCTATATTTTTTATAAATATAATGTCGGCATGGATTTCGTTTAAGTTGTAAATCAAAGCTCCGTGGCCTCCCGGACGGAACAGGATTTTGCCTGCGTCATCCCGTACGAGTTCGCCCTGTTCGTTTATGCTGACCGTGTCGGTAGAAGGTTTTTGAATGGAAAAGGTTACATCGTATTTCACTTCGAACATTTTTTCGAAAACCTTGGTTACTTTTTTCAGTCGTTTCTTGAAATCTTCGACATATTCGGCCGAAACGGTGAAGTGAAGCCGGGCTTCTTTATCGCGTTTGCAATAGAGGGCAGCTTCAACCAGATGTTCATCGAAAGCGGTTCTGACGAAATCCCGGTATACGTGGAAATCGACCAGGCCTTTCGGGGTATTTCCATAGTTTAATCCTTTGGGGCCGAGGATGTATTCCAGAATCTCCCTGAACATTTTTTTATCCAGCAATTTATCCAGGTCTTTGCCTTTTTCCCACATGATATTCTTCAAACGGGAATAGAAGGGGAACTCGTTCAGGTGTGTAAAGAAATCGCGCATGCTGTTGGGTTCCGTATCCTGTACGAATTCGAGAAAATCTTCGGTAGAGCCGGTATACTTTTCCTGGAATGTAAAAAGGGATTTAAACATTCGGGTGGCGGAACCGGAAGCCGGCACCATTTTTACCACCTCGGCATTCTGCATACCCTTTTCATAAAGATCCGTGAGGTAATTCTGTTCATCGGCGGGAATGGTTTTTATACCGTTGCCGATGGTTGCCGGTTCCGTAAGATTTACGTAATCGAAACCTTTCCGGAAGTTTTCAACTTGTTGATCGATTTGTTCGCGTTTGATATCCCGGTCTTTAAATTCCTTTAAATCTTCTTTTGTATACATAGTCTCGTTCAAATTAAATGTCTTCTTCATGATCGTAAATATCTTCCTGATTGTCCAGTTCTTTTTCGTAGAACTCCTCTGCTTCTTCCAGCAATGTATCTATATCATCCTGGGATAGAGGTTCTTCGTCGATCCAATAGATACGCTGGTTGCTGTAAAATCCGTCCAGGCCGCATTCAATAATACAGCGCGGTTTTTCTGTATGTACGACATAGACCAAATCGATTGATTCCTGCGAATTGTCTGCGATAAGAAATTTCGGCAACATGGTTTTATATTTAAATTATAGTACAAAGTTAAAATAAATCTCCGGAATAACGGCATAAAATAAGCAGAATGGATTTAATTT
>CAZYJV010000032.1:0-4827 GCA_964647845.1 uncultured Odoribacter sp.
ACGTCCCCGTATCCTTCAGCCAGAAAACAGTATCCATGCCCGATATGCTGTTTATACCCAACGTCGGCAACGACCAAAGAGGCTGACCGGCAGTCAGTATCACTTTCACCTGCAAACTGTCTCCGGCGGAAAGAGTCTCCTCATGACTGTTGATACTGAACGTATCCTGCTCCGTGTGGCGAACCCACACATCCACCTTGGGATCCACATGACGCCAGATCGTATCACGATACAGGGAAGCCGGTACGCTGTAATCCATCCAGCAGCCGTGAATGTCGCGGATGCCCATCACCTCATATACCAGGCAGGAATCCACTCCGCCCACATCCCCCCAGTTCAGGCGATGTTTAAACAATCCCGTAGACGGAAAACTGTTATACTGCAGAAGGATCGAATCCTTTGCTCCGCCCTTCTTGTAGCGTTTCTGCAGCAGAACGAGGGAGTCTATGCGACCAGCAGGACTGAGCTGTATCTCGAAATCGAACGCCACGGAAGCACACGATACGGAAGAAGACATTATCTCGCCGAAAGGAAGACTGTCCACGCAAACCTGAACGCTGTCAGACCGGACCTTACAACCCGAACTATCCGTGTATTCGCAGTACACCCCGTAACAAGTATTACCATGCAGTTCATCTCCCAACAGCACGCCGTCCCGTCCCCGGTCATCACCGTTCACATAAAAATGTCCCAGCGTATCGGGAAGGCTGTTTGCCGGACTATCTATATAAGGCTTCAATACGTTCTTGCGCAGATTGACCTTCTCCAGACACTGTCCTACAATCCAGGGGCCGGTGACAAAACTGATATGAGCCGGAGTATCCACCTTTATTGTCACAATCGTATCGGGAAGCGTGCCTGTACAGCCGCTATGCATATCCTTGAGATAGTTTCCCTGATAAGCAGCGGATTTGTCCGCAGTAAAATAAATCACCGTATCCCGGCCGTACATCTGCAAACCGTTCGAACCGCAAATTTCCGGTGCAAGCGCGCCGCCTGCCTCTCCGTCTACAATCTTAACCAACCACGGTCCGGTGCCATCCTTTACATGAATATCTACGGACACGCTATCTCCTAAACAAACCTGCCGACTATGCCCGAACGTCAGCTGCGGACGCGAAGAGGAAAGGAGATGGAACGAAGGAAGGTCGTGCCTGCGCTGACATCCCGGTCCGTCCACGACAGAAAGGATATGATAGGTTCCCGCAGCAGACAGCGACAAAGTATCCGATCTCCGCGTCAGGTTATTCCGGAAAATCTCAGCACCGGATTCCAGTTGATAGCTGTACCCCCACGGCAGCTCCCCTTTTTCCAGCGTGACGACAAAACGACCCGGCGTACTGCCGCACACGTGAATCGTATCCGCCGATAGGCTGATTTCACTATAAGTATGCACCCGAAGCAACAGCGTATCGCTGTAAACTCCGGCGGTATCGCAATGATTATAGACGTGACACCAGATACGTGCGCTGTCGTAAGCCGGCGTGATCGGATTGATCGACACTTTACCCGTACTGTGATAGTTCGGCATAAAATTATGTCCCAAAGGTTCCGTAAGCCCTGTCTTGTAAGAAATCATCCAGTCGTAGTTCAACGAACCGCCCGTCGAAGAAAGCTGCAGGTCATACCTGGAACCTTCACAGGCCGTATCCACTGCCGGCAAGTTGTTCTGCAGATCAGGCACGCTGTCCACACGCAACCAGCAGGCATTCGTCGCGACGATTTCGCACCCGTTATTCACCCGGCAGAAGTAGTAGCCGCTATTTCGTGTCAGCAGGGGTATACAAACCGTATCGGCATTCGATGCGACAGGCAGCGTATCGTTCTGATAATCGAAGAAATGCCAGCTGTACAGCATGCCGATTTTATTGTCGTGCCTGATACGGATTACCGTATCTCTGCCGCTCTCCGCACAAACGATTATTTCCCGTATCGGATCTTCCACTTCCGCCCGTTCATTTACCCGGATGCGGACCTGTCTGTAATTTGCCGGCTTGGTCGGGTCCTGCAAATCCCACTGCGGACACTTGTTGGCATACCAAACACGGAACGTATAGGCCGTATTGGACGCCGACATCGGTCCGTACTGTATTTTGGCATCCGTTCCGATGGTCCGTACCCCTCCGTCCATATACTCCCACCGGTAGCTTACCCGGTCGCTCGGATTGGTCATGATATACAAATCCGCCATCCTGCCGGCACAAAGAATAATCGAGTCGGGCGTCAAGCCTTCCACCCGAACGGTATCGTCCACATACAAATCGCTGATGTCTTCCCAAACGGCGAAACAACCCGAAACGACCTGTACGGAATAGTGTCCCTCATCCACCGAATCCACGGCAGGAATGACATACCTCAAACCGTCATAACCGGTGTAGACACCGTTCCGGTACCATTTTACCGTATCCGGACTGCTGACCTCCATTGCATAAGAAGAACCTTTGCACAAGGTGTCCGTTTTCGCTTTGACAATCGTCAAGGAAGGCGGAAGTCCGATTTTCAGTTCACAGGTATCGATTAAGGTATAACATTCATTCGAAGCGACACAAACATACCTTCCCGCCATCTCCGCTGTCGCATCCGGCAGTTCCAGAACCTGTTCCGTTCCCAGGAGCGTAGGATCTCCCACTTTATACCATTCGTATGCCGTCGCATAATAAACAGCCTCCATCCGGACCGTCTGTATCGACCCGTCGCAGATCGATATATTACGATCAGGCTTCAATTCCATCTTCCGGCGCACTTTCACCTCCATGGCACTCGTCTCGTCCACCGCGGCACAGCTGTTGCTTACTTCGCACCAGTATTTCCCGTAGTTTATGGCTGAAGCGGACAGGATCTGATAATAAGGCTCGTCGCTGTCCTTTATCAAACGTACCGTTCCCGAAGCATCCTGTTGATACCAACGATAATTGAGGCGGCAGCCAGTGGCGATAACTGTAAAATCGACACTCGAATCCTGGCAAATGAATATATCCTTATTCGGATGGAAATACGTGATGTGCGCATCCGCCTCTTCTATGATTTTATATGTCCCTTTCATCGGACGTTCACAACCGCTCTCCGGATCCCTGCCGACTACATAGTATTCATAGCCGTCATTATCATTCCGGCACTCATCGCAAGGTTTCCCCTCCAATCCGTTCCAGACCAGCGCCCCTCCCGTTCCGGACAATACCGAGCCCGTCGGCTTTCCGTCCTTATACAACTCATATTCCATACCGGTCTTACTGCCGTTCAGAGTCAAGCGTCCTTTCGCATCATCCGTGTAACAATAGGATGTTTTATCTCCTATCAGACTGAAGCGTTGAATGCTGTCCGCCTGTATCATCTCTATTACATTCGCCATCGGGCTCATACAGGCGTAAGGATTCGTGAAAATACCCTCCACGCGATAAGTGCCCGGCTGCCGGATTTTATCGAAGGTCAGCGGTTTGCCCGTACCGAATTTCTCGCTGATCTGAACGTCATTATGATACAAAATATAACGTACACCGGTCTGACTTCCTTCCAATACCAAAGAAGCGGTACTTTCCCAACAGATGTAATTGTTCGGATTCCCCGACAATATGTAAGGAACAGGCAGACTGTCGATAATCATTTCTATGCTGTCCCGGCTCAGGCAGTTCGTTCTCACATCCCTTGCGACCACATGATAATAACCGGAATCCTTCTGCAAATCGGTAAAGACAAGATTACCGCCCGTGCCGGGAAGGGTTTCCGAAACCGTTCCGTCCGGAAGAATCAGCGTATATTCGGCATAGGTCACTGTAGGCGCGTTCAAGGTGATCCGTTTTCCCTCTCCGCCTTCGCAATAGCGTACCGGTGCCATCCGGAGCGGCGGTACCGAATTCACTTTCACAATAACGCTGTCGTCCATCATCTCCGTACAACCGTTTTCCGCTTTTATACGATATATGCCATCCTGAAATACACTGTCCGTCTCCAGACGTCCCGGACCATAATAGGGTCCGCCAATCTCCACGCCATTCTGCAAAAGATAGTATTTCACTCCCGCGTCGCTGTTCGCCAGATGCGGACGATAGTTCTCCCCCTTGCACAGGCGAACCGTATCTCCCGGATTTTCTACCGGATAGTGAACAGGACGATAGCCCATACAGTAAGTTCCCTCCAATTCCTTCCGACAACCGTCCGCCGGATTCTCAGCATAGGCACCGTAACATCCTATTTGGGTCTGTACGGCAAAATTCCGTTCCGGCGCCGGACGATGAGCAGAGGTCAAACTATCCAACACAGTCCGTCCCGGCAATGAATACAGATAATAATTCATCCCCGTCTGTCTTCCGGAGACACTCAATGAAATACTGTCCATGCCATCGACTATACAGACATCCTGTCCTTCAAGCCGCTTGGTGTCCGGAACCGTTCCGGCAGAGAAAAATTTCTCAGCGACCAGCACCTCGCAATCACTGTCCGCAAATCTTCCATATACCCGATAACGTCCCTTAACGGCATAACGTCCTCCTTGGGTCGGCAGAATTTGCAGCGGTTGTCCCGTCGTTATGCCCGTCGCACTTCCCACTTGCACTTCCTGACCGTTGTTCAAAATTACCAACCGGTAAATTACACCGGCCTCACTGCTCTCCAGCCAGATATCGAACCCTTCATTTTCACAAAACAAATCTTTACCCGCAATAACCTGGGTAAGCGGAACTCTGTCTGTCGTTACCTGCAGACTTCTCAACAAGGTATCCTTACAATTATTGAAAGCATGCAAATAATAGGTCCCGGTAGATATGCCGCTGCCTCCGACAGTGTCCCAAACAATCCGGTTCATGTTACCGGCTATCGTATCGCTGCGCAGCA
>CAZYJV010000032.1:4927-8248 GCA_964647845.1 uncultured Odoribacter sp.
TGAATCACATTCTGACGATACAACGTATATTTCACACTATCCCCATCACTGCCGCTGACCTGTATCTCCGCTTTATCGGAACAGGCCGCAACAACAGGATAAAGTGTCGGAGCAGGCAAAGTTTTTATTTCGGGACGGTGCGTCATCGTATCGCGGCAACCGGTCAGTACATTTTCCGCCTCGACATAATATTTTCCGGCTCCCAGCGGCTTAAACTGATTTCCCGAAGCATTGGCATTCAATGTATCGAGCGCCCCTCCCCTTTCATCATACAATATATAACGCACATTGTTTTCTTTTCTGCCCAAGACAATGCTGCATCCTCCCAAAGACACGCCTCCGCTTATACATTCCGCACAATCGGCTATCGGCACATCCGTCGGTTTGGCCGTTATCTGCAAAGTCGTATCCAGATACACTCCGCAACCGCCGCCCTTGTATTCCGCATATATCCGATAATTGCCGGCAGCATAGCGACGTCTCTCGAAATTCAAACCGCCGCCGGTGCCCAATACCGTATCCAGAGAAGTTACCGTTATTCCTTGCACCCGCTGCAATACATAATTCACCCCGACTTCCGATACCGGTAAGCCGAACGTCAGGGAATCGGATGCACACGAAGCACCTTCATCGATTCTTACCTGCAAATCCTTAACCGGAGCATTCCGGTGGTTTACCCGAACCGTATCGTAAGCGATACATCCCGGGAAGACTCCTTTCCGCTGCTTTTTCAGTATATACAAACCCGCACTGTACAGGCCCGCAAACGAATTTCTTCCTGCTGCAAGGACTTCCAGCTCCGTAGTATCGGATTTACACAAGACATACTCTGCTCCGGAGGTAACACCGGACAAACGCAGCACAACACCCTGGTCCGTTCCGCAGTACGTAAAATCGCCGATAATCGTGTCCTGAGGCGCTTCTTCCCGAAGAACCACACAGCTGTCCTGGGTCGGACATTCAGAATTGGTATCCCGAACCGTCAGACAATATTCCCCTAAAGGCAATGGTTTAACAGTCATATTTCCATTCATACGACTGACCTCTATCGGAGCAGCCAGCGAGGCGCTGCGAATCGTATACTCCTGTGAGGCGACCAAACCGCTCAAGGCAATCCAGCCGCTGTCCGCCACCGTACAGCTGCTGTAATCCATTCCGAATCCGGAGGGAAGATGAGTAGCCGGAATACTGTCAACCGTATGGTAGTTCGACTGACGCACGCACAATCCGTCCGCAGCAATGACATAATAGGTACTGTCGGGAGGTACATTCGTAAACGTATATCTCCCTCCTGTCACCTTTCCCGTTCCCAAAGTATCGCCCGAAGTGGAATAAAGCGTATATACCACATCGGCCTGATAGCGATCCAGATAAAGTTCTCCCGTCACATTGGCACAAAGCAAGGTATCCCCGGACAGTTTCACTTCGTCGGGATAATGGCCGGCCTTGATATCCAGCGGGAATACCGCCTGACAGTCTCCCAATGTCGCACTGATCTTGTAAGTTCCGTATCGGGCGGTATTCAACGTCCAGCCCATAACAGTCCCGTCTCCCGTTAATTTCGCATAATCGAGCGTATCGGGAAAAGAATTAAAATACAATTTATATTCGGCATCGACCTGTGTCGGAAATTCTATCTTCACCACGCTGTCCGCACATACATTGCCTGTAAAAGAAAGAGGCGTCTTATAATCCGGAGAAAGCTTCGCCCTCACGGTCAGTTCTCCGTTCATCAGCAATTGCACACCATTGTCCGCCAACACCCTATACACGCCCGATTTATACACGCCATCGAATTTCTGCGGATACCCTGTACCGGTCATAGACACTTCCGGATCCATGCCGGCGAAAACGCCTGTCAATTCATTCCGGCGCTGAAGCATGTATTTCACACCGGCTTGGGTGCTGTCAAGTCCTATTTTCACTCCGGACTCATCGCTTACATCACAGAATAAGGTGTCCCCGACAATCGTAAAAGGTTCCAGTATTTCACAAATGGTCACCGTATCGGGCGATAGCAGATAACAACTTCCCACTTCAGCTTTTACGACATATTTCCCCTTGGGCAATCTTCCCGTATAGTAAACCGTATCCCGATAAAAATCGCCTAAGGTCCCGATATAGCCGCCATTCACCGCATACAGCCTATACTGCACTCCCGCCTTAGCTTCCCAGGCTTTAACCGTAGAAATATTATCCGTGCTTCCCATGGGAAAACAGGCATCCCCGGCAATATGGAACGGTACAGGAGCATTCCCGATAAATACCCGGTCGGTCAATATTTTTTCACATCCCGTATCTTCCCGTTTGGCCACCACATAATACTCACCTATACTCCGATAGTTGCTTCCGAACACGATATTCCCCGGTCCCGTGGCCGTAGCCTCCGCAGAAATAAAACCATTCCGGTTTCTATACAAAGTATATCTGACTCCCGCTTCTCCATTCTGCACACCGATAGTTACAGGCACCTCTCCATAGTCCGTACAATAAGAACCCTTCCCTAACAAAGGTCTGTCGGCCGGACTGTTCTTCACATTTATCACGACACTGTCCTTCATCTCCGTCTCGCAAACCCCGAGCTTCGCTTTCACGACATAAGTACCCGTACCATAATTCCCGGTAAATAAAAGAGATTCCGTATCCTTACCCGCCAATTCCGGATTCAACCGGAAATTCGGAAGCCTTTCGACCCAATAGGATACGCCGGTCTGACTGCCCGACAAACGAATCGTATCCTGTTCTTTTTCTCCCTGGCAATAAGTCGCACTCTCCGATACCGAATAAATTTTCGGGCCGACGCGGACTTCCACCGGAGAAGAGTAGAGAACACACTCTCCGTATGAATTCGTTTTGACGGCTTTTATCCGATAATAACCCGTCAACTGTGCTATATCCGCAACTGTAAACGTCAACCGGCCCCCCGTCCCCACTTGTTGTGTAAGCGTAAGTTCCTGATAAATAGCACTACCCGTCCGGTCATACTCCAGAATATAATGCACACCGCTCTCGGTCGAAAGCAAACGAAGGCTATACTCCGTTCCGGAGGCACACTGCAAACCCGTATCAGCCAAGACAGGAAGCTCCGGAGCCGGCAAAAGCTGTACATAAACGGAGTCTTTCTCCGTTATTCCTCCGCTGGTCACGACATAGTGCAAATAACCGTCCGAGTCCTTCCGGTAATTCCGGAGCCACTGTCCCTCTGCTATCATCCGATTATCCTCATACCACTTCGCGGTATAATTTCCTGTTCCTCCGTCATACCAGCCGAAAAGATTCAAAGAATCGCCCTTACAAATCCGGATCGTGTCTACCGACGTC
>CAZYJV010000032.1:8348-17573 GCA_964647845.1 uncultured Odoribacter sp.
GCCGAAAAGATTCAAAGAATCGCCCTTACAAATCCGGATCGTGTCTACCGACGTCAATTGATCCTCCAGACGAATATCCACTTTCAACGATGTCCCTGTCACTTTTACATCTATCAATGCCCGTTGTTCACACCCGCCCTCTTTTACAACAACTATAAAAGGTCCTCCACTTTGCAAGGGTTTTGTCTGCACCGTCGCCAAATTATTGGCCCCGGAAATTTTTTCAACAGGCAGCCACTCTATCACCGGAGCGGCAGCCCCTGTAATCGTTACATGCAAAGTAGCCTGTTCTCCATTGTTTATAGTCTGGGGAGACACGACACTAATCGCAAAATCACTCTTCCGTATTTCCACCGTATCCGACAAAACGGAACAATGCAGCGGCGTCCGGTCCGTCGCCTGAATGTAATATTTCTTCTCCTGAGACGGAACCTGTATCGTCAATCCGCCGCTAACCCCTGAAAAATAACCGAAGGTATCCCGCGGACTTTCCCGATAAATTACATAATCCAGGTCATTCCTTAAATTATCCGCTTCTATAAGATGACGAGAGGTATCCCCTTCACAATAGGTGTCGCTGCCGGTCAGTGAAGGACGCGGCACAGTCTGTTCCTTAACCTGCACGGTGTTGCTCTCGCCGCTCTCACATCCCCAGATATTCACCGCATATACGGAATAATAACCGACAGGCACACGGTTCCATTCCGGTAATTTCGTAATACTTCCCGGCTCTACGTGGTTATTCAACAATACATACGAGAGACCGTCCTCCGGCTGTTCCACGTATAATTTTACATTACTTGCCGTTCCACTGCAATACACCGTATCATCCGCCGCCTTTAACACCGGTATCTCGGGCAATTCCCTCTCCGTCACATTTACCAGTCCGTTCATGGCTGCCTCGCAACCGTTAATTCTATTCTTCGCCACAACTTTATAATCGCCCTCCCTCAATCCGGTCCACTCCAAACGGTCGCCATCTCCCGGCCGTCCAGTTGCCTCCACGACATCCCCTGTCAAAGTGACCTTATATAAGGTGTAAGTAATATCCGGATTATTTTCACTGCCCGACAACGTCAGCTCCGCCCCGTTGGTCCCTTTGCAGAAAGATTTCGTTAAGGTAAAATCATAAACCGACGGAGCGATGTCCCCCTGAATGACGACATCTCCGGGCATACGGAACTCACAATGATCCTCGTCGTCTTCTCCCGTCACATAATAAGTACCTGCCAGATTATTCTCAAACACTATCGGACTGCCCGCAGGCTCTACATTTTTTCCATGAATCATGGCCACGACCACATCGTTCTTATACAAACGGTAAAGTGTCGAAGTATCCGAACCGTTCAAGGTAATATCCGTACCCGTGGCGGCATTCATACAATAACGGCCGGACCCTTCCAGACGGAAAGTGTCGGGATGAGTGACCCGTATCTCCGCACATTTTCTCTGTGCCGGATTACAACCGTTATGAATCTCGCAACAATATTCCCCGGCCGTATCCACGGTCACCTCTTTCAATTGAAGCGTATTGGAATAACCATCGGCTATGGTGCGCCCCTCATGCGTCCATGTAAAACGGATAGGTGCCGTTCCTGTCGTCTGGACGGAAATCGCCTGATTTACCCCCTGACACAGCGTCATATCCACCAGATTCCCCTCATTCAAGACAAACCGGGCCGGTTGAGGCACCGTCAAGCGGAAATTCCCCTGTATACTCTCACCGCATTCGTTGTAGAGATGCAGGGTGTAAACTCCCGCTTCAGCCGGAGTCACACTATCCATTGCCAGCGTTGCGGATGTACTTCCATTTATGCGCACCGCATCGTCCCGCACCGGCACTCCGTTCAAATACCAGCGCATACTGTCCACATGCTGCGTGGAAAGGACATCCGCCTTCAGTTTCAAATCCGTACCTTCACAATACTTTCCTTCGGAATTGATTATATCGCATTCCACATAGATCCCTCTCAGGGAGATCGCCGCTTTGTCATGCACCGTTACATTCCGGGAAGCACTTACTACCGGCGGCAAACAATAAGAATTATCCACATGGCAGGTATACAGACCGGCATCCTCCACCCGCATCACTTTCTTTAACTCCGGACCGGTGTAAGCGGTTTTTTCTCCATTCCGGTACCACACATAATTCATTGCTCCCGTTCCCGCCGTCAGTTTTACCTGCAACGTCAGGGTTTCTCCGGCACACAAGGTCGTGTCGGAACCGACCATTTCAACTTCCGGCTGTTCCTCTATAACCACCCGAATCAAATGGCTCGTATCTCCTCCGCAATGATTCTCCACCACCCAGGCATAATATTCTCCGTCGTGGGATTTATCCATATCGGGAATCAATACATGCTGTCCGGTATATCCCATATCCTGCAATTCATACCCCAAAGGATTGGGTGTACGGAACACCACTTTTTTCAAAGAAGACGTATACGTTCCGCCGCCGCCGATTTCCACCCGAAACTCCGCCGTACCGTTTTCACAGACATGAATGACCGTATCATTCGAAAGAACATAGGCCGGAATATCTACAGGCAAGAAAGTACTGTCGGCAATCGTTCCGCACTCATTCGTCACTTCCACCTTGTACAGCCCTTCCGCATTCTTGCTTTCCATACCCACCGTAATACCGGCGCCCTCGTACTCGTCTCCCGCCAGTAGTCTCCCGTCTTTATACCATTTGTAGGTCAATTCCTTGTTATTCAACGAAACCGCATATACCGCCAGTTCCGCAGGTTTACCGTACAGACACTGTTCCCAGTCCCGGTTCAGCTTCGTTATAAACACCGGTCTTCCCCCCACACTGACTCCAAAAGTATCTGATACCTGCTCTCCGCATTCATTGCTAATCTCACAAATATAAAGTCCCTCGTCCTCTATAACCGGAGGATTGAATTTCAGTACGGCAGTCCCCAAACCTGTCACATGACTGTTGGCGGAAGGAACAAACACCTCAAACTGGTGATCCACCATTTTTTTCCAGGTATAGTTCAGACCGCTCCCCTCCACATCCACGAACAGCATGACACTATCCTCCGCGCATCCTGCAATATCCCCGCTGCTCTGATCTATAATCCGGGGATGCAGACACGACTGGGCATATCCATCCTGTTTGCCGCTCTTGTATCCGCCACCGGACTTCACCAACACCCGACAACTATCCTCCGCCGTACACCCATTCTTATTCATACGGGCATACACCGTAAACTCATTGACCACGGGGCCGTATTCAAAAGGCAAAGCAGAACTCTGAGACCGTATCAAATCCGTCCCCACGTACCAATCGAGGTTTACCGCATCCGACGTCGTGGCAACGATACTCGTCATCGACCCCTCGGTGGCATAATAATCAAAAGGCAAATCCACCTGCGGACGGTAAACAACGACCTCAACCGTATCATACGACGTGCACTGCTTATTGGAAACAGACACTATATAATCCCGCGTAACAGAAGGATATGTCGTCACAACAGACGAATCGTTCTTCCCGGAAACTCCTGTCCAGGAATATTTATAAACTGCACCGGCAGGCCGTCCCAACTCACTGTCCCGGGCATCCAAGACAATCGAATCGCCGTAACAAATGACAATCCCGCTCGCAGGTGCTCCGATATGTGCCTCCGGATAAGGCACGACTTCCAGATAAACAGGGTCAGACGCTTTCGTCGAATCATTACGCAAATCCGTCACTTCGCAGTAGTAATATCCGGTATCCGCCACTGTCAGGTTATCCAATACCAATACGGTTGTATCCGTTCCGAGATTCACCGCAGGAGGCCCCATTTTCTTCCACTGATAACGATATACACTCGTTCCTTTCGTCTTAATGCTGAAAGCAGTGGATTCCCCTTCACAGACCACCGTATTGCCGGTAATCGTACCGGGTTCGAAATGAATGGCCGATTCCGCATATCCATCCTGAGGGCCGCTCCTGTAACTATCCGACGAACGTACGATCACTTTCACGCGGGCAGTGATCTTCGCGCCTTTGAACTCTCCCTCCGCCTCATATTCGGTAGTTACAGCCGGCGATTGCGTAATGGACAAACCACTCCCGATATTTACCCGACCGCCACCCGTTACCAAACGATACCACGTTATCCGGGTTAAATTCGTACGGGCAGTCAATCCGACGGAGGCTCCCTGGGTTATGTATATATCAGGTCCCAAATCCAGCACCATCTGCACGACATGGACCTTTCTCGTCTTTATATCCATACAGATACCCCCATTCGTTCCGGTCACCGTATAAGTCATTGTCTGCCGAGGCCGAACCGTCATAGTATCCGTTGAAGCGCCGGTACTCCATCGATAGCTGTCCGCTCCGGAAGCCGTCAATTTTACCGCTTCCCCTGCCGCTACCGTATCGGCAGTCGCAGCAATGGATACATTCGGTTTCGTTACCACCTTAACAGCAATCGTATCGGAATATTTCTTCACGCCGGACATCAAATCCGTCACCTCGCAATAATACTTCGCAGCATGGTTAAGTTGTATGCCGTTTAAACTCAAGACCGACGTATCCGGAAACTCCGTTGCTGGGGTATTCATTTTCACCCACTTATACCGGTATACATTGGTTCCAGTGACTTTTATCCGCCAACTTTTATCGTCGCCCACACATACAAGAGTATCTCCAGTAATCCTGCTCACTGTAAAATTAATCGGCGACAAAGCCGCTCCGTCTTGTATGCTACTTCTGTATGTCCCCGGACTCTTCGTCTGCGCATATCCCCCCACCACCATCAACATCCATAGCACAAAAACACATACTTTCCTTAACATTGTATCTAAATTTATAATCTTTTTCTAAAGCACTAATTTCTAATCCTTCAAACAACGATAGGAATAAGGGTAAGCAGCCATTCCCATATATTTACTTATGGCTACTTGTGGAGAAGTATCTTTATGAAGATACAATCTTATTCCGTTATTATATCCATCATTCTCCGTTGAACCATATAATCCAGCTATTTCTAACTGAGCATTACTACAACCATAGCCATGCCCCGCCAAAGACATATTCATTTCTGTTCTCATATATCCACCTGCTATACTTGCCCCTCCATAAGCATCTATAGCTTCCTGCCATTCACTTACAGATGGCAAATGCCATCCCTCCGGACAAAGCCCTCTCACTCCACTTGGATTAGCAGAGCTGGCACCCTCTCCATTCATTACTATCTTCCAATAATAATGTACCCCATATTTTTCCATATCAACAGGGTCTCCCACTGGACAATGTTCAACATCTGTTCTTCTCAAATTTTGTTTCATCCAACACTGCTTACCCACTTGAATTGTTGGATAAAAATTTCCACAATCATCCATAAGCTCATCTCCACAAGTTCTAAAAGTTTGTTTAGGAGGCATCTCTGTCCGAACTCTCAATTGTTTACTATTTGAACATTTAGAATAAGACATTTTACAGAACAACGTATACTCCCCGGAATTATCTCCAAAATGAGTCAATATAGGGACATAGGTATTTGTTGCTGATAATATATTTTCATTGTATCTCCATTCATAATCTGCACCTGCCACAACAGAAGTAGCAGTTATTTTTTCTGTATGACAAATTTTTACATCCACAATAGTCTTATCTATATCCCATTTCATATTGGGAACAGTCAATGTGAATTCAGCGTAAGCCTCTCCTGTCAATGAAATCGCTTTTCTTCGAAATGTATAAGTTACAGTTGAAGCAGTTCCAACACTTACAATATCATAATCCACTAATTTCTCTTTCTGTTCTCCCGGTATTAACTCAAACTCCGAACTCCCCGGCCGTTTAACATACCACTCATAACCTAAATCACAATCCGCTTGAGCCCCCTGAACACTATTAATAGTTATCAACCCAGGACAAGTATCCTTACAATCTATTTTCCCGGGATCTACTCCGCCACTTACACTACGAACTCCCCGGAAAGTAACACTGCTATCCCGAAGCATATCATTATATGACATCATTATGCTACGATCTGAAACCCGTAACAAGCTATCCGGCGATGCAAAACTTCCTCCTCGAATACTAAAAGCAGTCACATCACTACTACGATTCCAGTAAGTTGCCACATTATAATTTCCATCAGCTGCCAATGCTCCATCTCCATGATACTCATTATTGGAAGACGAAGTATTTAATGAAGAACCACCTATCACACTATAACACATTTCTCCCAAATTACCGCTCATTTCCATCACTCCATAAAAAGTCCCCCCACTTTGTTCCTGATTCGTAGAAGAAGTACCGAAACTACCGCAACGTACAGGACCGAAAGAAGGCATACTGCAATTAGCATTTATGTCTGCACTGACAGGAATCTCATTCTCCGTACCAAGAGTACTGCCGGAAAGACCACTTTGTCCCCCCAATGACTGAAGCGTTGTTGTATTCCATGCATACTCTCCTGGAACAATCCGCTTCGGGGTACGACAAGCCTTCTCATACTCCAATTCACTCATCGGACGCAAACCGCTCCAATCCAAATAAGACAACATATCCGCTCCCGTCATATAATTACATGCCACAGTTTGTCCATCATCCTTAGCAAAAAACGGTTCACTCGGATTCAGATTACAACCGAAAACTACCGGTTGAAACGTACCCTTGTGAGCAAAAACCGCAATCCCGTTACGGCAAGAGGGTTGATTTTTATTACCAAAAACATAATCCCCACGTGTCAAGTTATCCAGATTATTTCCGATTCGATTTTTCTGCTGCGTATAGCTAAGCATATTCAGAAAATTACAATACTGTTCCTGACTTAATTCATATTTCATAATATAAAAACCGCGGTATCCCTTGGGATAATCCAAAGAGAAAGACAATTTTTCTTCATCCTTTATCTCGACCTCTTTACTATTCTCAGAATCAACTAATAATGCATCATCTGCATACAAATCGACCTCACTCATTGCAATATTCTGCACCATTGTATAAGAATTTTGAGGAATATTAATTCGATAATATCGATAGCTACCTGGGTTCGATATTCGTACTGAATTCTGAACAGGATAAGAAACCGTTGGTGCCCACCATTTATCTATTGCTTGTAAAACGATCCAATCTGAATCATTATTCGAACCTTCTAAATACCAAATACCACTAGGTGCATACGTTGGATAATTACTCGCGCCACTAATTCCTAAAAAACGAATAGTTTTAGGAACTTTAAAATCCACTTTCCACCAACAAGGAGCTGTATTATTAACATACCAAGAAGCAGAAGCACTATGACGTGAATCATCTACATGATCTACAACATTCGTTGCATAACAAGAAGGAGATGCATAATAAGAAACAGAATATTCATATCCTGATTTCAAATCAAGTATATCTAAATTCTCTGGTATAATTCCATAATAAGGTAAACGTTTAAAAGTGTTATTCGAAACACCATCCCCCAAATAATAGGCACCGTAAGGTATCAACACCATCTCTATCGCACTTACGGCAAAATATACGTTCTTATCAGTAATATCCGAGGCACTCAAACCGTTCAAAGGAGCTTTCAACGTCACACGTTCACCCGCAATATTGAATGTCCCTTTATTCCTCGGATAAACAAATGCACCTACTATCTGGCTGCCTGTATTGCCCGTCTCTATATTCAAAACAGATGTCCCTGTCTGAGTAGTGCCTAAATACAGATGACTCCACGCATCCGTGCTACCCTCTTTCTTGTACTTCACAAACAGCCAAACGGCATCCCAATTGAAATTATCACGCCAAGAATTATCCCAGGAAAGCGTAAAAGTCAGCGACAATGAATCGGACGTCGCATTCAACTGCACCTCAGGTTCTCCGCTAATACGGACATTATTCCCGTATACCGCGGCAATCCGACCTAAACATACATTGAATACAAACATCATCATCAATACTTTTTTTAAGAATCCGGCAAACAAACCATTGCCGACATTTTGTAATTTCCAGTACATCACAAATGAATTTTAAGTTATCTCTTCTCATTTTTACGCCCTTCTCATCCTTCAAAACATTCGATAACTCAATCCTCATCCGCTCTGCACCACTTTTTGACACATGCTTGTTAAGCAGGTGCTACTTTAAATAATATTATTTCATCAACTTTCTTTTACTCTTTTCTCCGCTTTTATAACTATCATATTTTAAACCTCTTATCCTTAATTTTTATTTTCAATTTTTTATTATACATTTGCATTCGTATAGATGAACTAAGATTCCAAATCTTAAAAATCTATATCTAATTACACATAGTGTTCTTGCTCACATCTTCAAAACGGACTAAAAACCAATTCTCTACCTCTTCGCAAACCTGCTTAATAAACATGTACCTTTTTTAAATTATTAGTCTTTTACACAACGTAAATAATTTCGATCATTCATACAAGAAGCATCTGCCTCAAAACATGGATTATATGATTTATGCATCATATCATAATTGCTTCCAGTTGTTTTACTTGATAAAACCAAACGAGTATCGCTTCCA
The DNA here is from genome assembly GCA_964647845.1 of uncultured Odoribacter sp. Classification (GTDB taxonomy): domain Bacteria; phylum Bacteroidota; class Bacteroidia; order Bacteroidales; family Marinifilaceae; genus Culturomica. Next base: position 16,838 of record CAZYJV010000032.1, read on the forward strand.
TCCCTAAAACCTCCTCTCCAAAATCCATAACTACGCCACGTAAATCCCGTAATATTCTGAAAATTTCCAGTCGGCCAGTCATCAGCTAACAATGGCCGAACATCAGTTACATTGTATTGTCCTTTTAAATAATCCATCATCACCAATGCCTCTGCTTTACTCGGAACATGCCAACCTGCAGGGCAAATTCCCTGTACACCACTCGGCACTGTATTACTTGCCGACTGTCCACCCATTACTTCCTCCCACAAATACATCCGCCCTCTTTCACCGTATGTTGAACAATCATTATTCCAACATATTCCTACTCCCGAATAGAGCAGATTCGTCCCCATCCAACATTGCTCACCTATTTTTACTGTACAATAAATCTGATTATCACGACCATCTACAAATACTGCTTTCCCACAATTAGCAATTGTGACTCCTGTAGAAGATACTTTTGCTATATGGGGATCCTTCACCACTATCGTTTTCTCTGCTTTACAATTAACACGAGACATCGTACATACGACATTACAATCTCCTACCTGGTTCCCAAAATCAGACAATGCTGGTATATAGGTATTTGTTGTAGACAATATCGTTCCGTTATATTTCCACTCATAAGTCTCCCCACCTGCCACAGAATTTGTTGTTAGCGTTTCTGAATTACCACAAGCATCTATTTCAGCAATAGTAGAATTTACCTGCCAAAGCATATTAGGTACTGTCAACGTAAAATCCACATACGCCT
>CAZYJV010000033.1:0-17386 GCA_964647845.1 uncultured Odoribacter sp.
TCCAACCCCCCTCAGAGTTTGAGAAAGCACTGACTGTTTCCCACATAGATTTAGGAAGCGCCTCTGTCAGATAAGCCTCCATCATTCTGATTTTCCGGTACAGCAGGATATTGTTCTTCTCCGTCGGCAGGCATACGCGGAATAGGTCCGACAGGTAGTTTTTGTTGAAAATATGTGCCGGAATGAGGATTTTGTCTTTTTTGCACGGCGAAATATAAACCTTTTTGAATTTCAGTCTCAGTATTTCGTCTTCCGTAATGGTTTTCTTCACCCGCGCGATGACTTCGTCCTGGGATTCCAGACAATAGGGCTGATGGGAAAAGGCGATCAGCCTGCTGTTGTCATGCAGACAAAACGAAAGTCCATCCGTTGAATAACGGATGGACAAGGTATATTGAAATGAATTCTCTTTGCTGAAGTTAGTATCTAAATAATAGATATTCTGCATGCAGTGTTTATTATTCCCAGTTACCTACGTTGTTGTTGGCCTCGTTCAGATCTCCCACTTTCAATCCGGGGTATTTGTTCAGACGCAGTCTTTCGCCGTTGTCCTGCAGAATATAATCGTGATAGATCGGATCCAGGTTTTCAAAGATTTCCGTATTGGAAATACGGGCTTCGAATACGGGAACTTCAATACCGGAGTCGGTTTTGATGACATTCGTACCCATCTTGAATTCGTATTTTCTGTTGGTGAAGGGAACGTATTTCAGATTGTCGATCGGATAGTCCTTCCCGAAGATGTTTTCCAAAGCGTTTACTTTGATGATTTCACGGATAATGAAGCCCTTCTTTACGGCTTCGGCTTCCGTCATGCCGGCTTCCACCTGTTCGTCCGTCAGCTGGCCGATGGAGCGGATGATTTTAACGGAGTCGTATTTTATGAAGTTGATCAACGTATCGAAGCTGGCAGTGTATTTCCCTTTTTCTGCTCTGTAAGCCTCCTGGGCAGTACGGATGTCTTTCAGTTTCTGGATGATTCTTTCGTATCTCTGTTTCTTGATGTTTTCAAAACGCTGGGGGACCATGATGCTTTCGTAGCACTGATAACCCAAAAATACGATTACTGCTGCCAATACGATTTGAATAATAAGCTTTTTCATATTTTAATTATTTGAATTTAATTACATTCTATCGGGCCGTTGTTGTGGCTCTGACGGATTAATTGTATCTTTGCATCCCGTTTCAAACGATGGAAACGCAATTGCCGGAAATAATTCCTGCTCGCAAATTTAGGAAAAAAAATAAATAAAGACCATTTTCCGCTATAAATTTCTCCATGATACAGAAACATTTTGAAGATATGGTGCAGACTTGTCTGGGGTTCCCGTTTTCTCCGGGACAGAAGCAGGCGATGGCATGTTTCGCGGACTTTTTCCTGAAGCAGCGGGAAGAGGGAATGTTCGTTCTGAAAGGGTATGCGGGAACGGGAAAGACTTCCTTTGTGGCGGCAGTCGTGAATGTACTGGTGAAGATGGAGTATAAGGTGGTATTGCTGGCGCCGACAGGGCGGGCGGCCAAAGTTTTTTCCGCTTACGCCGGACAGCCCGCTTTCACTATCCATAAGAAGATTTATCGTCAGAAGGCGGCAACGGAGGGGGAGGGGGATTTTAACCTGGGATTTAATCCGGGGGCGAATACGCTTTTTTTTGTGGATGAGGCTTCGATGATTTCCAATACGATGGAGGAGAGCAATTTCGGGAGCGGTCATTTGCTGGACGATCTGGTGGAATACGTTTATAACGGCAGGAACAACCGCCTGGTGTTGATCGGAGATGAGGCCCAGCTGCCTCCGGTGGGGTTGGACATGAGTCCGGCACTGGAGCCGGAGGTCCTGCGCATGTTGTATAATGCGGAGGTGTATGAGGCGCATCTGACGGAGGTTATGCGTCAGGCGGAGGAATCGGGAATACTCTGCAATGCGACGGCGGTGCGCAACCTGATAGGAACGGGGAGGATGGACCTGAAGTTGCATGCCGCCTCTTTCCCCGATGTGTACAGGATCGGGGGCGGAGAACTGCTGGAGGAAATCGAGACATGTTACGGGAAGTTCGGCGTGGATGAAACGATGATCGTGTGTCGCTCCAATAAGCGGGCGAACCGCTACAATGAAGGAATCCGCCGGATGGTACTCTACCGGGAGGATGATTTTTGCAGCGGGGACAAGGTGATGATTGTCAAAAACAATTATTTCTGGGGAAAGGATTACGAGCATCTCGATTTTATCGCCAATGGGGATGTGGCGACCATTCTCCGGACGGGGAAGCGGCAGGAGCTTTACGGCTTCCGTTTTGTGCGTGCCGACCTTTCCCTGACGGGATATGAGGAAGAGGTCAGCGCTTGGGTGATGCTGGATACGCTGTTTTCCGATTATCCGGCGCTGAATTATGAGGAAACCCGGAATTTTTACCGGAATGTGGAGGCGGATTACCCGGAAATCCGTTCCGGCAGGAAGCGTTTTGAAAAGGTGCGGGAGAATGAATATTACAATGCCTTGCAGGTGAAATTCGCCTATGCGGTGACCTGTCATAAAGCGCAGGGCGGACAGTGGGATGCCGTGTTTATAGACCAGGGCTGGCTGCCGGACGCCATGCTGAACGACGAGTACTGGCGCTGGCTGTATACGGCTGTGACCCGGGCCCGGAAAAGGGTTTATTTCGTCAATTTTAAAGAAGAGTTTTTTGACGGGGAGTGAACGGGAATAAAAAAGGCGGGGAGATTTCCCCGCCTCGTTCGTTTTTTAATTTTCGAGTTTCAGATCTTTGACCATGGCCGCGATTTTTTCGTTGGCCTGCTGTTGTGCACGGTCGAAATCTGCCGTTCCGTTCATCTGTGCCCGGGCTTCGAAATAAAACTTGATTTTGGGTTCCGTTCCGGAAGGGCGTACGGAGATCTTGCAGCCGTCTTCCAGGAAGAACTGGAGGACATCGCTGGTCGTGGGGAAATCCATCTCCGAAGTCTCCTTTGTTTTCAGGTTCGTCGCTTTCAAATCGGCATAGTCTTTTTTGATTACGACGGCGCTGTTGTTGATGCTCTTCGGGGTATTGTTCCGGAGTTCTGCCATCATCTCCTTAATCTCCTGTGCGCCGGTCAATCCTTTGCGGACGATATAAATCATTTTTTCCTGAGAAAAACCGTATTCGGCATAAATCTCTTTCAGCAGCGTGAAAAGAGTTTTTCCGTTGTCCTTTGCCCAGGCGGCGATTTCCGCCATCAGCGAGGTGGAGGAAACGGCGTCTTTGTCCCGGGTGAAAGAGCCCGGCATGAAGCCGAAAGATTCTTCCCCGGCACCGATATAGCCTTCGGCTCCCTTTTTGCGGATGGTGTCCGCAATCCATTTGAATCCGGTATACACGTCGTAGCAGGGAACGCCGTTTTTCTCCGCAATATCCTTGATGAGCTCGGAGGTAACGATGGTTTTGATGGTATATTCGTTGCCTTTGATCAGGCCCAGTTCTTTTCTCCGGCGGATGATGTAATAGGTGAAGATGATATTGGTCTGGTTCCCGTTGAGCAGGATCCATTCCCCTTTGTCGTTTTTCACCGCAATGCCGAGGCGGTCGCCGTCGGGGTCGCAGGCCATCGCCAGGTCGGCGTCGATGGCGCGGGCTTTGTCCAAAGCCATTTTAAACGCGGCAGGTTCCTCCGGATTGGCGGATGCCACCGTCGGGAAATCGCCGTCGGTGACCATTTGCTCCGGGATCGTGGTGATGTTCGTGAATCCCCAGTTTCGCAGGGAAGCGGGAACCAGCTCGTAGGTGGTGCCGTGCAGCGGCGTGAATACGATTTTCAGATCGTGTTGGCGTGCGATCGCTTCGGGAGACAGGCTCAGTGTTTTTACGGTGTCCAGGAATTTCCGGTCGAAATCTTTTCCGAGCGTGATGATTTTTTCGTCGACCCTCGTGAATTTGATGTCCCCCGCTTTTACCCGTTTCACTTCTTCGATGACGTTCTTGTCGTGGGGCGGAACCAGTTGCGAGCCGTCGTTCCAGTATGCTTTGTATCCGTTGTATTCTTTCGGATTGTGGGAAGCGGTGATGATAACGCCGCCGTTGCATCCCAGCTCCCGGATGGCAAATGACATTTCCGGTGTCGGACGCAGGCTCTCGAACAGATAGGCGGTGATGCCGTTGGCAGAGAAAATGGCGGCCGTCGTTTCTGCGAAATAGCGGCTGTTGTTCCGGCAGTCATGGCCGATGCAGACCGATTTTTTCTGGTCGCCGGGGAACATTTTGTTGATGTAATTGGCAAATCCCTGGGTGGCGGCACCGACGGTGTAGATGTTCATACGGTTGGTGCCTACGCCCATAATTCCGCGTAAGCCTCCGGTCCCGAATTCCAGGTCGTTGTAGAAAGAGTCCGTCAGTTCCGTCGGATCGGAGGAGTTAAGCATCTGCTTCACGGCTTCCCGCGTATGGGAATCGTAAGCTTCTGAAAGCCAGCTTTCGGCTTTCGCCGTCGCTTGTTTGAGGATGTCTGATTTTTCCATATTTTATCGGTTTAAGTTTTATTTTCAGATGTTGTTTTTTCCGGTTCGCATTCATGCCCCCCCGAAAGACAAATTTAGGAAAAATAAAAAAAAGCCCTGCGTGCGACAGAGCTTTTTTTATTTTCTGAAAGAGGTATGTTAAGCTTTTTTCTCTTTGATTCTGGCTTTCTTACCGGTCAGTTCACGGAAATAGTAGATGCGTGATCTTCTTACTTTACCTACTTTGTTTATTTCGATTTCTTTGATGTAAGGTGAATTGAACGGGAAAATTCTTTCCACGCCCACATTGCCTGACATTTTCCGTACGGTAAATGACTTGGTATTTCCTGTTCCTTTGATCTGGATTACTGTTCCCCGGAAAACCTGGATTCTTTCTTTGTTTCCTTCGATGATCTTGTAATGTACACTGATGGTATCACCCGTGTTAAAGGAAGGATGCTCAACCGGATTTTCTGCTGCAAATGCCTGTTCTGCAATTTTAATTAAGTCCATTGTATTCATTTTTATTCGTTTACCGAACGCAATATTACGCCTGAGCTTTGTGTAAGAGATTACGTACGTTGTTATTCTTGTTCAGTATATCGTTCCGGAGTCATGCTCCGCATATACCGATTCGGGTTGCAAAGATAGAATAAAAAGTAAAAACTAAAAAACAAATGGAAAAAAAGTTTTTTATTCGGTTACTTCCTGCTTGTCGCCCATGTGGTTGACGATGGTGCGCAGATACCATTCGGGAAGCGAAGGATTTTCCACTTTCGGATTTTTCTGTCCGGGAACGGGGGTTTTGATATTGCCGTCCATGAACCGGGTGAACAGATAGCCGTAAAACTCTTTCCATGTTTCTGCCAGCCGGTTGCCCGTATTGCAGGAAAAATCGGTCAGGTAGCCGATCGCCGTTTCCGGATTTTTTTCAAAGCTGCTTAAAGCGGCGGCATCCGTCATCTGGACATAGGCTTTGTAGCGTTTTTCCAGGGTTTTCTGGTGCGTCCGGATTTCGGGGTGGATGGCATTGTAGCGGGTGTAGGCCAGGTTGCTGACCTGGTTGAAGATCCAGAAAGCCGCCTTGTCGGAAAACTGCATCATGCTGCCGTTGCCGACGGCATAGGCGTAAGGCACCTCGGTCGCACAGGTGTACATCGGGAAATAAACGCTGCTGGCGGCATCGTCCACGCCGAACCAGAGGATGCCTCCGATGGCGTCCGGTAACCAGTTCCGGCTTTGCGACACGAAGGAGAAGCCGGTTTGCTGGGTGGCGGTCGTTCTCTCCATCACGTATTCTTTCCCGTCGACGGTATAGCTCATGGGACGCCAGCGGTAAGGACATTCGTAGGGGCCGGCTCCCGGGTCTTTGCGCATGTCCAGCTCCGTACCTTCCAGGTGATTGCGCATGAAATCCATGATTTCCAGAATGTCGATTTTTCGGGAAGGCTTCACCCACAAAGGCATGCGGTTGGTGGCATATCCTTTCCCGTCCCGTTCGATGCGGACGCCTTTGGCGTATTCCCAGTACGGGGCCATGTTGGGATTGACTTCGTTGAAGAAAGCCCAGACCCGGATTTCACAGGCGCGTGCCCCGCTGAAATCCACCGGCGCGTAGGTGTCTGAAAAACTGAAATCCTTGTTGGGGGCATCCTGGGGATAAAATCCTTTTTGCTTGGCGAATGAGATGACATCTTTGGCGTATACCGTGGTGATGTCTTTGTTGTAAATGTTTTTGATTTTATCGGAGGAAATGGATTCCCGGCTTTCCAAAGGGAAGGTCGTGATGCGGGCCTGGTTGGCATGGGCGCACACATAGCCGTCCGGCACCATCCGGGCCACCCATACGGCGCCTTTTTCCCCTTCTCCTTTGCCGATCATTTCCATAATCCATACTTCGTTGGGGTCGCTGATGGAGAAGGATTCCCCCTCGCTGTAATATCCGTATTTTTCTACCAGTCCGGTCATGACGACAATCGCTTCCCGGGCGTTTTTGGCGCGTTGCAAAGCCAGGTAAATCAGACTGCCGTAGTCGATGACGGCTCCCGGCTGGTGATGAAGCTCGCTTCTGCCTCCGTATGTGGTTTCCCCGATAGCCAGCTGATGTTCGTTCATGTTGCCGATGACATTGTACGTGTGGCTGACCTGGGGAATCTGGCCCAGAAACTTTCCGGTGTCCCATTCGTAGATGTCGACCATGCTTCCCGCAGGCCAGTCGGCAGCGGGCCAGTGATACAGCTCTCCGTAGAGAACGTGGGAGTCGGCGGCATAGGTGATGGCGGTCGAACCGTCCTTTGTCGTTGACTTGGTGAACAGAAAATTGGTGCAGGCGAACGTCTGATGCAAAGCGCCTGTGCAAACTAAAAGCAGTACGAAAGTAAATTTGTTCATGAATTGAAGGTATTTGTTTTACGGATATCGGTTATCTGATTCTGTCGTAGGATTTCAGCAGGGCAATGTCCCGGATGATTCCCCGGAGCGCCAGCCAGCTCAGGATGATGCCGATCAGGGGGAAGCAGAAGCTGAATCCCCATTGGCGGACGGCGTGCAGTTCGAAGGTCATGCTGCGCACCTGCCACCACATCAGTACAAGCATGCCGATGAGCAGGATGATGTTGACGACACAGAGACGCAATTGCAGGAACCGTTTTTTGTATAAGAATATGAGCAGAAAACTCAGGGCTGTAATCAGTATGTTGAGTATCATCGACATCCAGTTGCAGGCGATGAACACTTCCGGGTCTCCCGCCTGGACAACCTTGGTCGTGTAAAACCGGTAGGCGAACTCGTCGGGTACCGTCAGACTCGCTACGGGCATAAAGAAAAGCAGGGCGGTAAGAATGACGGTAAAAAGCAGGTATACGGTTTGTATGCGTTGAATCATAATGATAAATGTTTGTTGTTTTAGCGATTGAGTTTTTCCAGTGTATAACGGATCAGTTTTTCCATGTTTCCGTGGTAATCGGAGGAAGCGTCTCCGGTTATGCGGTTGGCGATGATCAGGCAGATGGTCACGGCATGGTGGCCTAAAAGGTTGCACAAGCCCGTGATAGCCGCGCTTTCCATTTCGTAGTTGGTGACCTGGTGGTGCTGATGCCGGAACGTCGTGATCCGGTCGTTGATTCCCGGCATGGCCAGCGGAAGCCGCAAGGTGCGTCCCTGCGGGCCGTAAAAGCCGACGGCGGTCAGGGTGACGCCTTTGTATGTCGTCCCTTCCGTGTGTAGCTTGCTTACCAGAGAGGGAGAGGCGCTGACGACATAGGGGCGTGCGGCGTCCGGATTCCAGTGACAATGCCGTATGAATGCGTCTTCGAACTCCCGGTCGCATACCTTCCGGTTGTCGGCGTAAAAACGGAGTACGCCGTCACAGCCGATGCTTTTTTCCGATATAACGAAAGAATCTACGGGAATGTCCGCCTGTACCGAACCGGAGGTGCCGATCCGGACGATGTTCAGGCTTTGTTTCCGCTCTTTGATCTCTTTGGTTTTTAAATCGATGTTCGCCAGTGCGTCCAGTTCGTTGATGACGATGTCGATGTTGTCCGGACCGATGCCGGTGGAAATGACGCTGAGGCGGTGTCCGCCGTAAGTGCCCGTGACGGTAGAGAATTCCCGGTTGCTTTTTCTGACTTCGACCGTATCAAGATGGGAGGCAATCAGCGCCACCCGGCCGGGGTCTCCCACCAGAATGACATTTTGGGCCAAATCTTCCGGTAACAAATGCAGGTGGAAGATGCTTCCGTCTTCATTTGTGATCAGTTCAGAGGATCGAATGGACATATGTTAATGATTTAAAAAAGTCTCCGGGATTTTTCCCGGAGACTCTCAGTATGGCTTTGTTTTTTATTTAGCGTAAGCGATAGCCCGGGTTTCGCGGATAACCGTTACTTTCACCTGTCCCGGGTAGGTCATTTCGTCCTGGATGCGTTTCGCTATATCGAAAGAGATTTTTTCCGCTTCGCTGTCCGAAATCTTTTCGCTTCCGACAACTACCCGCAGTTCGCGGCCGGCCTGGATGGCGTAGGTCTTAACCACGCCGTTGTAGGACAGGGCGAGGTCCTCCATGTCTTTCAGACGTTTGATGTAGGATTCGACCACTTCGCGGCGGGCACCGGGGCGGGCGCCGGAAATGGCATCGCAGGCCTGTACGATGGGAGCGATCAACGTGTTCATTTCCACTTCTTCATGATGGGCTCCGATGGCGTTGCAGATATCCGGTTTTTCTTTGTATTTTTCAGCCAGCTGCATACCTAATATTGCGTGCGGCAATTCCGGTTCGTCGTCGGGCACTTTACCGATATCGTGCAATAATCCGGCGCGTTTGGCTTTCTTCACGTTCAGTCCCAGTTCGGCCGCCATGATGGCGCACAGATTGGCTGTTTCACGGGCATGCTGGAGCAGGTTCTGGCCGTAGGAAGAACGGTATTTCATTTTTCCGATCAGCCGGATCAGTTCCGGATGGAGACCGTGAATGCCGAGGTCGATGGTGGTCCGTTTACCGGTTTCGATAATCTCTTCTTCGATCTGTTTCTTCACCTTGTTCACCACTTCTTCGATCCGGGCGGGGTGGATGCGTCCGTCGGTCACCAGCTGGTGCAGCGACAGCCGGGCGATTTCCCTTCTGACGGGGTCGAAGCCGGAAAGTACGATGGCTTCCGGGGTGTCGTCTACGATGATTTCGACGCCGGTGGCAGCTTCCAATGCGCGGATGTTCCGTCCCTCGCGTCCGATGATGCGGCCCTTGATCTCGTCCGAATCGATGTGGAAGATGGATACGGCATTTTCCGTCGCTGTTTCGGTCGCCACACGCTGGATGGTTTTGATAACCACTTTTTTGGCTTCCATGTTGGCGGTCATTTTCGCCTCTTCCATGATTTCATTCACATAGGAGACGGCTTCCGCCTCGGCCTCTTCCTTCAAAGAGTTTATCAGTTTTTCCTTGGCCTGCTCTCCGGACATTCCGGAAATGGCCTCCAGTTGCTCGATCTGCATTTTCTTGATTTTGTCGAGCTCCGCCACTTTCTTCTCCAGCAATTCTTTCTGCACCTCGAAGTTGCTCTGCTGGGTCTGGATTTCCTTGGTCTTTCTCTGGATCTCCTCCATTTTCTGGGAGATGAAAGACTCCTGCTGTTTCAGCTTGTTTTCCGCCATTAAGATTTTATTGTTCCGGGCGGCAGCCTGTTTCTCGTGTTCGGCTTTTATCTGCAAAAACTTTTCTTTTGCCTGAAGTATTTTGTCTTTTTTGATTACTTCTGCCTCCGCCTCGGCTTCTTTGATGATGTTCTGACTGCGGCGTTTCAGGGCGAATTTAATGATGACGTAGCCGATCAGAATTCCGGCCACCAAAGCCACCCCCCCTGCAATGATTATATTTGTCATGTCTCTAAATTAATTTATGGTGTTTGTAATATCTTTTCTTTTTTCAGTTGCCGGCATTGTTGTCGCCTTCCGGCAGGAGGCCGTGTCCGGGACACAAAAAAACCCGCACTATTTCATTTAATTAAAACCCCTGAATGACACGGGTAGAGCTGCCATTTGATTCAAACTTCCACCGTCCTGAAGGAACTCCGAAGAGTCGAGGCCTGTTTTGGGCAAATAAAGCATCCGCTCTAATTGTTTGAGTGTTGAGTTTTTCGCTTAAATGTGAAACAATGCGGGAATATCTTTTAAAGATATGTTCAAAGAACGCCAGAGATTACTCTTTTATGAATTCGTCAAGTCTTATATTAATTTTTTCAATTTCATTCAGGACAGGCTCCGTATCGTTCCTTTTCTCCGCCTGTATCAGGGCGACGGTGTGCTGAAACGCCGTCAGATAAAGGAAATCCAAAGGATCGGCCTGGGCGCCGTACTTTGCCTGAAATTTTGAAATCATATCATTAATACGTTTCGATGCTGCCCGGTAAATCTCCTCTTCCTCCTGACTCTTGGCAATTATCGGGAACTTTTTGTTAGCGATGCTGACATGTATCGAAACCGTTGAATCTTTCTCGCTCATAGATTAATTGTTCAAAAGAGCAATACACTTTTCAATCTCCCGCACCAGTTGGTTGATTCGCATTTTCGCCTGGTAACTCCCGTCGTTGTTACCAGAAATCGCATTGGCCACTCTGGCTGTTTTTAATTCTTCATTTAAAATTTTATTCTCACTTTTCAAATTCCCGATTTCGGTCAGCAGTTCGTTGATCCTGCTTTCCTGCATCCGGTTGGTTTCAAGTGAGGCTATATATAATTTGATTAACCTTTCAACCTTAAATTTTAGCTCGTTTAAAACGGCGTCCTGTCTTCCAGTCATACGTTTTTACTAACCTGAAATAAATTACCGCCTCTGCCGAAGCCGTATATTTATTCAAAAGCATTCGAATACTTTGCATTTCCCGACAAAGATAAATTTTTTTCTTTAAAATATCAAGAGTGTTGATATATTTGTGGGGTAAATGTGTTTTATTTAGGTGGGAAAAAGGGCGGATGCCGGCGGGGGCGAAGTTGTAATTTCAGCGGTTGAATATGTTTCGTTTTTTTATTTTTTCGATTTTTATGATTTTGGGCTGCGGAAGCATGTTGCTCGCGCAGAACCGGTTGTATGACAGTCCGTTGCCGATACCTTTGCTGTTGAGCGGGAACTTCGGCGAATTGCGGGAGACGCACTTCCATACGGGAGTGGATCTGAAGACGGGCGGTGTGGTCGGAGTGCCTGTGATAAGTATGGCGGAGGGAGTGGTGAGCCGGGTGAAAGTGTCTCCGGTGGGCTACGGGAATGCTTTGTATGTGGAGCATCCTGACGGCACGACGACGGTATACGGGCATTTGTCGCGATATACTCCGGAGGTGGCGCGGATTATCCGGGAGAAGCAGTATGAAAGGGAAAGCTTCGAGGTAGATCTGGATATGAAAGGGTACGGGATAGGTTTTCAGCCGGGGGACACGCTGGCTTATACGGGCAATAGCGGTTCTTCGGGCGGTCCCCATTTGCATTTCGAGTACAGGGATACCCGTACGGAAGCTGTTCTGAATCCGCTTCTGTTTCTGAAAATCAAGGACGACATGGCTCCGAAAATCCGGGCGTTGTATCTGTATTACAGAACAGCGGACGGCTGCGTGGAAAGAAAAAAGCGGATAGTGCCGAAGAATCTGGGGAACCGGAAGTACGGCTGCGGCAGGATAACGGTGGCGCCCGGGCGCAACGGCGTGGGGCTCTATTTGACGGATGTGATGAATGATTCCTGGAATAAGCTTGGGATTTACAGAATGGAGCTGAGCGTGGACGGAGAAAAGAAATTCGGGCTGGTCGTGGATACCTGTCTGTTTGACTGCAATCCTCTGGTGAATGAATTGAAGGATTTCGAGTTGTACCGCCGGGAGCGTGAAACGGTGTACCGGACGTTCGGACACCACATGTCCCGGATTCCGGGAGTGAAGATTGCGGATGAAGGGTGGATCGATATGAAAGCGGGGGAGGAAAAGAAAGGCTGTGTAAAGGTGGCGGATATCAATGGAAACGAAGTGGAATTTTCTTTCGTTCTGGTTGCGAAAGACAGCGTTTCTTCCCGGGAGGGAAAGGTGCTGGACTGTAAGAAAAGGCATGTGCTCGAAGAGAAAGAATATAAGTTGCAGCTGGGAGAGTCCGCCTTGTTTGTTTCTTTGCCGTATGCGGGAACGGTGGATACGATGACGCTGACGGACGGACGGCTGTATACCGTATTTACTGTTTCCGACCGGGAACAGCCTTTGCTGGGGCCGGCTCGTCTGGAGGTGAGGGGGAGTTTTGATGAAACGGCGGTCGTTTGCCGCGTTACGGATAAAAAAACGCTTGCGGCGGTGCCTACCCGTCGTGATGAAAACGGAGTTTCGGCGACATGCGGTTTTATCGGACGGTATACGGTCGTTCCGGATACGGTGGCGCCTGTGGTGAAATATACGGGGGTGTCGGGCGGAAAGCTGAAATTTGTCATACGGGACGACTTGTCGGGCATTGCGGCGTATCGCGGAGAGGTAAACGGCAAATGGGGCTTGTTTGAGTATGATGCGAAGAATGACCTGCTGACCTGCCGGACCGATGAACCTGTTTTTGTCGGAGGACGTAATGAAGTGAGGCTGGCGGTAAGGGACAGGGCAGGAAATGTTACTGAGAAACGGATCGTTTTTCAGTCGGGGAAATAAAATAAACGGGAATAAAATGGAAGAAGATATCGATCTGTTAATCGCCGGGGGGAAGACCAAGGAAGCGATGGCGGTGTTGGAGCGGGAGCTGTCGCACCGGGAAAGCGAGGAAAAACTGTTGCTGCTGGGAGAACTGTATTACAAGGAGGGAAGAAGCGTGGAGGCGCTGAACAAGTTCAACGCCGTGCTGAAGGTGAATCCGGCCCATGCGAAGGCGGCTGCGTATGTGACGATGATTAACGACATCCTGAATTTTTATCACAAAGATTTGCTGAATCCTTAAATATATTTAGGAAAGATTTCGGATTGTTTGCCTCTTTTGGATTATTTTTATATTTTTAGTCCTTAAAAGGCTTGGTTTATGTTAAAAATAAAGAAGAAGGAAGAGTGCAGTATTCCTGAATCCGTGTGGAGGGAGTATGTCCTGAACGTCTTGGAACGGCATAAGACGCGCGGGTATACCTACCGGGATTTTATAAAGAGCCTGGGCGTGAAGAGCCAGGAGGGGAAGAGCAGGCTGAAAGAAACCTTGCTGGCTTTGAAAGACCTGGGGGAAATCAACGAGGTGAGGCAGGGGACGTTTCAGTACAAGCGGGAGGGAGTATATGCGACGGGCGTGGTGGAGCTGAACAGAAGCGGTTCCGCCTATATCAGAAGTCGGGAGTTTAAGGAAAAGATATTCGTGCCTTTTACGGGGCTGAAGCACGCATTGAGCGGGGATACCGTCAAGGTGCTGGTATATGCGGACGGTTTCCCCGGAATGCTGAGCGGCAAGGTGGAGGAGATTCTTCATAAGAAAAAATCGCTGTTCGTCGGAATCATTTATTGCCAGACCGGTTTCGCTTTTTTGATTCCGACAGGCAATCAGGTGCCTTACGACGTATATATACCCTCCTCCGGCATCGGTGCCGCACAGACCGGAGACAAGGTGCTGGTGGAGATCGTGAGCTGGCCGAAGAAAAGAAAGAATCCGGAGGGGCGGGTGCTTAAGATATTGGGACGGCCGGGGGACGGGAGGATGGAGATGAATGCGATCATGGCGGAGTTCGATCTGGCGTCGGATTTCCCTCCGAATGTACTGCGTGCGGCTGAAAGGATACGGGCGGAAATACCGGCGGATGAATATCTCAGAAGACTGGATTGTAGGGATTTGCTGACGTTTACCGTGGATCCGCAGGATGCGCAGGATTTCGACGATGCTTTGTCGTTCAGAGAGGGGGCGGAGGGGCTTTATGAAGTCGGAATCCATATCGCCGATGTCAGTTATTACGTGCGGCCGTCGACGCTTCTGGACAAGGAGGCCTACGCCAGGGCTCATTCCGTTTATCTGGCCGGGTGCACGCTTCCGATGCTGCCGGAAAGGCTGTCGAACGGGGTCTGTTCTCTCAATCCCCATCAGGACCGCTTGTGCTATTCCGTGATCGTGAAAGTGGACCGGGAGGGGAACGTGGCGGAGAAATGGATTGGCAGGACGGTCATCTGTTCCGATTATCGTTTTTCTTACGAGGAGGCGCAGAAAATCATCGAGGGCCGGACTCATCCGTGTCGGGAGGCCATGAAAATCCTTCATCGTCTGGCTGAAAAAATGAGAAAAGTCCGAGATGAAAAGGGGGCCTTGTGCTTTAATCAGCCGGAAGTGTGCTTCGATTTGAATGAAGAAGGAAAGCCTGTGCGGGTTTATCTGAAAGAGATGAAAGACTCGAACCGGATGATTGAGGAATGGATGTTGCTGGCTAACAGAATCATTGCGGAGACGATCGGAAAGGAGAGAAAGAGGGAGGCGGTCTTTATTTATCGGACACACGGGGTGCCGACAGTGGACCGCTTGCATATTTTCCGCCATTTGGCCGGAAGAATGGGCCTGAGAATTCAGGGCAAGCTGCTGGAAAGGCGTCCGATCTCGCTGGCGAAGCTGATACGTCAAATCAGTCCGGTGCCGATGCGGACCATGGTCGAGGGTCTGTTCATACGCACATTGGCCAAAGCGGCTTATTCCGTCGATAATATCGGACATTACGGACTGGCTTTCGATTATTATACGCATTTCACTTCGCCGATCCGCCGCTATTCCGATCTGGTGGTGCATCGTTTGCTGGATCATTACCTGAAGGGGGGGCGTTCCGTCCGGCGGGACAAATACTGGGAAATATGCCGGCATGTGTCGGAAATGGAGGTCATTGCCGAAAATGCGGAACGGGCGTCGGTGCGTTACAAGCAGTTGGAGTATCTGGGAGAGCACATCGGGATGGAGTGGAGCGGAAAGATTACGGAAATCGTGCGGTGGGGTTTCTACGTGGAACTGGATGACATCCGGTGCGAAGGTCTGGTGTCGATTCTGAATATGAGGGATGATTATTATGAATTTCAGGAAAAGGCGTACCGGATGGTGGGACGGAATTTCGGGAGAAGTTTTTATTTGGGAAAACAGGTGATGGTAAAGGTTTTCAAAGTGGACCTGGCCTCCCGTTTTCTGGATTTCGTTTTGGCGGGGGAAGCGGAGCAGTGGGGAAAACTGGATGACAAGGAGCTGCCGATGAAGACGCCGTGCAGAAGAAGGAAAGGAAGAAAAAAATGCCGGATGAAGTAAGTTTTAAGATTTTTATTCTATCTTTGCGGTCACTATTTTAAAAAATTAATACATTATAAATCAAGACTCTTGGAAAGGGGGTGAATTTATTCCGGGGATACAGCGATTTCTGAAAAATTAGGAAAAGGTGTCCGAAAACGGCACTTGTCCGGAGTTTTTCCGTTTTATACGGAATAAAAGAGGTGTGGGGAGAGAAGAGATTTTGAAATATAAACTATTAATAAAAAAGATTATGATTATTGTACCTTTAAAAGAAGGCGAGAATATCGAGAGAGCCTTAAAGAAATTCAAGAGAAAATTCGAGAAAACCGGGATTATTAAAGAGCTGAGAGACCGTCAGGCTTTCACCAAACCTTCGATAATCAACAGACAGCAGAAACTGAAAGCTATCTACAAGCAGAGCCTGCAGATTGCAGAAGATTGATTTTTTCATCCGGTATTTGTTTTTTCCGGGGGAAAGAATTAAATTGGGTAGCTGAAAAGGGTTTTAATAAAACGGTTTATGAGCATTGAGCCATTTCTGGATTATCTGAAAGATGAAAAGAGATATTCTTCTCTGACATTGCTTGCTTATAAGAAAGATCTGGAGCAATTTTTGACGTATTGCGGCACGATTAACGACATCCGGGGCTTCGGCGATGTAACCCCGAAGATCGTCCGGGAGTGGGTGATGATTAAAATGTCGGAGGGGAAGACCGTGACGACGGTGAGGCGCAAGCTGAGCACGCTGCGGACATTTTTCCGGTTTTTGATGAAGGAAGGGACGGTGACGGAGGATCCGACGGAGATTGTCGTAATGCCTAAAACGGGTCGCCGTTTGCCGGTATTCGTACCGGATTACCAGATGGACAACATGCTGGATGCGGAAGAGCTGCAGGGCGGTTTTCATGAACTGAGGGACCGTCTGGTGCTGCTGATGGCTTATTATACCGGGATGCGGCGTTCGGAACTGGTGGGATTGCGGCTTCGGGATATCGATTTCTCCGCCAAAAGCATCGTCGTTACGGGAAAGGGGAATAAACAGCGGTTGCTGCCCCTGGCCGACGAATTGGTGGAGGATATGAAGTGCTACATGGAGTTGAGGAAAGAGGTCGTTTCCGGAGAGCATGGCTATTTTTTCGTTACGGACAAGGGAAAACCTGTCTATGATAAATTCATTTATCGTCTGGTCGAAAAATACCTGGGGATGTTTACGACCCTGTCCAAAAAAAGCCCGCACGTGTTGCGCCATACGTTTGCGACGCAGCTGCTCAATAACGGGGCTTGCATCGAGGCGATCCGGGAGTTGCTGGGACATTCGGACCTGTCTGCCACGCAAGTGTATACCCATAATTCTTTTGAAAGTTTGATCAAGGTGTTTAACCAGGCTCATCCAAGGGCTTAAAATTAAAGGAGGAATGACTATGGAAGTAAGAATTAATCCGGTCGGTTTTTCGGCAAGTTCGCAGTTGGAGGATTTTATCCAGAAGAAATTGTCCAAACTGGATAAGTATAACGACGCCATTCTGGGTATCGACGTTACGTTGAAACTGGAAAAAGATGAAAATCTTGAAAATAAGGTGGTGGAAGTGAATGTCGGTATCAAAGGACAGGATGTTTTCGCGAAGAAAAACGCAAGAAAATTCGAAGATGCCGTCGATGAACTCTATGATGTGATTAAACGCCAGCTGGTGAAAATCAAGGAAAAAGAGCGGGAAAAATAAAGACGGTAAGTAGATTCGGATAAATAATTTTGCAGAACAGAATTATTTGTTTATATTTGCACGCTTAAAAGTATGGTTTGACGGTGCTTGTTGTGTGTAAGTGTCTGAAAATCTTAGTTTTGTTGAAAAGAAGAGTTATTCGAGATAAATTGTTTAATAATAAAAAAGTTTTAAAGTCATGGCTAAAGAAAAGTTTGACAGGTCAAAACCGCACGTAAATATCGGTACTATCGGTCACGTTGACCACGGTAAAACGACATTGACCGCTGCTATTACGACGGTATTGGCAAAAAAAGGTCTTTCTGAGTTGCGTTCTTTCGATTCTATCGACAACGCTCCGGAGGAAAAAGAGAGAGGTATCACGATCAACACCGCTCACGTAGAGTATTCAACCGCAAGCCGTCACTATGCACACGTTGACTGTCCGGGACACGCCGACTATGTAAAGAACATGGTTACCGGTGCTGC
>CAZYJV010000034.1:0-7788 GCA_964647845.1 uncultured Odoribacter sp.
TGACCGTGCCTTCAAACACCCGGTCGGGGTAAAGATTGCTTTTCAGTTCGACTTTCGTTCCTTTCTTTACCGCCAGGAAATACTGTTCGGAAAGATTCACATAGGCTTTCAGCGGATTGATTTTCTCGATGGCGATGACGGAAGGCTTGGCGGCTCCGCCGGCGGCAGCTCCCGTGTACAACTCGCCGTCCTCAAAATATTTGCCGGTGACGATGCCGTCGAAAGGCGCCAGCATCTTCGTATTCTCTTTCAGGAATTCATAATTGGATTTCGCCACCTCATAATTCGTCACAGCCGCATCGTAGGCCTGTTTCGAAATACTTCCCGTTTCATTCAGCTTCACGGCCCGGTTGTATTCCGTCTCCAGATTCTTCAGCTGTACCTTGGCCTGTTGGTAATTGGTCGGATCCATTTCCACCAGCAGCTGCCCTTTCTTTATACGGTCGCCGACCTCCACATAAATCTTGCCGATTCTGCCTGCCGATGCCGGAGCATAATATACCTGCTCGTCAGCCTGAAGCGTGGCGGTATAGTCCAGCGTCTTGGCGATATTCCGCTTTTCCAGTTTCATTACTTTCACCGGAACCGCTTCCACGACTTCCGTTTTCTGATTTTCCTCTTTCTTTGACGAACAACCCGTTAATAACGCTATTGTCAGTCCGGTTAAAACAATATTCCTTACCATGTGTATTATTTATTTTTCGTTTCTCCGTTTAATAATTCATCTCATTATACAGTCTCTCGAGCTGCGTTTCCGCCTGCAAAAGCGTCAGACACGCATTCGTATAGTTATTCTCCGCTTCCAGGTAGTTATTGTTGGCCTGCGTCAGGTCCAGACTGGACATCGCTCCGAACTCATACTTCCGCTGCGCATTTTCCAGCACCCGTTTCGCCACCCCGATATTCTCCTTCTGCAAAAGGTAATTTTCAGTCGCATTCTTCAACTCGTACTTATATTGCCTTTCATTCACATTCAACTGGTCCTCCAGCAGGCTCTTGTTCAGCGAAGTCTGCTCCAGCTCTATTTTGGCCTGTTCCAGCTGGGATTTCCGCTGCAGACCTGAAAAAATAGGAATGTTCATCGTCAGGGATGCCGAATGTTTCGGACTCATATCGAACGCCGGCTTCAATATTTTATAATTGTACCCGTAGCTGCCCGTAATCGTCGGAGCATACGTCCAGCGCTGCAATCCCACCATTTTCTTGCCCAGCTCCTCCTGAGTCTGCATCAGTTGAAATTCCGCATTGTTATTGATTTCAAACTGTTTGACTGACAGTTTCACGTAATCTTCCCGGTTCAGGAAATACTCCAGCGATTCCGTCAGCTTCACCGCACTTCCTGCCTGCAAACCCAGCTGAAGACGCAGCAGGTTATAACTGACCTCGATTGTCCGCTCCAGGGCCAGCAGACTGTTTTTCAGCTGCCCCACGGTGATGCGGATCTGGTCGACATCCGTCAGCTCCACCGTACCGGCATCGTACATATTCCGGGTATGCTTGTAAATATCCTCCATGTTGCTCATGTTCTGACGCACGATATCGCGCAGCCGCTCGCTCACCAGAACGGTATAATACGTATTGCACACATTTTCCTTGATATCCAGTTCCGTTATGTCCACCTGCTGATTGGCTATCTTCTCCGCGATTTTACTGGTCTGCACGCCCAATATCCACTGCCCGCTGAAAATCAGCTGCGACACCGTTACCCCCACATTCGACTGGTCTTTCATCTTGATCGCATTCCCGCCGAAATTCATCTGATACCCGAAATTGGTGCTGTAATCCAGCTTTCCGTTTATCTGCGGCAATCCCTGCGAAACAGATTCTCTCACTTTCTGCTTGTACAGATCGATGTCTTTGCGGGACACCTGTAATTGTTTGTTGTTCTCAACAGCAAACTCCACCGCTTTCGCCAGCGACAATTCCTGTGTTTCTGCCTGTGCCATCAAAAACAAAGGAAAAAGCAAGGTGATTAAAATTACTCCGATTCCTTTTTTCATATATCTCATTTATTTGTAATTCCACATGTGCTCCTCAGCCCTTCAAAATCCATGCCAATAAAAAATAATTACCGTCTGTTCTTTTCTTTTTTTATCTTCTCGAACTCTTTCCTTCCTTTTTCCGTAGCCAGAGCCAGAATAAAATTCTCGATGACTATCGAAACCAGATCGGTCCGGGGATACGCCATCGCATTCGCCAGCTCCTGCTCTTTAAAGAAACTGAACTGTCTGGTCAGCAGATACGTCTGCAGCTTCATATCCGTATCGTTTCTCAAAAAACCTTCCTCCACTCCCCTTCTCAGCACGACATCCATGAACGTCTCCATGAATTCCGACTCTTCCCGCAAAATTCTTCCGTACACTTCGGGATGATATTTTTTGATGTCGAAGTAGTTGGCGGGCAGCTGCGTATTCAGACTCTCCAGGATATGCGTCCTGATGCTGTACAGAATCCGCACCGGCGTCATCTTCAAAAGATCGCCGGAAGCATGCTTCTCTCTGTTTTTTTCGATACGGTACGCAACCACCTGCTCCACCACATCGTTCTTATTCTCAAAAATCTGATAAAGCGTTTTCTTCGATATTTTCAAATGAGCGGAAATATCATCCATCGAGGTGCTGCGCAAACCGTACGTCAGAAACAGCCCCGATATGGCCTCCAGCAATTCCTCTTTCGAATGTGTATGCTCGTGCATGCAAATCAGATTTTGAAAACTTTTACCTACGGAAACGTTTTTTATAAAAATCGTTTCCTTTATGGCGTTGCAAAGGTATGAAAATTCTGTATTAAAACAAACTTTTCAACTTATTCAACTCTTAACCTTTTCCATGACAAAAGCATACTTCAACAGGAAATACGAAAAAGAGAGGGTATCAAAAAACTGACACCCTCCCTTTATTTAAAACAGAGAAAAAACGTTACAAATCCGTCGTTTCACCTGTTTCCGGATCGTAAATACTAACACTTAACAAAGTCACTTGAAGTTCCGATAGAGCAAAATACTTTCTCCCGGTATGTTTAAGCCATAAATAACGGAACGGTTTTTGCGAAATAAAATTAGGCAACATGTACCATGATACCGCATTGGATACCATATCATTCAAAGTCTCCAATTTTATAGCATTCTCTGCCTCTGGTGAATAATCCGTGTTATTTATATTATTATCGTCACGCCCAAACCAATTCGAATCATCGAAAGAGGTGCTCCCGTAAATCTCCAGATTCACAGGTGCATCACCTGCTCTGCGTGTTGCATAGGAAACCTTGCAACCACCCACTTCTTTCCCCAAATCAATCACTAAATAATGCGGTTCTCCCAAATCATGAAACCAAGTTCCTTTTTTGTCTATACAAAAACCACTATATGAAGAATGGAAATAATTGTCGTCAGCAACTTTTTTATCAAATAAGTTTGCCAGAGATCCTTCATAATATTCTTGAGCATTAGTAAACAACTTATCTGTTGTTAAGTCAACTTCCCCAACAGGAGTTGATACGATGATCTCCTCGGCAGCTTCCGCCTGCGCATCTATCGTATAGACATCTCCCGGCGTTTCTTTTTCGTTGAATGTCTGCAAAGTATACGTGATGGTTCCGTATCTCTTCAACAAGTTGTCGATCACCAGTGAATCGCTGTGACGACTTACCAGTTTGACGACCTGCTCTTCCGTTTCCGGATTGACGTAACTGATCTTCACATACATTAAATTCGTGTCGGCGGGCAAATCCCAGTAAAACGTTACGGAACCTGCTCCGGGAACGGCTTCTATATTGGCGATTCCCGAAGGCGTCGGGATGGAAACCTCATCGTCCGAACAGCTGTAGAACCCCAAAACACAAGCCAGTAATGAAATGATATATAATTTCTTCATAATATCCTGTATTTCTTTTATTTGTTTATTAAAACCACATCATCCGCCTAATATCCCGGATTCTGTACGATCACTCCCTCCACCTTGTCGATTTCCGTACTCGGAATCGGCATCAGGAAGTGAGCCGGCGTTCTGAAACTACGAACGAAGGCCAAGGTTTTCACCTGGAAAAATTCGGCATCCGTTTCTCCTGTGACATTCAGTCCCTGCGGACTTTCGTTCAGGAACCGGTCGGCAATCGCCCAGCGGCGCAAATCCCAGAAACGCTGGTTCTCCAGATAGAACTCGATGGTGCGTTCGCGGCGCACGATTTCACGCATGCCTTCCACCGTATTGCAATTCCAGCCGTTAGCATTGATTTTATCGGAAGCCCAGGATGTTGCGACATTGGCCAACCCTGCGCGATTACGCACTTTATCTATATAAGTACGGGCCGTCGCAAGATCCGGACTGGGCTGTTCGATCAACGCTTCCGCATAGTTCAGATACAATTCAGCCAGGCGGATAACCGGCCAGGGATAACTTTTCGGATAGCTGAGCACTGTGTAATTATACCCCGGCGATACACCCTTTTTATTCAGATACCCTCCGGGAGAATAGTCATTCGTACGCGACTTCATACCGCAATTGTCATTCTTTCTGAACTGGGTCAGCTGCTGGCCGTCGGCGGCACGGGCGATTTCATAATATCCGTTGTGGAAAGAAACCCAGGAGTAAAAACGGGGCTCCCTGCCGACATTCAGATTCATCGTCACGCCTTCCACTTTATCGGCGATGTGGTATTCTCTGTAACCGTAACGGTCGTTGTAATCGTAGTTTTTATCCTGATCGATCGGAAGCCCGTTTTCGGTATAGAAATACTCAAGCATCCGCAACGTCGGACATACTCCGTTCCAGCTGGTTCCGTTATAAAACGGAGTCGATTTGTTCTGCA
Organism: uncultured Odoribacter sp.; assembly: GCA_964647845.1. Taxonomy (GTDB): domain Bacteria; phylum Bacteroidota; class Bacteroidia; order Bacteroidales; family Marinifilaceae; genus Culturomica. Next base: position 4,807 of record CAZYJV010000034.1, read on the forward strand.
AGTCATAAGCACCTTCCATCCGCGTATCCGCCCACAGCACTTCATTGGAATTCTGGGCATTGATAAAAATCAGACGCAGACTGCGCTCCGTAGGATCGAGCGGTTTGGGATATTCATTGGTACTGGACGCATCTTCATACAGTCTGTAGCCTTCCCCCTCCGCCAGGTCGATCGCCTCTTTGGCGGCTTTCGCCGCAGCTTCCCATTTCTTGCCGTCATACGTCTGACTGATCAGGTTTTCACCCTGAGAATTTTTCAAATCGGCATAGAATTTCCGCTGGTCTCCGTTAAACAGAGGAGAGGCGGCATACAGCCGCAGTCTGGAACGCAACGCCAGGGCTGCGACACTGGTCGCCCTTCCGTAAGCCGTACTGTGCCAGACAGGAGGCAAGTCTTTGGCTGCTTCAAGGTACATGTTGTCGATCCATTCCACGCATTTGTCATATGCGGCACGTTCCGGCCATTCGCTCTTGGTGGAGCTGATGGCATAATTCCGTTCCATCAAAGTCGTCGGGCCGTAGCTTTTCAGCAGCAGATGGTGATAATACGCAATCAGGAATTTAGCCTCGGCTTTGTAAAATTTGAGGTTTTCCGGAGTCATATTGGGAACGCCGTCGATACTCTCCAATAACAGATAACATTGACGAATACCCTGATACAAAGAGTTCCAGTAGGAAATAACCGGATTGCTGGCCGTATAGTTTCCTTTCGGGAAATTGGCGAAAGTCTCATGGTCGAAAGCCGTAATGACTTCGTCGGCGGTCATGAAATCTATACTGGAAGTCCCGTTATTGGGTCTCGGAATATAAGAGTAGCATGAATACAGATAACTCTCCGCCGCTTTGGAGTTCTGAAACGCATCCTCTTCCGTGGCGACCTCATCCGGCATGATGTCCAGATAATCACAGGCGCCGAAAGAGAACAGCATCGACAATATAAGAATGAATTTTATTGATTTCATAGGTCAATCTCTTTATTTGTTATTAATAGTCATCTGGAAACCGACATTGAACACCCGTTGGGTCGGGTATGCCAGACCGGAACCGCCTCCCATTTCAGGATCCCAGTGTTTAAACTTGGAGAACGTCAGCAGGTTCGTGCCGCTGGCATAGATACGCATCGATTTGTAGGTATATCCGACTTCCATGTTTTTCAGTTTGAGGAAATTTCCGTTACGCAGCCAGAAACTGGAATTCGCGGTATTGTTTCCGTGATCCTGTTTGCTCAAACGCGGATATTTGGCATAGATATTCTGATTGTCTTCACTCCAGTAATTGTCTCCGACGAATTTGAGCACATTCCGGGTGCTGGACGTTCCGAACGGATGGAAACCGGACATGAAGAAAGAGGTCTTGGCAGCCCCCTGGAAGAAGAAAGAGAAATCGAAGCCTTTGTACTGGAAAGAAGGACCGAAACCGTAAACGATCTCCGGAACGGAGGGATTTCCCATAAACTGCCGGTCGTTCGAGGTAATCTGGTTGTCATACTCTCCCGTGGCATCCGGCTGGTCGATATACTTGATATCTCCGCCGCGTACATTTCCCGAAATCAACTGCTCCGGACTGTTGGCGACTTCCGCGTCATCGATAAACAGACGATCGGCGACATATCCCTGCAGACTGTTTACCGAATGTCCCACTCTGGAAAGGTTCGGATACTGTGTGTAAGGCGGTTCGCTATAGACTTTCACCGTATTGTGAGCGTATGTGAACGTCCCTTTCCACTGCATGGAAAGACCGTTGCCGAAAGAATGCTGGTAATCCACGGAAAAGTCGAGACCTTCATTGTTCACCTTACCCAGGTTGCCGTAAACCTCCGTGTTACCTGTCCCCAGGAACGTCGGTACGGTCTGGAGCTGCATGAAGATGCCTTCCCGTTTTTCCCTGAATACGTCCACTACCAGATTCACTTTGCCGAACAGCTGAAGATCGACTCCGATATTGGTTTTGTAACCTGTTTCCCAGGTAATGTTTTTATTGCCGTAACGGTTGTAAACCGGACCGGACAACGTATAGCTTCCGTCATAACCGGTGCTGTAGGAGGCTCCCGACAGTTCGATCTGAGACTGATACATAAAACGCACCGGATTGCCGCTTGCGTCGTAGGTCTGGTCGTTACCCACTTTTCCGTAAGAACCCCTGAGTTTCATGTGAGAAATCACGTTGGAATTCCAGAAGTTTTCTTCACTGATCACATACCCCAACGCCACGGAAGGGAAGAATCCGAAACGGTGGCCCTTCGCAAAGTTCTCGGAACCGTTGTAACCGAAGTTGAACTCCAGCAGATAGCGGTTATCGTACGCATACGTGGCACGTCCCGCAAGACCTTGTTTTCTTTTGGCCAGGGAATTGAGGAATGTACTCGGCGCATTGGTATTGTATTCTTCCTGATTGTAAAGAATCATACCGGAAACATTGTGTACATCGCCGAACGTCCGGTCGTAATTGATCATGCCCTGAATATACCATTTGCGGTCTCCGTTGACTCCCCAGCCGTAATTCAAGGTCGTATTCTGTTCCGAACCGACCATTTCCAGATCGTAGTCATAGTTTCCTTCGGCATTCCTCTGGTAACTCTTAATCTGGTATTGGTTGTAACCGGCAGCTTCACGGGTCGAGCGGGTCAATGACCAGTTTTTGAAAGAAATCATGGCGCTCGCCTTCAAACCTTTGGTCAGGAAATCCAGTTTCTGATCGAGAGAAAGCGTAGCCAGAACCGTACTTTCGAAATCATCCCTGTAATTGGTGGTCATAAAAGCCATCGGATTCCGGTAGCCGGAGTTATAACGTCCGCCGCTCTTACCTCCCCAAAGCACATGATTCACTGTCGGGTCACCCGGGAATGTTATCGGGAAGTCCACCGGGTTCGCCTCCATGACGATGCCGAAAATATCGCCGGTAGCAGCCTTCGGACCGTGATAGTCACGCAGCTGGGTATTCAGTTTCAATGAAACTTTCGTAGTCGGCGATACATTGATATTCA
>CAZYJV010000034.1:7888-12870 GCA_964647845.1 uncultured Odoribacter sp.
GTATAAAGCACCTCGCCCGTTCTTCTGCCGGTCACGGCCTCGTTATACATCTGCATGTATTTCGCTCCGCTGACGAACTTCGGTATCTTGGTCGGAGTCGCAAAAGCCGTTTCTACACGGAAGTTGATAATCGGCTTGTCCAGGTCGCGTCCCGACTTCGTCGTCACAATCATCACCCCGTTGGCGCCGCGCGAACCGTAAAGCGCCGTAGCCGTAGCATCTTTCAGAATGGAAAAACTTTCGATGACTTCCGGATCGATAGCATTCAAATCGGCGGTAGACACTTCCACCCCGTCCACAACAATCAACGGCGTCGTAGAACCGCCGAAAGTGGAAATACCCCGAATCCAGAAATTGGCGCCGTCAGCCCCCGGCTCGCCGCTGCGCTGCACGGCGATCACACCTGCCATGCGTCCGGCGAAACTGGTAGACAAGTTAGCGGAGGGAACTTTCAGCGAAGAGGGCTGAATGGTCTGTATGGAACCGACAACCGATTCTTTCTTCTGCGTACCGTAACCCACCACGACGACTTCCTCCAAAGCTTCCGTATCTTCATACAGAACGACGGTCACGAACTTCTGTCCGCCCACCTTTACCTCCTGCGTCTTCATTCCGATAAATGAAACCTTCAGGGTGGCATTGGCCGGAACATTCAATTCAAAAAGACCGTCCAGGTCCGTTGCCGTCCCGACCGTCGGATCGTCCTTGACAATTACTGAAACTCCGGGAAGCGACTCCCCTTTTGAATCCTGAACGATACCCTTTACCTTTTGTGTCTGAGCACTTGCCACCGCCCCCGAAAGGAAGATAAGCAAACAACATACACCTATTTTACTGAGCCCAGCAAAATAACGTGAGGGTTTCGAAATTAAATTTGATAAATCCATCATATGAAAAATATTAATTAATAAATGGTTTCCAATACTGATTTCAGTGTCGATATGCACAAACATTTTAAAGACAGGAGGAGAAGCAACTTCCTGATAACGCACACTTTAGGATCAAACGCACCCTGCTTACCAGGCATATACTGTTTTTTAGTGTAATTAAGAATTTGATTTTTAAAACGTTGAGGAATTTCTGCAGATAGTTTTTTTCCTATTCCCCTATATGAAAAAGGGGCTGTTTTTTAGAAATTTTAAAATAAATTAATCATTTGGGGCGTCAAAAAATTTATGAATATTTTGTTTTGATAGTAATTTATTTACATTTGTAGCGTATTTTGAAGTATAAAACACGTTGGTATATAAATATTTTTATAGATAACTACGTAGGAGTGCGTTAATTTTTAACATTTTATAATTTTAACAGTGTTTTACACTGATATGTTAAAAAAACAATATTTTGGTATATGCCTGGTAAGCGTATATCATTCCGGAAATAAATAATTTATTCACAGCCGTTTGTATTATTTTTCATTCGGGCGCATAAAACACACCTTCTCCCCGACGATTTATCCGTCGCAGCCTCGATAACGGGAACCCGCTCAAACGGCGATTTTTCAGAAAAAGGGTTAACTTTGCGACATGATTGATCAGGCGACCATACAGAAAATATTCGATGCGGCGGACATTTATGAAGTCATCTCCGACTTTGTCAGTCTGAAAAAAAGAGGCGTCAATTACGTCGGCTGCTGTCCTTTCCACAACGAAAAGACCGGTTCTTTCACCGTATCGCCGGCCAAAGGCATATACAAATGCTTCGGATGCGGCAAAGGGGGAAACGTCGTGAACTTCATTATGGACCACGAACAGATGTCTTATGTCGAAGCGCTCCGTTATCTCGCCGCCCGCTACAACATCCTGATCGAAGAGAAAGAACTCAGCGAAGAGGAGAAAAGGGAAAAGAGCGAGCGGGAAAGCATGCTGGTCGTCACCAATTATGCAGAAGACTTCTTCGTCAGCCAGCTGTTCGATACTGACGAAGGGAAATCGGTCGGCATGAGTTATCTGCAACGACGGGGGCTGGATGAAGAAACCGTCAGAAAATTCGGGCTGGGTTACAACCCCGAAGCGTGGGATGCCTTCACCAAATCGGCGCTCGAAAAAGGATACAAAAAGGAATTTCTGGTAAAAACGGGCCTGACCATCGAATCCGAAAAAGGACTTTTCGACCGCTTCCGGGCGAGAGTCATGTTCCCGATACGGGACATCGCAGGCAAAATCATCGCTTTCGGCGGGCGCATCATGACCAACGACAAGAAAAGCGCCAAATACCTGAACTCGCCCGAATCGGAAATATATCACAAAAGCCGGACCCTTTACGGCATTTACTTCGCCAAGAAAAGCATCATCCAGCAAAACCGCTGCTATCTGGTCGAAGGCTATCTCGATGTCATCTCCTTCCATAGAAAAGGCATCGAAAACACGGTCGCCTCATCGGGCACCTCCCTGACCATCGAACAGATCCGGCTGATCCGCCGGCTTACCCCGAACGTCACGATCATATACGACGGCGATGCCGCAGGCATAAAAGCCTCCCTGCGGGGAATAGATCTGGTTCTGGAAGAAGGCCTGAACGTAAGGGTCGTTTCCCTGCCCGACGGCGAAGACCCCGATTCGTTCGCCTTATCCCATACGCCGGAGGAACTCCTCGCTTACATCCGGGAACACGAAACCGATTTCATCAATTTCAAGACGAAACTGCTCCTGGGACAAGCCGGAGACGACCCCATCGAAAAAGCCCGGCTCATCAGCGACATCGTCCGCAGCATATCCCTGATCCCCGATGCCATTACCCGCTCGGTGTACGTGAGGGAAACCGCCAACATGATGAAAGTGGAGGAAAACATCCTCTACAATGAAATCGCACGTATCCGGACGGAAAAAAACGCCGAGGCCGCACACAAAAACTACAAGGCGGTTCAGCCGACAACCCCGCCTTCCCCCCGACAGCCAGCGCCGCAGGATTACAGCAATGAAAATCTGTGCGAAATCGAAGAGATGGTCCTCATCCGGTATCTTCTGCTCTTCGGCGATCTGGAACTCTATGAAGAAATCCGGGACGGGGTCACGTACTCCGTAAGTGTCGGAGAATACATCATCCGGGAATTGTGCGAAGACGAGCTGGAACTGTTTAATCCGAGTCTTCGCAAAATCCAGAGCGAATACCAGAATCATTACAAAACGGCAGGCTTCATCCCCGCCAAATTCTTCATCGGCCATGCCGACCCCGCTGTCAGCAGCATCACGGCGAACATACTGAGCGAACCCTACGAACTGAGCAAGATATGGAAAGCCGAGGATTCCGCTTCCGACTCGGAAGAACATATCCTTTCAGAACTGCTTCCCAAAATTTTGGACAATTATAAAATACGGCGGGTCGAAATACTGACCCATGAAGCGGATGAAAAGATTTTGGAACTCCAGAAAAGCGGCGACACGGAAGAAATCCTGTTCTGGATCAGACAGAAAAACTCCATCAATGCCATCCGCCGCCGACTCAACGAAAAACTCCACCGGACCGGGGTGACGAAATAACCGCCCCCTCCCTTTATTTAAAAGCGTCCAAGGCCTCCGTCGGCCTGCCCGATGCGTCGAAAGCGCCCAAAGTATATCCGTTCCATTTGTTATAGGCTTCGGGCTCCCAGTAAAGGATTCCGTGCACATTGCCCAGGGCTTGCGTCCGCGTGAAAAGAGCGGTCAAAAAGGCTTTGGCGGCAGCAGCCTCATCCCACGGCATACCGGTTTCACAGACGATGACATCGGTGCCGTAACGCTTCGTGACATCCTGTATGTTGGCGATACAGTCATTCACCATACTCTGCCAATTGTTTTTTTCGGGATAAAGCGACATCCCGATCAGGTCCCATTTGCCGCCGTTGGCTTTTAATCCGTCGAATAACCAGCGATAGAGGCTGTTATTCTGGCCATTCTGCAAATGGACTATCACTTTCGTTTCGGGGAAAACGGATTTCACCGCATCGTATCCGGCGTTATTGAGAGCGGCATAGTTCGCCATGCTTTTATCCGCCTGACCGTCGGGCCAGAGCATGCCGTTGCCGGTTTCATTGCCCACCTGCACCCATTCCGGAACGATACCTTTGTCTTTCAGCGCATTCAATATATCTTTGGTATGGTCTGCCACCGCGGTTTTTAATTTACTGAAAGACAGCGTACTCCATTCCGCCGGTTTCGTCTGCTTGCCCGGATCCGCCCATGTGTCGCTGTAATGAAAATCTATCATGAGACGCATGCCGAGCTTATGCGCCCGCTCCGCTTTCGCAAGCACATCGGCTTTGTTGCACCAGCCGTCGGAGGGATTCACCCATACCCGCAAACGGATCGTGTTCATTCCGAGATCGCACATCAGACGCATACACTCGGTTTCCTCGCCCTTTGCATTGTAAAACTTCACGCCCTTCTTTTCCATTTCAGTCACCCAGCTGACATCCGCACCCTTGGCAAAAGCTACCGGGTCCACCGGATCGATGATCAATTCAGGTTCGTCATTGCCGTCACTGCATGCCGAAAACAATCCCAGCAGGAAAAGGGATAAATACAAACAATACTGTTTCATCGTCGTTCACTTTATTTTTCCAATGTTATTTTTTGTACCACCGTACTGCCTTTCTTCAATACCGCACGCACGGAAACTATTTCTTCCGCCGGACAAGCGGCCTTGTCCGCCTTTATCCCGCCGGCAAAAGAGAATCCGGGGTACATTTCCCGGACAGACCGTACTTCCGAAGGCTGAAAAGCGGACAATGGAATTTCCCGGACGCCGCCTTGCTGCAAGGTGACGACCGTGCTCCGGAAATAGCCGTCGCGATCTATCAACTCAAGAACAAGTTCCGTTCCGGGAGCCGTTTCCCCTGTTTCAAGCTTCATCCGGCCAAGTTCCCGACCCGCCAGCGCCACATCGGCGGCCAACGCCGCACCGCCCCGGTAGCTCTCCGTTGCCTCCATCGCAATGCCTTCCGGCAGGTAGGCGAACCGGATTCCCGGTTGCCAGTACAGTTCCACGGCGTCGGTATTGTTTTG
>CAZYJV010000034.1:12970-16970 GCA_964647845.1 uncultured Odoribacter sp.
CGAACGACCGCCGCTTCTCCTGCCGGCAGTTCCACCGCAGGCGCATGATAAACAGCCGTTCCTTCCACATCGTCCGTCAGCGACGGATAATCGGTCCGGGCGGTAATCTCTTCCAAACGGCCGTCCTTCCACAAATATACGCCGGGTTTCACATCGAACGATGCCTGTATTCCGGGCAAATCGACCTGCATCCTCCGGGAAGCCGATTGTATCAGCGCCACTTTCCGGTTCAGCGCATTATGCCGGGCATAGGCATCCGTCGTTTCTACGACATCCGGATAGACTTCTATCCGCCAGCCGTCGTTCACTTTATCCAAAAAATAAGCACCGTTTCCGCTGTATTTCACTACCGGTGAACTGCCGTGCCCGACAATGTGCCGCAAACGTTCGGGAGCCACCGGCGCCTCTTCCGTTGCATTGGAATAACAATACAACGTATCACGGTTTAACAGCGAGAGATTCTCCCGATAACTCACCCGGAAATCACCGAAACGGTCGTTGGCGGGATATTGTCCGTAGCTTCCCCCCTTGGGCAAACTTCTGAACGCTTCGGCTGCAATACGCAACGACACCGCTTTGGCCGGCGTGTACACCAGATTCATCCAGTGCGTCTGGTAATCGGTATTATAGGCCGCCATCGCCAACGGGTCGTAAGCGAACTGCGTCGCCCACTGGAAACCGGCTTCCCGGAAACTGCGCGCCATGGCGGGATACATATAGACCCCGTCGATGTCCGCCGCGTCGAATTCATACACGATGCGGGCCTTCCCTTCGGTATCGTAAGGCAAATTATAATGCGCCACGGCCGGCAGAAAGTTTTCTTTCCGGGCTTTCCCGCTGACGAGTCCGGAAGGATACCACTGGCAGGTAACGCCGTCTATCCGGGCGGCAGTTACGGCACGCGCCCGTTCCGGATTTTGCGCGATGTTGTACAGTATCGGCTTGCGACACCCCGTCGCTCTCGCAGCTTTGGCCAACGTATTGATATAAGCGGTGACCCCTTTGTCCGGCCCCTCCGCAGTATGATCGGGCTCGTTGTTCAGCTCCACCGCCACGATATTCGGATCGTCCTTATAGGCATATCCCGTATAAGGATTGCGGTGATTCAACAACTGTTTCAAATAACGCTCCTGCGCCGCAATACAGTGTTTATCGACCGTCGCCTCCCGTTTGCCCCACCGGTTGGAAAATCCCGGCAAAGATTTATCGTCGCCCTCCGGCCATCCGTTGCCCCAGAAAGCAATCGCCGTAATCAACGTTTTCGCTCCCCGTTCGGCGAACGTCGCAATCGTATAATCCAATAAATCCAGGTGTTCGTTTTCCAGCAGATTCCCCTCGCCGTCGCTGATTTCCACATCCCACACGTGAATGCGGTAGGCATTGATCCCCAAACGGCTCATGTGATAAACATCGCACCCGATAGCTTCCTTGCGGTTCACCCCCAACTTCCCGTGACTCCGGAAACCGTGAGCAAACGGCATACAGTAATTAAACCCGAAGAAAACCGCTTCCTTCCCCTCGGAATCACGCAACACCCCCTCCTTATCCACCCGGTAATTCTGTGCGGACAAAGAAAACTGCATACACAGCAGTACACCGACGACCCAAACTCTTTTCATATTTTTATTACGTTATATTATATTACACTTCAACCGATTATCTTCACAAATATAACATATTTCGGGAACACGGCTCTTTTTACACGGCTTTTTTATACCATACCCTACAATGCGCAGGTATAAAATTTCCGGCTACTGCCTGCAACAGCAACAGCCGGAAATACAACTTTCGGGAAAAATTCTCTATTTCAACCAAAAAATACGGGTTTGAGCGCAATAATTGTATTTGCTGGAAATAGCCATATAACCGCAATAATACTTGTTACAAGATTCATGGGACCATTCGTTATTATGGGAACCATCATTCGCACTTCCCCATCTCAATGAAGCCCTTCCACCCACATACGTTCTCTGATCACATCCACTAATAATATAATTATAGCCCGAAGCCGTTTTATCCAACTGAAAGGTCATCACAAAATAGCCTTTTGTCAAATTACCCCAGTTATAACCTCTCGGAGTCAATCCGTTGGCGACATTGGAGGCCGCCTGCCATACACTCACGCTATTATCCAAACTTAAACTCCAACTCACATCGGAAAGACGCCAGGCGGGTTCCGTGACGCTGTTGGTCTCCTCCGCACTGACGGCGATCTCTTTCTTCGAATCTTCAAACAGATAACGTATCACGTCGGCCGAAATCTGGTAATTCCGCATGCCGGTGGACCCCACCTTCCCCATGATACGCATCCATCCGCCGTCATTATTCGTCATATCGCAATAAATATCGAAAGGCGCATACTTCGAACAGTTTATTTCTATCCTGTAAACCCCGTTCCCCGTATCGCCTTCATAGTAATAAGGCGGCTGAGGATGCCTGTATTCCTCGGCGGAAGCCGCATAAGTACCGTTGCTCCACATCCGGTAACCGTCGGGATGCTGCACAATCGTTATCTTCTGTGCGGGCTGCACTATCCGGAATTCCGTCGCCTCTCCCAGGCAGCCGTATTGATTCACATAGTGCACCTTGTAGATTCCTCCGCTCACAAAACTATTGAGTTGCACATGATATCCCTCCGCCACTTTCGCCCCCGACATGTCTTTCCATACAGCCGAAACGTCCGACTCGCCCGAAAGACAATGCAACTTCAGCGGTATGCCGGCCTGTCCGTAATAAACCGATTTCACACACGGCGTATCCGTTCCGGCAGGGGTCAGTACAATCTTTACCGTAGATACCGCTTCGCCTATCGGACTGACGACTTTTCTCTTAAAATAATACTCTTTTACCTCCGTATGATTTATCATACTGTAAACGGGCAACTGATACCGGCTTTCATTCGGTATCATCGTCCACGTCGCCCCTCCGTCTTCACTGATATACCAGGAATACGCGATCTTCCCCATGGCATTTTTCACGGAATCGCCCTGTATCATGAACTCCACGCCGCTGCACACCGTATCCTGCTCCAGACCGTTCTCGCAATATATCCGTCCGGTTTTGACGCCGTCCACACTGAACGCCGAACAGATCCCCCGAAAACCGGCCGTACTGTCCCGCTGCGTCATCGCAGTGAAATAAGTCCCGAAAGCAAATGTCCGGTCGGAAGTCCGCAACAGACTGTCCACACTGGCAAAACTGCCGCCGCGTACTCCGACAGCCCCCGCTGACACCGGCCAATAACCGTCTGCAATATCGGTCGCTCCGCTTGCATTCAGCTCTCCGTCGCCATGAGAATAATCGGCATTGTCAGCCACGAACTTCCCTCCGGCAACCGTCGCATTATAACACATCTCCCACAGATTGCCGCTCATATCCATCACTCCCCAATACGTAGCCCCGGACTGCAACTGATTCGTTCCGGCCGTGGCAAACAATCCGCAACGGACAGGTCCGTTCAAATGGCTCCCGCTATTAACATTTCCCGGCTTCACGGCCTGCTCCGTTTCCGAGCCCCGATATGCCAAATCACTTTCTGCCAGCAAGGGATTCACGCCGGCATTCGCATTCCAAGCATACTCCCCCTTGTCCGGTACCTGAGGAAAAGGCCGGCGACACGCCTTTTCATATTCCAGTTCACTCATCGGACGCAAACCGCTCCAATCACAATAAGCCAACATATCATCCGGACTCATGTAATTGCAGGCCAATGTCTGACCGTCATCGACAGCAAAGAAATCATTGCCCGGATTCAGATTGTTCCCGAATACCGCAGGCGTATTCGGCTGCCGCTGCTCGATAAACACGATACCGTTCCGGCAGCTCGGATTTTTCAAATCCCCGAATACATAATCTCCCCGCTGCATATGGGCGAAATCATTGTTCATTACTCTCGCTTTCTGTTGCTCCAATGTCAGAGAATTCAAAAACTCCACATACTGCTCCTGGCTCGTTTCATACTTCATCGCATAAAAACCCGCATACCCTTTCGGATAAGAAG
>CAZYJV010000035.1:0-3844 GCA_964647845.1 uncultured Odoribacter sp.
CCACCCAGAAGAAAATAATGTCGGGACCCGTCACCAGGTCGCTGGTCGGGTAGTAATAGTTGATTTCTTCGTTGTCCGGCTGGTTGATGCCGTCGAATAGCGAAATGGGCCACAACCAGGAGGAGAACCAGGTGTCCAGACAATCTTCGTCCTGCCGCAAATCTGCTAAGGTCAGCTGAGGATTCCCGCTTTTCTGGCGTGCCAGTTCAAGCGCTTCCGTCTCGGTGGAGGCGACCACATATCCGCCTTCCGGCAAGAACCATGCGGGGATGCGGTGTCCCCACCACAGCTGGCGGCTGATGCACCAGTCCTTGATGTTTTCCATCCAGTGGCGGTAGGTGTTTTTGAATTTGGAAGGATAGAAGCGGATTTCATCTTTCAGTACCGGTTCCAGAGCGATCTGGGCCAGGTGCTCCATTTTCAGGAACCACTGCATGGAAAGTTTCGGTTCGATGGGGACGTTGGTACGTTCCGAGCAGCCGACCTTGTTCGTATAGGCTTCCACTTTTTCAAGCAGTCCGGCGTCCCGGAGGTCTTTTTCGATTTGTTCCCTCACTTCGAAACGGTCCATGCCGACATACAGACCGGCGTTTTCGCTGATGGTTCCGTTGTCGTTGAAAATATCGATGGACGGCAGGTTGTATTTCTCTCCCAGCATATAGTCGTTCACGTCGTGTGCCGGAGTGACTTTTAAGCAGCCCGTACCGAATTCGATATCCACATACTCGTCTTCGATGACCGGAATGACGCGGTTTACCAGGGGTACGACCACTTTCTTGCCTTTCAGGTGCCGGTTTTTGGGGTCATGGGGATTGATGCACATGGCGGTGTCGCCCATGATGGTTTCGGGACGGGTGGTGGCCACGACGGCATACCCGTCTTCGCCCTCTATCTTGTAACGCAGGTAATACAGTTTGCTGTGTTCTTCTTTGTAGATCACTTCTTCATCCGACAGGGCCGTCAGTGCCTTGGGGTCCCAGTTCACCATTCTTACCCCCCGGTAGATGAGTCCTTTCCGGTAGAGATCCACGAACACCTTTATCACGCTTTCGCTCCGGAGTTCGTCCATGGTGAACCCTGTGCGCTCCCAGTCGCAGGAAGCTCCTAATTTGCGCAGCTGTTTCAGGATAATTCCCCCGTGTTTTTCGGTCCATGCCCAGGCGTGTTTCAGGAACTCCTCGCGGGTGAGGTCTTTTTTGCTGATGCCTTCGCTCTGCAATTTGGCTACGACTTTGGCTTCCGTGGCGATAGAGGCGTGGTCGGTTCCCGGTACCCAACAGGCGTTTTTGCCCAGCAGACGTGCCCGGCGGATCAAAGCGTCCTGGATGGTGTTGTTGAGCATGTGGCCCATGTGGAGCACGCCGGTGACGTTGGGGGGAGGAATGACGATGCAGTAGGATTCCCTGCTTTTATCTACTTCTGAATGGAAGAAACCGTTGTCCATCCAGTACTGATACCATCTTTCTTCGCTCTCTTTCGGATTGTAATTCGTAGCAGTCATAATTGTATTTTGAACATTGTCCATTAAAAAAAGCTGCCTGAGCAGCCTTTTTTATTCTTCTGATTTCTTGCTTCTTCTTCCTTTCTTCTTCTGGGCCTCCATGGCTGATTCGAGGTCCGCTTTCTGCTGGCTGCCGTCGTAGTCGCAGATGTATTTGTCGATCAGGATGCGACCGCAGTATTCGCAGACGATGATTTTTTTCCGGGAACGGATGTCCAGCTGCCGCTGGGGAGGAATATTGTTGAAACAGCCGCCGCAGGCATCCCGGTCGACCGTCACGACGGCCAGCCCGTTGCGCGCATTGCTGCGGATTCTCTTGTAGGCGGTGAGCAGGCGTTCTTCAATGTTTTTGGACAGCTGCTCCGATTTGTTCATCAGATCCTCTTCGTCCTTGTGCGTTTCGGCAATGATGTCGTCCAGTTCGGCTTTTTTGGCATCCAGGTCCGCTTTTTTCTCCTCATACTGACGGGAAGAGATTTCCAGAGCCTCCTCTTTTTCCGTTTTGTTTTTCTGGGCTTCGCGGATTCTCTTTTGCTGAAGTTCGATTTCGAGTTTCTGGAATTCGACCTCTTTGTTCAGCGCGTCGTACTCGCGGTTGTTGCGGACGTTATCCAGTTGTTCGCTGTATTTCTTGATCAGTTCCTCGGCTTTGGTGATTTCCTGCTTTTTCTGGGAAATGCTTTTGTCTGCCTCGCTGATTTCTGTTTTCAGATTCTCCAGACGGGTTTCCAGACCGGCAATTTCGTCCTCCAAATCCTGTACTTCCAAAGGTAATTCCCCTCGCAGAGTTCTGATTTTGTCGATTTCCGTGTCGATTTTCTGTAATTCATACAGGTGCTGTAATTTTTCCTCTACCGACAGTTCCTGTTGTTTTTCTTTTTTAGTGGTTGCCATATATCATAAATAATTTATCGGATTTGTATTTACCTTCGAAAACTGAACCGCAAATTTAGATATTTTTTTTGTAACTAACTCATAAAAAATCTCTTTTGTATATTGCTCGCTTTCATAATGCCCGATGTCAGCCAGAATGATGCGGTTTTCAGCATTGAAAAAGTCGTGGTATTTGATGTCGCCGGTGACGTACAGGTCTGCTCCCGCCTGAATGGCTTTCCGGATGAGAAAGGCTCCGGAGCCTCCGCAGACGGCGATTCGTTTGACCTGGGGTTTGCACAGGGCGGAATGCCGGACCGCTCCGCAGCGGAAGATAGTTTTTATCCTTTCCAGAAATTCCCGGGCGTCGACCGGTTTGTCCAGTTCACCGACGATGCCGAAACCTGTAACGGAGGCCGTATCGTCTATGCAGACGGTGTTCCCCTTTTCCAGAATCTCCCTGTTCGTGAGTTCCAATTTGTCCGCCATCTTTCCGCTGACGCCGTTCAATACGGCGTCCATGTTGGTGTGGGCCGCATAAATGTTGAGGTCGTTTTTGACGGCCCGGATGAGACAGCGTTTTATCCAGCTGTCGGGCAAGAGGTTTTTCAAGGGCTGGATGCTCAGCGGATGATGGCTGATGATCAGGTTGAAATTGCCGGCAATGGCTTCCTCGATGACGGCTTCCGTCACATCGGTGCAGAGCAGTACGGAGGATACTTCGCTGTCGGGGCTCCCGCAGATCAGCCCGGCGTTGTCGTAACTCTCCTGCAGGCTTAAAGGGGCATGGTTTTCTATGACGGAAGTCAGATCTTTTACTTGCATACTGTGAATTGGCAACTTTATTCCCCGCCGGTCAGTTCGGCTTTGATCTGGAGCAGGCCTGCCTTGACAGCCTGGAGGCGCTTGATGATTTCGAAGTTCGCCTCCGTTTCGCTTCGCTGCTCCGTGAGTTTCAGCTGTGCTCCTTTCAGCGTCATCCCTTTCTCCTTGACCAGATGGTAGATCAGGTGAAAATTGTCGATGTCCGCTTTCGTGAACTGGCGGTTGCCCTTTTTGTTCTTGTGGGGCTTGATGATGTCGAACTCCTTTTCCCAGAAGCGGATCAAGGAGGTGTTTACATGAAACATATCGGCCACTTCACCGATAGAATAATATATTTTTAAAGATTGTTTTTCCTGCTTCATGCGTTTTTGTCTTTTAGTCCATGCTTTGCCCCGTGTTGTTGGCGGCTTCGATCATGGCGTAATATTCGTTCGGATCCAGATCGTTGAAATAGTAATTCAGGGGGTTCATCGGTACGTTGTTTTTTCGCACTTCATAGTGCAGGTGAGGACCCGTGGAGAATCCTCCGCTGTTTCCCAGATAGGCGATCACATCCCCCCGTTTGACTTTTTGTCCCTCCTTGACATTGTAGCTGTCGAGGTGTCCGTATAATGTTTTGTAGCTGAATCCGTGGTCGATGATGAC
>CAZYJV010000035.1:3944-16757 GCA_964647845.1 uncultured Odoribacter sp.
TGGATGTACAGGGCTTTGGACAGTTCGTCCAGTTTTTTGCTTACGCCGATGATCAGCTCGGCATCCTCAAGGTCCTTCAGGTTTTCGTATTTGTTGACGCCGCCGGTGCCGGCTCTGCGGATGGCGTCGTCGATAGGTTCCGCTTCGAAGATGACCCGGTAGATGTTGTCGTCCCGCTCTTCCAGTTTTTTCAGGACGCCGTCCAGCCGGCTCATCTGATTATTTAATAAATGGTACTGGGCCAGGATTTCCTGCTTTTCCCGTTTCAAGGCTTTTTCTTTGGGGGAATCGATGACGGCGGAGACGATGAAGAAGATGACGACGGCTAAAGACAGGGAAGAGAAGAATTTTCTGAATAATCGTCCGATTTTTTTCCTTAGCGGGGTTTCTATTTTATCGTAAGACAATGTCTCCGGGTTAAAACGATATCCTATTTTAGACATTTGTTTTATTAAAATTATAGGTTTTCGATGCAAAGTTAAAGAAATAATCTAATTTTGCAACCTTATAAAAAGGGACGGATGCGGAAAGAACGATATTTTTAAGGAATTTAAACACAATAAATACGGAAGATGAAATCGGCTGAAATCAGACAACAATTTCTGGACTATTTTAAAGAAAAAGGCCATACGATTGTGCCGTCGGCACCCATGGTGATCAAGGACGATCCGACATTGATGTTTACCAATGCGGGGATGAATCAGTTTAAGGATATTATACTGGGAAACGTGGCGACGAAATTCAAGCGGGCGGCCGATTCGCAGAAGTGTCTGAGAGTTTCCGGAAAACACAACGACCTGGAGGAAGTGGGGCATGACACGTATCACCATACGATGTTCGAGATGCTGGGCAACTGGTCGTTCGGGGATTATTTCAAGAAGGAGGCGATTGCCTATGCGTGGGAATTTCTGACGGAGGTCATGAAGCTGGACAAAAACCGCCTGTATGCGACGGTGTTTGAAGGAAGCAAGGACGACAAGCTGGGAGCGGATGACGAGGCTTACCGGGAGTGGAAGAATTATTTGCCGGAGGACCGGATTCTGTACGGGAATAAAAAGGATAATTTCTGGGAGATGGGGGATATGGGGCCCTGCGGTCCCTGCTCGGAACTGCACATCGACCTGCGGCCGGAGGCGGAACGGAAGGTGACGCCGGGACGGGAGCTGGTGAACAAGGACAACCCCCTGGTGATCGAAATCTGGAACCTCGTGTTTATGCAGTTTAACCGGAAGGCGGACGGTTCGCTGGAAAATCTTCCCCATACCAACGTGGATACGGGAATGGGCTTTGAACGGCTTTGTATGGCCGTACAGGGCAAAACATCCAATTACGATACGGATGTTTTCATCCCGATTATTGATAAAATTGCGGAATTGAGCGGCATACGGTACGGTGCGGCAGGCGAGTCGGATGTGGCCATGCGTGTGATCGCCGATCATCTGCGGACGATAGCTTTTTCTATTACCGACGGACAGCTGCCTTCCAATGTGAAGGCCGGTTATGTCATCCGGCGTATTCTGAGAAGGGCTGTGCGGTATGCCTATACGTACCTCAACCAGAAGGAGGCTTTTATGTACCGGTTGGTTCCCGTGCTGATAGAAGTGATGGGACAGCATTATCCGGAGCTGAAATCGCAGCGGCAGCTGATTGAAAGGGTGATGCAGGAAGAGGAGAATGCTTTCCTCAAGACGTTGGATAAAGGTATAAAGCTGCTGGACCGGATTATAGCCAAGACGAAAGCCGAAAAGCTTTCGACGATACCGGGAAGTGTGGCGTTTGAACTGTACGACACCTACGGATTTCCGCTGGACCTGACTGAACTGATTCTGCGCGAGCACGGTCTGGCGGTGAATCGCGGGGAGTTCCAGACGGAACTGGAAGCCCAGAAGGAACGTTCCCGTTCCGCCTCTACGGTGGATACGGACGATTGGGTGGAACTCATTGGCGGGGACGAGCAGGAGTTCGTCGGGTATGACCATACGGAAACGGAAGTGAAGATCGCCCGTTACCGGAGAGTGGCGGCCAAAGGCAAGACGCTTTATCACCTTGTTTTTAATAGAACCCCGTTCTATGGCGAAGGAGGCGGACAGGTGGGAGATACGGGCTGGCTGACGGGCGGTGGCGAGCGGATACGGATCGTGGATACGAAGAAAGAAAACGGCCTTACCATTCATTTGGCGGAGAAACTGCCGGCAGATACGGCACAGACGTTTGTGGCCGAAGTGGATTCGCATCGCCGCGAGCTGATAGCCAACAACCATACCGCCACCCATTTGCTGGACTATGCCTTGCGGAAAGTGCTGGGAGAGCATGTGGAGCAAAAGGGATCGTATGTGAGCGACGAACATCTGCGTTTCGATTTTTCCCATTTCCAGAAGGTTACGGACGAGGAACTGGCGGAGGTCGGCGCCATAGTGAACCGGCTGATACGGCGGAATATCGTTCTCGAGGAGTGTCGGGCGGTTCCGATGTCCAAAGCGAGGGAGATGGGGGCGATTGCTGTTTTCGGAGAGAAGTACGGAGATCTGGTGCGGGTGATTAAGTACGGAGAATCCGTGGAATTGTGCGGAGGTACTCATGTCGCCGCGACCGGTCAGATCGGGTTCTTCCGGATTCTCAGCGAGAGTTCCGTTTCTGCCGGGGTGAGGAGAATCGAAGCCATTACGGCCGACAAGGCGGAGGAATACATCGTCAAGCATTTCAATCTGGTGAAAGAGATCGAAAATATGTTCAAGTCCAACAAGGGCGTGATGGAAAATATCGCGGCTTTGTTGCATGAGAACGAAGGCCTGAAGAAAGACCTCGAACATTTTGAGGCCGAGGGGTTGAAAATCATGAAAGAACAGTTGAAGAATGAAAGAACGGTGGTGCGTGATGTCAATCTGATATTCAAATACCTGGAAATGCCGCAGGCGAAGGTGAAAGACCTGGCGTTCCAGCTGAAAGGGGAATACGAGAAGGTGATCGCCGTAATGGGGGGCGTGTCGGAAAACAAACCCTATCTGACGGTGATGATCAGCAATGCATTGGTGGATGAATACGGACTGAATGCCGGGCAGATCGTGAGGGAAGCGGCTAAGGAGATGAATGGCGGCGGAGGCGGACAGGCTTTCTTCGCTACGGCGGGAGGGGCGAATCCCGAAGGCGTGGAAAAAGCCATGGATACGGCTCGGAAACTGATTCTGAATCGGATAAACGAGGGAAATTGAATCCCTGTCGGAAACAAATAGTTCAATTATTTTATAATAATTTGAGGGAAACATAGATACTTTGAGATTTTTTTGTACATTTGCTTCCTGATTAAGAGATTAATTAATATTTTAGAATAAATTTGTAAACAACTATGAAACGGACATTTAGCGTAATTGCGACTTTAACGTTGGCAGGGCTTGTGGTGGTATCCTGTTCTCCTCTGAATAAGATGAAGAAGAGAGCCGGCGAATTGAAATACAATGTAACCCCGGAAGTTCTGGAAGAAAAAGGAGAAATGGTTGATGTGAAAATCGATGTGACGATTCCTCCGAAGTACTTCAATAAAAATGTTACTATTGTTGCCACTCCCGTATTGAAATACGAGGGAGGCGAAAAAGCTTTTGAAGCCAAAACGCTTCAGGGTGAAAACGTGCAGGGAAATAATACGGTGGTTCCTTATGAAACC
Organism: uncultured Odoribacter sp.; assembly: GCA_964647845.1. GTDB lineage: Bacteria > Bacteroidota > Bacteroidia > Bacteroidales > Marinifilaceae > Culturomica. The sequence goes on from CAZYJV010000035.1 coordinate 7,603, forward strand.
GGAAAAACGGTTTCCTATACCGGAAAAGTTCCTTACGAAGATGCTATGAGAATTTCCGATTTGGTGGTGAAAGTACAGGCTGCCAAAGGACTCAGAAGCGTAGACTTCGATCCGGTGAAAATTGCGGACGGAATCGTGGCTACCGCTACATTGGTAAACAATGATCCGGCTGTCGTATTGGGAAAAGATGCTTTCGAACGCATTACTCCGGAACAGAACGAGTCGGCTATCTACTATCTGATCAATTCCGCCCAGGTTAGAAACAACCAGGTGAAATCGGAAGAGATCAAAGCCATGGAGAAATTCCTGAAAGATGCGAAAGAGGATGAAAACGTGAAACTGAAAAATGTGGAAATTCAGTCTTACGCTTCTCCCGACGGTTCTTACGGCTGGAATGACAGACTGGCAAACAAACGTGAAACTTCTTCTACGGATTTCTTGAAAAAGAGCATGAAGAAGAACAAAATGGAAGAATACAAAGACCTGGAGTTCTTCAAAAAATATGTGGTAGCTGAAGACTGGGAAGGATTCAAAAAAGCGATGGAAGCTTCCAGCATCCGGGACAAAGAACTGATCCTTCGTGTATTGTCTATGCATTCAGATCCGGAAGTAAGAGAAAGAGAAATCAAGAATATCGCTTCCGCTTACTCTGTAATCGCAGACCAGATCTTGCCGAAACTGAGACGTTCCAAATTCGTTGTGAATGCAGAACGCATCGGTAAGAGCGACGAACAGATCCAGACACTGGCTAAGTCAAATCCGTCTGAGCTGAATGTAGAAGAATTGCTTTACGCCGCTACCTTGTTCGACAACAATGCCGACAAGCTGGCTGTTTACGAAACGGCGATGTCTCAGTATCCGAATGACTGGAGAGGTTTCAACGACGCCGGTATGATTCTGTTCGAAATGGGTAAAGTGGCTCAGGCTAAAGCCGATTTCGACAAAGCCAACGCATTGTCTGCAAACAACAAGATTGTGAAAAACAACCTGGGTGCAGTGGAATTGAAAAACGGCAATGTGAAAGAAGCTGAAGTATTGTTCGGTGCTGCAACGGGAGCCGGAGACGAGGTGAACTACAACAAAGGTATCGTTGCCATCATCAAAGGTAACTACAAGGACGCCGTTAACTATTTCGGCAAATGCAATTGCGTGAACGCTGCTTTGGCTAACCTGCTGGCAGGTAACACGAGCGTTGCCATGAAGAAACTGGAAGACGGTAAAGACAACTCTGCACTGGCTTCTTACCTGAAAGCCGTGATCGGTGCGAAAAACAACGATTCTACGGTAGTATTCTCCAATTTGAAAGATGCATGCGCTAAGGATGCTTCTATGAAGAAATTGGCAGCTACGGATATCGAATTCGTAAAATATTTCGAAAATCCGGATTTCAAAGCTATCGTACAGTAATCTGTAAATGAAATCATGAAAGGGGCGGTCTGTATAAGACCGCCCCTTTTTTGCGTAAAAAACGGGACGGGAATTTATTAGGTTTTTTTTAACACGGAATCAGGATTCCTTTCTTTACTTTTGTATAAAACAGGGCGTGTCTGCGTCGGAATAAACGGGATGACATTGAAAAGAATATATTGTTTCGGGCTGTTTTTCTTATTTGCCTTGCTTGCGTGCAACCGCCAGGATTTTGTGCTGCTTAGCGGCAGGATAGAGAATGGCGATTCCATCGTTGCGATCCGGGTGAAGGACAGTGTTTATGTTTTTCCGCTGGATGGAAATCGCTTTTTTTCGGGGAAGATCGGGCTGAAAGAGGGGGCGTATGCTTCGTTGCTGCCTAATTCGGTGGATCTGTTCCTGTGTCCGGGAGAGGACATCGAAATCTATACCAATCGCTTCAATATGCAGGGAGCCTTGGTGTGTAGGGGCTCGCTGGGCGGAATCAATACTTATCTGAAAGAGCAGGAGATGCTGACGTTTGTCGACAAAGACGATTATCTTCTGGGGGAGGACGAGTTCGTCGGCAGGATGGAAAGGTGCATCGAAGAAAGGATTCAGCTTCTGAGGGCTAAAAATTTCAATAAGGCATTCACCCGGCTGGAGGAGCTGCGTATCCGTTATGCTGTCGGGGAAAAAGCGCTGTTTTATCCGGTATGTCACAGGCAGTTTACTGCCGATTCCGGTTATCGGGCGGGAAAAGCTTTGCAGGATTTTCTTTCGTCCTTCCCGGTTTCGTCGGAAGAGTTGTTCGTGACGAAAGCTTTTCGGAAATTCTTGTTGGGGTATGTGTACTTCCGGAACGGATCTCCTCTGAATGGCCGCCGGAATGATCCGGACGGCATGGTGGATTATGTGCTGGAGCATTTCCGGGATAAAGGGATACGCAATTTTCTGCTGTCGGAAATGATTTACAGGTATGTCTGGGAAAACAACGGTTTGAAGGGGGCGGAACGTATGCTGAGTGTTTTTCGGAAGGAATGTTCGGATCCGGGGAAACTGGAGTCCGTCGATGCGATGCAGAGCCGGTGGGAATGCCTGGAACCCGGTAACGAAGCGCCCGTATTTGTCTTAAAGGACAGGGAGGGAAGGGAAAAGACGCTGGCGGCGTATAAGGGAAGGTATGTATATCTCATGGCAGGAGCTTCGTGGGGTATGCCCTGCCGGAAAGAGTTGCCTTATCTGGCGGAACTGGAAAGAAAATACCGGGGACGGAATATCTCTTTTTTGGCGGTGTCTGTCGACGGCGGAAAGGAGGAGAACAGCTGGAAAGAGATGCTGGAGCGGCAGAAATATGCGGGGCTTCATGCACTTTGGGATGAGAGCGGCGGATTTCGGTCGGATTATATGGTTTTCAGTATTCCCCGTTTTATACTGATCGATCCGGATGGGCGGATTCTGGATACAGAGGCCCCCCGTCCGTCGGGAAAAATGATTTATGCCTGTTTGGACAGCTGCCTGGAGAAGAAGGGAAGGGCCGATTGATATTCTTTCCGGAAGCTTATGAAATGTTGATTTTTTAGTATATTTGTAAATATCCGTGATACAATTTAATAAATTATACGAGAACATGAGGGTTTTGAGCAGGTTTTGGCTGGGAATCGGCGTCCTCGTTTTTTTGCATGGCTGCGATACAGGCGAGATAAAGGTGGAGGGGGAGTTTGCGGACTTGCAGGGAGAGGTGAGGCTTTTGACCGTTATGCCCTCTTTGTCGGATACCTTGAATATTGTCGGACGGGTGCAGGAAAAAAGGGTCGAATGGAAGATCCCCGCATTGAATATGCCGGCGAAAGTGTGGATAGAAGCGGAGGGGAAACGGGTCGCAGAGTTTATTCTGGACCGGAAGGAGGGGATACGTTTGGAGGGAACGCTGAAAAATGACAGTGTGGTGGTAAGCGGGGGAAAGCTGGAGGCGGAGTATGCCGCCCTCAGACAATTCTTGAAGGAGAATTATCAGACTCCTCTGGAAGAAATAGACTGGTCCATCAGTAAAATGATCGGACGAAGCAAGCGGACGAGCAGTGATGAAAAGCGGCTGACCCGTTTGATTACGCTGAAAGGGCACTATGAACGTTATCGGAATGCCTATATCAAAAAGCTGGTCCGGGCCAATTTGTCGCATGAATTGTCGCTGGTGCTGATAGAGGAGGAATTGCAGGACAGTGTGCAGGTGCAGAGACAGTTGTTTCATGAACTGAATATCGAGAATAAGAACAGCAATCTCTATAAAGTTCTGGAGAATAAGCTGCAATGATAAAAAAGGTAATCATCCGGATATTGCTGGCATTCATGCTTCTTGCTTTTTCGGCCGTTGCGGTGGTGCAGTGGCTGTGGATAAAGCATGCTTTCGAAGAGCAGCGGAACCGCTTTTCTTCGAAGGTGTACGATGTGCTGAACCGGGTGGTCAACCGGGTGGAGGAGATGAACTACATGAGCTATGTGAACCGGATGGAAGTGCAGGTACAGAGCCTGTTCCCCGACAGGAGAGGTACGGCGAAGATGATAAGCCAGGAGTGGGTGATGCCATATTCTTCAGGTACTGTTACTTATGAGGTGATGAGAGGCAGGGTGCAGGAGCTGACGCTCCGGCTGATGCGGGAAAAAGATTTGCAGTATGCCTCCGTAAGACAGCGGCTGATGCAGGTGGATTTGCCGAAACTGCTTGAACTCTATTTTTACGAGAACAGAATAGGCGTTCCGTTTTCCTGCGAGGTGCTTACGAAGGAGGATGTTCTGAAAAAAGTGAAAAATAAGGAGGTGCATGATTTTTACTATGTGCCTCTGTTTCCCAACGATTATACTCCCAAGGACTGTTATTTGGGGGTCAGTTTCGATTCCGTGCATTCCGCCATTGCGGGGAATATGGGATGGCTGCTGCTGGCCTCCGGTTTTTGTGTGTTCGGCTTGTTGTTCGTTTTTGTGGTGACCATTGCGGTGATTATGCGGCAGCAGAAGCTGTCGGTGATGAAAAACGATTTTATCAACAACATGACCCATGAGTTCAAAACCCCCATCGCTACAATTTCACTGGCAACCTCTGCCATTACGAAGGAGAAGGTGCTGGCGGACCGGGAGCAGCTTCTGAAATTTAATGATATGATCCGGAGTGAGAACGAGCGGATGAATGTGTATGTGGAGCGTATCCTGCAGCAGGCGAAATTGGACCGCAGGGAGTTGCCTCTGAACAAAACGGAGGTGGATATGAATGAGCTGATAGAAGAGGCGGCGGCGACCTTTTTGTTGCGGGTGCAGAATGCCGGGGGAACGTTGAGGCTGGAACTGACCGCCCCTGCTTTTGTTTTGATGGCGGATGAAGTGCATATGATGAACGTCGTGTGCAATTTGCTGGACAATGCCGTCAAATATTCCGCAGAAGCCCCGATTATCGACGTTTATACCCGGAAAGAAGGGGGACGCTTTGTCGTGGGGGTGCGGGATCAGGGCATCGGCATTTCCCGGGAGGCGCAGAAGAAGGTGTTTCACCGCTTTTATCGTGTGACGACAGGCAATCTGCATGATGTCAAAGGATTCGGCCTGGGGTTGAGTTATGTGAAATCCATGGTGGAATTGCATGGCGGAACGGTGAGGCTGGTATCCAGAAAGGGCAAAGGTACATTGATAGAACTTATTTTTTAACGGTGTGATACAGGGTGTTATTTAATTATACAGAATATGGCGTGTAAAATATTATTAGTGGAGGATGATTCCTGTTTCGGTTCGGTACTGAAATCCTATCTGGAGTTGTCCGATTATGAGGTGACGTTGTGCGTGAATGGCAATGAAGGACTGGAAGCTTTTCGGAAAGACCGCTACGATCTTTGTTTACTGGATGTGATGATGCCGCAGATGGACGGTTTTACCCTGGGAAAGAAAATCCGGGAGATCGCTCCGGGAGTGCCTTTTGTATATATCACGGCCAAAAGTTTGAAGGAAGATATGAAACTCGGCTATGAAATCGGGGCTGACGATTATATTATAAAACCTTTCGATTCGGAGCTGCTGATATTGAAAATCAAGGCTATCCTGAGCCGCTGCGAGGGGGAGACGGAAGAGGTGAAACCCCGCTACATACAGATCGGCCGTTACCTTTTTGATACGGAATTGCGCACTGTCTCCCGGGATGACCGGGTGATTAAATTAACTCCCAAAGAGGCCCGTCTGCTGGAGTTGCTGTATGAATACAGGGATCATCTGCTGCTTAGGGATAAGGCGCTGACCGAAATCTGGGGGACGAACGATTATTTTACCGCCAGAAGCATGGATGTGTATATTACGAAGCTGAGGAAATATTTTAAGGACGACGAAAAGATAAAGATAGACAATATACACGGTTCCGGATTCCGGCTGATTGTTGAGGAATAATAAAAGATTATTCCTCGAAATTCTTGAAATCTCCGCATTTCAGGAATTCGGTGGCGGCATCGATGTCTTTGTACATGACCCGGTCGGTATGATTGAACGGGACGGCGCTCCTGAACTCTTTCAAAAAATCTTCTAGGTAGGGCGATGTCCTGGCGGGCCGTTGCAGGTCGATGGCCTGTGCGGCGTTCATCAGCTCAATAGCCAGAATTCTTTCCGTATTTTCGATCACCTGCACTGTTTTGGTGGCGGCATTGCCTCCCATGCTGACGTGGTCTTCCTGTTCGTTGGAAGAAGGTATGGAATCGACGCAGCAAGGCGTGCAAAGCTGTTTGTTTTTGCTTACAATGGCCGCCGCCGCGTATTGCGGAATCATAAAACCGGAATTGAGGCCGGGATCGGCTACCAGGAATTCCGGAATGTTTTCTCTGTCTCCGGAGATCAGACGGTACGTGCGTCTTTCGGAAATGCTCCCTAATTCGGCAACGGCGATGCTCAGAAAATCCAGAACCATCGCCAGAGGTTCGCCGTGGAAGTTGCCTCCGGAAATAATCATATCGTCTTCCATGAAAATGGTCGGATTATCCGTTACGGAATTTATTTCACGTTCCACGACGGAAGCGACATACAGGATCGTGTCCCTGGCGGCGCCGTGTACTTGAGGCATGCATCTGAACGAATACGGGTCCTGTACCCGGGTCTTGTTTCTTTTCTGAAATTCCGATCCCTCCAGAAGGGTGCGGATGTTTCTGGCTGCCTCGATTTGTCCCGGATGAGGGCGTGCCGCATGGATCTGGGGGAGAAACGGGTCGATGCGGCCGTCGTAGGCATCTAAGGAAATGGCTCCGATGATGTCTGCATATTTCACAAGATTGAATGCTTTGAGAAGGGCATAGACGGCATGTGCACTCATGAATTGAGTCCCGTTCAGCAACGCCAGACCTTCTTTGGCCCCTAATGTGACCGGTTGCCAGTGGAGTTCCGCATTTACTTCGGCAGCCGGACGGATGCGGCCTTGATAATAGACCTCCCCTTTGTTGATCAGCGGCAGGAACAGATTGGCCAACGGCGCCAGGTCGCCCGATGCGCCGAGTGAGCCGAGTTCCCGGACCACCGGAAGGACATCGTGGTTGAACATGTCGATAATTCGCTCGACCGTAGCCAGCTGAACGCCGGATTTTCCCAAAGAAAGGGCGTGTGCCTTCAATAAAAGCATCAGTTTCACAATCGTGGGGTCAACCGGTTCGCCGATGCTGCAGGCGTGCGACATGACCAGATTCGCCTGCAGTTGGCTTAAATCTTCGGGTGAAATGCTGATTTTGCACAAAGAACCGAACCCCGTGGTGATGCCGTACAGCGGTTTGTCGGAAGCGGCTATTTTGCGGTCCAGGTAGTTTTTGCAATCACAGACCAGTTTCCTGCTTTCTTCCGAAAGTGCAAGCCGCCGGCGTTCTTTCAGAATGCGGTCGATGGTCTCGAATGTCAGTGGGGCTGGGGAGATATAGTGTATCATGGCTGTGTTTTTTATGAATATTCGCGTCGGGCTTCTTTATTTCAAATGTGCGGCTAATTCCGTCGTTTTTATATTGGTCTGTTCGCCGGTAGCCATGTTTTTCAGGCTTACCGCGCCTTCTTTGATTTCGTTTTCCCCGACCAATGCGACGAAAGGTATTTTTTTCCTGTCGGCATACGTCATCTGTTTTTTCATTTTCGCGGCTTCGGGATAGATTTCGGCGTTGATGCCTTCGCTGCGCAATTGGCGCAAAAGAGGCAGGCAGAAGCGTTCTTCCTGCTCCCCGAAGTTGACGAAGAGTATGCGGGTGGTGGTGTTTGCATCTTCCGGAAATAGGTTCAGCTGTGTCATGACATCGAAAATGCGGTCTGCTCCGAATGAAATGCCGACGCCGGAGACGTTTTTCAGTCCGAAGATGCCGGTCAGGTCGTCGTATCTGCCTCCGCCCGTGATGCTGCCCATTTCCGCATCCAGAGCCTTTACTTCGAATATGGCGCCGGTGTAATAACTTAACCCCCGGGCCAAGGTGAGATCCAGTTTTATTTCGGTCCGGAGAGACATTTCGTCCAGATAGCGGAAGACCCGGGTCAGTTCTTCGATGCCTTTCAGTCCCGTCGGGCTGGTTTGCAAGATCGTACGCAACTGTTGCAATTTCTCTTCGTTGCTGCCTCCCAGGTTGAGAATCGGCTGCAGTTTGAGGACGGCTTCTTCCGTGAGCCCCTTTTCACGAAGTTCGGCATTGACATGGTCGATACCGATTTTATCCATTTTGTCGATGGCGACAGTAATATCCGTGAGTTTGTCTGGATAACCGATTGTCTCGGCGATTCCGGCCAGGACTTTGCGGTTGTTAATGAGCAGGCGTACTCTCAGTTTCAGGCGCCGGTACACTTCGTCGACGATTTGAATGAGCTCCACCTCGTTTAACAGGGAATCGCTGCCCACAACGTCTACGTCGCATTGGTAAAATTCCCTGTACCGTCCTTTCTGCGGCCGGTCTGCACGCCATACGGGCTGTATCTGATAGCGTTTGAACGGGAACGTGATTTCGGATTGATGCTGAACGACGAAACGGGCGAAAGGAACCGTCAGATCGTAGCGCAAGCCTTTTTCCGAAATTTTATTCGTTAGTTTCAGACTGTTTTTTTCGCTTAATTCCGATTCCGGAATGTGGGAAAGGAAATCGCCGGAATTGAGGATTTTGAAAAGCAGTTTGTCACCCTCTTCCCCGTATTTCCCCATAAGGGTCGATAAATTTTCCATTGCCGGCGTTTCAAGAGGCATGTAACCGTATAATTTGAATACGCTTTTGATGGTATCGAAAATATAATTGCGTTTCACCATGATTTCCGGTGAATAATCTCTCGTTCCTTTGGGAATGGATGGTGTCTGTGCCATGGATATGCTGTTTTTAAATGAATACCGTTCAGTTTTGTGCTTACAAAAATACAATAAAAAAGTGGGATACGGAAGAATATAGTAATAGGTTTGATTTTCAGAGATTTCAGCTAATCTGCTAATTATTTCAAACGCCACTGCAATCTATACTAAAGTCAAATTAAGACACTGTTACGTTACCAATTCGTAACCATGCCAAAAAGGGAGACAGTTGGATATAGATAGTGAAATAAGATGCTAATAGTTAGTATGTTACCAAACACTCTCACAACAAATCCAGTTACGGATAAAGATTGTGTCATTCTTCTGTATTTTACGTACTGACGATAGACTCTTCTCCAACTAATTTTGAACCTAAAAAATTAAAGGCAATGAAGAGTACATTTTCAGTTATCTACTACCTCAAACGTCAGGTAGTGAAAAAGGACGGGACAGTACC
>CAZYJV010000036.1:0-5620 GCA_964647845.1 uncultured Odoribacter sp.
CCTTCGGAGACTCCCGCATCAACCTGCGCGGTTTCGAACAGGCCAACATCGCCGTGATGATTAACGGTGTGCCGATGAACGATATGGAATGGGGCGGCTTGTACTGGTCCAACTGGGCGGGACTTTCGGATGTGACGCGTTCCATGCAGGTACAGCGCGGATTGGGTGCTTCAAAGGTTTCCTCTCCTTCTGTCGGAGGATCCATCAATATCGTGACCAAAACGACGGATGCCAAAGCCGGCGGTTCCATCTCCTATGCTTTGGGTAATGACGGCTACAATAAGGTGATGTTCAACGTATCCACCGGATTGCGCAATGGCTGGGCGCTTACCTTGTTGGGTGCGAAGAGCTGGGGCGACGGATATATCCAGGGAACGGAATTCGAAGCCTATTCTTACTTCGGAAATATTTCCAAACAAATCAATGACAACCATCTGCTGTCGTTCACCGTATTCGGAGCCCCGCAGTGGCACAACCAGCGCAGCAGTTACGACGGTCTGACGATTGCCGGCTGGCAGAACATGGAAAAATACATGGGCAAGGACCGGCAGTACCGCTACAATCCGACCTACGGTTTCGGATTGCACGGCGAACGCAAGACCTCTGCTTACAACCACTATCACAAACCCCAGATTTCATTGAACCACTCCTGGACCATCAACGAAAAATCCAGCCTTTCCACGGTCGCTTACGTGTCTATCGGCCGCGGAGGCGGGTATAAGGGTTTGGGTGCCACATCTAATTATGCAAACATGTGGTACGGTTCCAGCAACGGTACGTTGAACACGTATTTCCGCAACGACGACGGGACCTTTGCTTACGATAAGATTTACGAACTGAATGCGACGAGCGACAACGGTTCGTTGATGGCGATGTCCGAATCGAGAAACGAACACAACTGGTACGGCTTGATGTCTACCTATACCACGAGCATCGGCAAATATTTCGAAGTGTACGGTGGTATCGATTTCCGCTACTACAACGGCAAGCACACCAACGAACTGGTAGACCTGTACGGCGGCGAATTCTTCGTCGATTACTATCGGGGCAATGTAAAGGCCGCCAATAATGCCAATGCTTCCGATCCGGAATGGGTGAACCGGAAGCTGAAAGTGGGAGACGTCGTATACCGTGACTATGACGGTTACGTTATGCAGGAAGGCATCTTCGGTCAGGTGGAATATAACAAGGGACCGTTGAGCGCATTCGTAGCGGGCGCCGTATCGAATTCCGGATACTGGCAGAAAAACCATTTTTATTACGATAAAGAGCACGAAAAATCGAAAACGGAGAACTTCATCGGCTGGAACGTGAAGGGGGGAGCCAACTATAATATTACCGAACAGCACAATGTATTCGCCAATGTCGGTTATATCTCCCGCGCACCGTTCTATTCCGGCGGCGTGTTCCTGTATGCCATGAACAGCAATGCAACGAACCCCGACGCTGTCAATGAAAAGGTATTTTCGGCAGAAGTCGGCTACGGTTTCCGTTCTTCCATGTTCAGCGCCAATCTGAACCTCTATCGTACGGAATGGCTGGACAAGACCATGACCCGTACCATGGATCTGAAGAATGGCGACAGGGCGACGATAAACATGAGCGGAATCGACGCTTTGCACCAGGGTATTGAAGTAGACTTCGTATTCCGTCCTGTCAAGAACGTGGACATTACCGGTATGCTTTCTGTCGGGGACTGGAAATGGAACAGCATTTCTTCCGGATACTTCTACAATTCTTCAGGCCAGCCGTTGAAGAATGCTGACGGCGATATCGCTTCCGGCATACAGGCGGAAGACCATGCCAAGATGACGGTGGATCTGGACGGAACCCGGGTAGGAAACTCTGCTCAGACGACCTTTGCACTCGGTGCGAAAGTACAGCCGTTGAAAGGTTTGCGGGTAGGTGCCGATTACACCTACTGGATGCGCAACTACGCGGAATTCTCCGTGGGAGGTAGCAACGGCGGCGACCTGGTGATGAATGGTAAAAAGAAATATGCAACTCCTTGGAGAATGCCGTCGGCAGGTGAATTGGATATAAACGTAAATTACCGTTTCCCGTTAGGCAAATTGTGGGCTACTATTTATGGAAATGTAAATAACGTGCTCGATAATAGATCCATTTCCGATGCTTATGACGGAGAGAAGCATGATTGGCAGACAGCTTACCGGGTATTTTACCGTTACGGCAGAAACTATTCCGTTCGTCTGAAGATTACGTTTTAATTAGTTTGATGATTTAATAAATAGAATATGAAAAAACATCTGATATACCTTTGCATGGCCTCCTTATTGGGGATGACTGCTTGTGAAGACGACTTCAACAAAGAAAACTTCAAGGGGTTGGATGAAATGACAGCTCCTCAGAATGTATTGGATAAGGATTATACCCTGACAGAGGCCGATTATACTACTATTTCTGCTTTGACAGTATCGTATTATGATGAAAGTGGTAAACTGGATACAATCGACAAAGCAATCATGACAGCTGTTAAGACAAACCAATATTTGACTTCTGCTTCTGATCCCCGGGTAGTGTTACCGGTTTTCTTGGCAAAAAACTGGAAAACGGCGTCATTGGATGCAACACTTCGTTTAACGTTTAATTACGTGCAGGACGTACCCGCCTATTTGACTGATTTGGCTGCCACTCAGACTTATGAATTGACAGCAGATGATTATAAGACGGTTTGGGGTGAAGTAGGGTATGCTTATCTGAGTGCACAGAAAAGTCCGAAGGAGAATTTACCGGCTATTTTGAAAAAGGCTATTGCAGAGGCGACGGAAGGAGAATATGTGATAGCTACGTATCAGTATTCGGATAATGAATCGGAAGTGGGTGATAATCAAGGGGGAGAGCCGGTCGAAATTTTGGCAGAGAATTTTGCGGAAGGCCAAGGAAACTTTACATTGGAAGATGTATTACTGCCTTCGGAATCGACATATGTGTGGAAAGCGGATAATAACGGCTATATGAAAGCTTCAGCTTATGTAAATAAAACCAATTATCCCTCAGAAAGTTGGTTGGTGTCTCCGGCTCTGGATATGAGTGGAATTGCAACCGCAACGTTGACTTTTGAGCATGTGGCTCGTTTCGGACAGGCTGATCATAGTGATTTGACTTTGTGGGTATCAGTTGATTATGAATCCGGGCTTCCTTCAACTGCGACTTGGACGTCAGTACCTATCCCGACTTATTCTTCAGGGGAAGATTGGACCTTTGTTGCTTCCGGAGATATTATATTGGATGATTTTGCAGGAAATAGCAATGTGCATTTTGCATTTAAATATACAAGTACTGCGGAAAAATCTGCCACATGGGAAATAAAAAATGTCGTTGTCAACGGAATAACAGGAGCAGCTTCTGGTGGCGATATTACTTATGAGGAAGGAGATGTTTTTGCGGAAAATTTTGCCGACGGGCAGGGTGAGTTTGTTGTTGAAGATAAAACATTGCCGACAGAATTGGATTATGTGTGGAGTGCAGATACCAAATATCACTACATGAAGGCTTCGGCTTTTAAAGGCAATGCATATAAAGCGGAAAGCTGGTTAATATCTCCTGCAATTGCTTTGACAGGAGTAAAAGAACCTGTGCTGACCTTTGAGCATGCGATGAATAAAGGTGCTGAGGCATCTTATGCAGCGGATATGACGCTTTGGATATCTGTAGTGGGTAGTGAAGATTGGCAACAGTTGACGATTCCGAATATTCCAAAGACAGGAAGCTGGAATTTTATTGAAAGCGGTGAAATAGATTTGTCTGCTTATGTAGGAAAATCAGTTAAAATAGCTTTTAAATATCAGAGCACAACGGAGGCTGCTGCGACGTGGGAACTAAAGAATGTTGCTGTTTCAGGATTTATTGCGGTTTCACCTGCTGCATTAAAGGGTGTGCGGCTTGCAGCTGTAAATGCAGTTGAAACCCGTAATGCGGTTTATGCTTATGATGGAAAGACTTGGGCGGAAGCTGAAAAGATACTGATTCTTAATCCTGCCGATTATAAGATAATGGGTGCTCCGGAGAAAGGATATTTCAGTACGGAAATATCTGCTGACAATTATCTGCCCCGTTTCTTAAATTCGAAATACCCTTATGCGCAGGAATCTGACACATTGTTTGTTATTTATAACTATTCCAATAAGACGACATTGAAAGCGGATGAATATGTGTTTGCTGATGGTGCCTGGAAATGTACTACACAGCCTGTAACAGCAGTGACGGAGCAATACGCTTTGACTGCCGACGGATGGGTTTACAGTCCTGATGTGGTGGTGGTTTTGAAGCCGGGCAGAGGTGCTAATATGAAGTATTTTCAGGCATTGACAGATTGGGTTTGGAACAACGTGGATGTTCCTGCCGGCGCAACAAAGTACGGTGAAGGATACGTGACCAGTTATGGTAATAATGATTATTATTTCGGAGGTTCCGAATACCAGAATAATTTCGATTTCCGTCCTTCGGCATGGAGAACGCAAAATGAAGATGCTTATGGAGAAATGAGCGATGAGGAATTGACTGAATTGATGTGGGAGCGCTTGCCGGAAGGAATAGAACACATGCTGGATACCATGTACCCGGATATGGTTCAGACGGATGAGCCGATAAGCTATGTGTTGAAATTCGGCATCTACGGAATAGACGGTTCTTCTGCTACGAAGTACTATTCTATCCGTTGCAAATTGGTGGGGAAGGGAAAATTCTCTTATGTTGAAGGTTCTCTGAAAGAGATTAGCGGATTATAATGAGGCAAATGAAATTTATTTCAACTTTTATTGCGGGCAGCGGATTGCTGCTCGCAATATTTTTCTCCGCTTGCGGCGATGACCATAAACGGGAGGATGAACCGGAAGAAGATTCGACCCATACCGTTTCCGGACATTTGGAAATACCCCGCTTGACGGGCGATACGGTCACGTATAAATTCATTGGGCATACGGTTGCCTATCAGGGGAAGACGATTTCCAACTATTCGATGGAATACAATCTTGCCTTGCGGCATACCCGCTGGGTGGCGTTTACGGCCTATGACCTGACGGCGGCGGACCATGTCACCCGCACGAATGCCTGGGCGGCTGATCCGGAAGTGCCGGAGGACAAGCGTACGGAGAGAACCGATTACAGCGGATACGACCGGGGGCATCTGGTGGCATCCAATGACCGGCGCTACTGCCGGGAGGCGAACGAACAGACGTTCTACTATTCCAATATGAGTCCGCAGCTGTCGAATTTCAACCAGGGAATCTGGCAGAAACTCGAAGAAAACGTCAAAAGCTGGATGCAGGATGAAGCGTTGCGCGACACGCTGTATATCGTGAAAGGCGGAACGATACGGGAAGACCAGGTATTGAAATACAACGGACCGCATGCCGTGCCGGTTCCGAAGTATTATTTCATGGCGGTGCTGGCCAAGAAGGGGGCGGACTATCATTCCATCGCTTTCTGGCTGGAGCATAAGAAATACTCCGAACCGTATGACTTGCAGGGAAAGGCCCTGTCTGTCGATGAACTGGAAGAAAAGACGGGGATTGATTTCTTCCCTCTCTTGCCGGATGCGATAGAACGACAGACAGAAGCTTCTTATACCCTTGACGACTGGCCCTGGAAAAACAAATAA
>CAZYJV010000036.1:5720-15868 GCA_964647845.1 uncultured Odoribacter sp.
TTGCGCGGGAAATCAGCCGGAAATTGAATATAGACGCCGGTATCGTGTTGGGTGTATAACCCGTATCGCGGGTCATGAAAAGCTCCCTTCCCGCAGTGAAATTCTAAGGCTCATTGCCGTTTCAAGTCCGAATCACCTCCGAATCACCTCCGTTCCGGAACGGCGCAGAACGGGAAAAGATCCGTTCTGCAGAGGCCATTCCCCCATAGAGGGGTGGGTTGCAAATGGTTTTAATGCGCTTCGTAAATCAGCTTGTATCCCTTCTCTTTTCCCTGTTCGAACCACTTCTCGGGAATCACTTTCCAGTCGTTGCGGCATTGCGGATTGAGCATCTTTTTGTCCCGGATGTATTCCGTAATATAGTAGCGCACATCCTTGGGCTTGATTTCCACGATGCGCTTTTCCGTCTCTTCCTTGCTCCATCCCAGGCCTTGCGGAAGGTGGCCGCCTCCGCCGTTGCCCCGGTAAGAGTTGATGGCGACCTTGTACGTTTTGTTCGGTTCGAAAGGCCTACCGTCGGAAAGCGAAAGGATTTCCACCCGTTCTCCCGGAGCCTTGCTCACGTCAACGGTGTAACGGATGCCTGCCGCACAGGAAAAATTGAAAAACGGATGGGCGAGGGTATAGGCGCCTCTGCTGTTCTTCACGGGATTGCCCTGCCCGTCGGTCTTGAAATTCAGAAGGTGGTCCTTGGCGGAACGCATCGTATTGTACTGGAGGCCGTAGGCGTATTCCAGATACCTGTCGAT
This sequence comes from uncultured Odoribacter sp., assembly GCA_964647845.1. Classification (GTDB taxonomy): domain Bacteria; phylum Bacteroidota; class Bacteroidia; order Bacteroidales; family Marinifilaceae; genus Culturomica. The sequence goes on from CAZYJV010000036.1 coordinate 6,470, forward strand.
CTCCTCGCCGGTGAAATTCATCGTGTACAGTCCGTTTTCATAGCTGTAAAGATTGAACATATCCCGGATAGTGACTTCTCCCTTTTCGATGCGGGCGTCCATCTGCAGGACCGTGCTGAACGAAATATCCGCGCCGGTTGTCGCCAGCTGCACATTGTGAATGAAATCGGTGAATGCCGAAGGACCGAAAATCCCGTCCCGGCCGGAGAGGACTTCGCTGAACGTTCCGATGGGGGCGTCGATGTAAGACTTCACCTTCTCCAGCGCCGGAGTGAATTGCCGGATGTAGGCGGCGTCTTTGGGCGTCTCCGACAGTTTTATCAGTCGGGCGTGAATATCCTTGTCGTAATGGTTGCCGTTGCGGGTCAGTTCGATGTCGATTTGTCCGAGGAACGTGGCGTGTGAATGCGGGTCGATGACCACCACTTTATTCCCGGCGTCGTTCGTGATTTCTTCCACCTTCCCCTGGTGGTCGTGTCCCATGATGACGAGGTCGAAACCGTCCACCTGCTGCGCAACGAGCATGCTGGCATTTTCATTTCCGGGGGTGGCCGCATTTTCGCCTCCGTACTCATAGTCGAAACCGGCATGGAAAAGGCCGATAAGCACATCGGGCTGTTCTTCGGCCTGAATCCGGGGCACCCAGAGGCGCGCCGTTTCAATCATATCCCGGAACTCGATGCCTTCCCACAAATGCTTGGGCAGCCACTTCGGAATACCGGGCGTCGTCATGCCCAGAACGGCGATTTTCAGACCGTTCCTGTGGATGATGGCATAAGGCTGGAAGTAAGGCTCGCCGGTAGCGGTGTTCACGGCGTTGGCAGACAGCCACGGATGGCGGAGTTCCCGTTTCATTTTGTCGTACACCGGATGCCCTGCCTCTATATCGTGGTTTCCCACGCTGCCGGCGTCATAGTGCAGATAATTCATGATCTGGGCGGTGATATTCGTTTCGGCGGTATCGATGACGTTGTAATAATAGTTCGACGGCTGGCCTTGCAGAATATCCCCGTTGTCCAGCAGGATCACCTCCTCCGGACGGCTCGCGCGTTCGCTCTGCACGATGGCGGCGACATTTGCCAGGCTGCTTTTGTTCGGACGGTTTCTTTTCAGGTCATAATCGAAGACGGTTCCGTGGACATCCGTGGAACAGTAAACGGTCAGCCGGGCTTTGTCCGGTTTGGAATGGCAGGAAACCGACATGCCTGCGAGAATAAGCACTGACAGCAGCGAGCACACTTTGATTTTCATGACGATAGCACGATTAAAAATGACATACTTGATTTCGGGCGTAAAGATAATAAACTCCTTTTTTTTCTGCGGCGAAAAGGTGAAAATTCATTTAAATCTCTTAACTTTAACCGTTTTTAAATTGAAAACAGATGAGTGGTGTAATCAGAAAAATAAGCTGGGTCTTGCCGGCATTGCTGGTGCTGACGTCGGGAGCGGCTTTTGCCCAGCAGGGCAGCGGAATCCAGAGCGCGGCCAATATCGAAAGTCATATATCCGTCCTCTCCGTATTGAGGGGACTGTTGGGAATCGCCGTACTGATAGGTATCGCCTGGCTTTTCAGCAACAACCGGAAAGCCGTTTCCTGGAAAGTGGTCGGTATGGGGCTCGCCATACAGCTGGTGCTGGCGGTGGGAATCCTGTACGTGCCTTTCGTGCAGGCCTTCTTCGAGTTCTTCGGGAAAATATTCCTGACCATACTGGACTTCACCAAAGCCGGGAGCGATTTTCTGCTGGGAGACCTGATGGACACGACCAAAGTCGGGTACGTCTTTGCCTTCCAGGTGCTGCCGACCATTATCTTCTTTTCGGCCCTGACCTCCCTGCTGTTCTATCTGGGTATCATACAGAAAGTCGTGTATGCCCTGGCCTGGGTTATGACCAAGCTGATGAACATTTCCGGCATGGAGGCCCTGTCGGTGTCCGGCAACATCTTTTTGGGACAGACGGAAGCCCCGCTGATGATTAAGGAATATCTGGACGACATGACGCCTTCGGAAATATTTCTGGTGATGACGGGCGGCATGGCAACCATTGCCGGGGGCGTTCTGGCGGCATACATCAGCTTCCTGGGCGGGGAAGACCCCGTACAGCGTCTGGTATTTGCCAAACACCTGCTGGCGGCTTCGGTCATGGCGGCTCCGGGAGCGGTGGTCTTCGCCAAACTGCTGGTGCCGCAGAACAAGGCGGTGAATAATAACATACAGGTCTCCAAAAACAAAGTGGGGAAAAACATCCTGGACGCCATTTCAAACGGTACGACGGAGGGTGTGAAGCTGGCGGTAAACGTGGCTGGGATGCTGCTCGTATTCGTGGCGTTCATCGCCTTCGCCAACTACCTCTTCGGAAAAATCGGCGGGTTCACCGGATTGAACGAATGGATCGCGCAAATTACGGACGGCAGGAACACCGAACTGAGTCTGCAGTTTATCCTGGGATATGCCATTTCGCCTTTGATGTGGCTGATCGGGGTATCCGGGGAAGACATGGTATATGCCGGAAGCCTGCTGGGACAGAAAGTGATCATGACCGAATTCATCGGATATGTGGACCTGGCGAACCTGAAAGCGGCAGGAGCCTTCCACGAAGTGAAATCCATCATCATGTGCACCTACTTTCTGTGCGGTTTCGCCAACTTCGCCTCCATCGGCATCCAGATCGGCGGTATCGGCGGTTTGACCCCAAAAAACAAACCTCTTTTAGCGCAGTTCGGCCTGCGTGCCCTGCTCGCAGGCACATTGGCCTCCCTGCTTTCCGCAACGGTCGTCGGTATGATTATCGGATGATGATTTACTCTTCCTGCTTCTTCAGCAAGTCGCAACATTGCAGGACGGTTTCATAGTCGAATCCCCGGCTTATGCCGAAGCGGACAAGTTTGGCCTTCTGCTTTATCGGGTCGGTTTCTTTGCTCTGTTTCAGCTTTTGTTGCAGCAGGTGCAGACAGGTGTCGCTGTAATCGGAGCTCTCCAGCTGATTCAGGGCCTCGGCGATAACGCTGCTGTCTATCTGTTTCTGGCGGAGGGAAGCGGCTATTTTCTGCTTGCCCCATTTGTTGAAGCGGAATTTGTCCCGGGCATAGAAACGGGCGAAACGGCTGTCGTCCAGGAATTTGTTTTTTCGAAGGAAGTCGATGATCTTCTCCTGCTCTTCCGCACCTATTCCCCAGGTCGCTAATTTACGCCGGATGTCCGCCGTGGCGTGTTCCTTTTTGCTGCAGAGGGCAGCCGTAGCATTGAGCGCTTTTTTGGCGTCCATGGCGGTTTTCTTTTCCTGTCTGGGGTTATGCTCCGGCTTCATCTTTCTCTCCTTTGATAAAACGATGTTTTCCGTAAAAGTCTTTTTTCAGGAGAATATTCCGGTACCGGAATTCTTCCATGAGCTGAATCATTTCGTTGCCGAACGCTTCGTTGATTTCGAAGTAGAGGGTTCCGCCGGGATGCAGGTGCGTCTGTCCGAAAGCGGCTATCTGTTTGTAAAACAGGAGCGGTTGGTCGTCGGGGACGAACAGGGCGGAGTGAGGCTCGTGCTCGACGACCTGGGGCTGCATGGAGGCTTTTTCTTGGAGGCGTATGTAGGGCGGATTGCTGACGATTACGTCGTAGGTCCGCCAGTCGTATCGGTCGTGGTGCAGGATGTCCCGCTGGTAAAAACGGATGTCGGTACGGTTGTGTCGGGCGTTTGTTCGGGCTTGCCGCAGGGCTTCTTCGCTGATGTCCGCGGCATCGACCCGTGCTTCCGGAACGAGGAGAGCCAGGGAGACGGCGATGCAGCCGCTTCCGGTGCCGATGTCCAGAATGGAGCTTCCGGGACGGGTGTTCTCCTTTACCCAATGGACCAGCTCCGCCGTTTCCGGGCGGGGAATGAGGGTGGCGGGGGTTACTCCGAACCGGAATCCGCAAAATTCGGTCGTCCCGACGATATATTGAATGGGCTCGCCGCTTTGAAGGCGGCGGACGATTTCCGAAAATTTCTTTGCGAAGCTTTCGTTCAAATGTTCGCTTTTTTTGAGATGGATGTCTATATTTGTGTAATGAAATACATCCGTGAAGACGATTTGACAAATACTTCGGATTTCTTCCGGTCCGTATGTATCTTTCAATTCTTCTCCTGCGTATTGAACGAGTGTGAACAACGAGTGATTCATGAAACAAAGATAGAGCGAAAATCTGAAAATGAGAAAATGAAACGGAGTTATCTCCCTGCCTGCATTCCTATTTTATGAGCTGGTCCCTGATTGTACAATATGTCCTGATTATATCCTACCTGCTGACGATTGTCTCCATCACGTTCAGCATCGTGCTGGAAAACAGAAATCCGGTGCGGACGCTGGCGTGGATCGGGGTGCTGGTGTTCGTGCCTTTCGTCGGGCTGCTCTTCTATCTCTATTTCGGGGTGAACTACCGCAAGGTGAAAATGTTTTCCAGAAAAGGGCTGGGAGACATGAAATGGCTGCAGTACATGAGCGAGGACCAGAAGCAGCGGATAAAAAAGACGGAGCTTATCGGCGAGGAGGACGCGGAAGAGGTGCGCAAGCTGATGACCCTGCTGCTCAACAACAGCAAGGCCTTGCTGACCCGTTGCAACAAAGTGGAAATCCTGAATAACGGAAGCGAAACATTCCCCGCTATCTTCGACGCCCTGGGCAGGGCGCGGAAATACATTCATCTGGAGTATTACATCCTGGAACCCGGGGAGCTGCTCGACCGTCTGATCGGAATACTGATAGCCAAGGTGAAAGCCGGCGTGGAGGTGCGGATCATCTACGACGACGTCGGATCGTGGGGATTGCCGAAGAAGTACAGGCAGGAGATGCGGGAGGCGGGGATACAGATCTATCCTTTTCTGCCCGTGCGTTTTCACAAGGTGGCGAACAAGGCGAACTACCGGAATCATCGCAAGATCATCGTCATCGACGGAGAGACGGCGTTTGTCGGAGGATTGAATTTTGCCGACCGCTATCTGAACGGCGTGCCGGGAATCGGCGTGTGGCGGGATACGCACCTGAAAGTCAGCGGCGAGGTCGCTACCTCCCTGCAGACGGTGTTCCTGATCGACTGGTATTTCGTCCGGCAGGAGCTGCTGCTGAACCGGGAGGAATACCTGCCTTATGTCCGGGAGGACGGCCATGTGATTACGCAGGTCGTGTCCAGCGGGCCCGACAGCGACTGGGCGTCCATACAACAGGCCTATTTTACGCTGATCAATATGGCGAAGAAATATGTGTTTATTTCTACGCCCTATTTCATGCCGGGGGAGACGACGCTCAACTGCCTCAAGGCGGCGGCGATGGGCGGCGTGGATGTCCGGATCATGCTTCCGCACCGGACGGACTCGTGGCTGACCCACTGGTGCTCCCGTTCCTTCGTCGAGGAGTTGCTGGCTGCCGGGGTGAAGGTATATTGGTATCAGAAAGGCATCAACCACAGCAAGGTGGTGGTGGTGGACGGGATCGTCGCCAGCGTGGGGACGGCCAATGTGGACATGCGGAGCTTCGACCAGAATTTCGAGGTGAACCTGATCGTGTACGAGCGGAACTTCGCCCGGAATATCGCGGCTTCTTTTATGGAAGACCTGAAAGAGAGCCGGGAGGAGAGCATGCACAGGTGGAAATTCAGGAGAAAAAAAGACAAGGTGCGCGAATCGGTGGCCCGGTTGTTCGCACCTCTGCTATAACAATGGTGGTTATTTTGTTTTTAAACAGACGGATCGATGGAAATCAGTATTGACAGCCGTTCGGTGACGACACCCGGAACGACGATGTTTTTTGCCCTGAAAGGACCGAATCACAACGGGCATGATTATGTGGTGAAATTGTATGAACGGGGCGTGCGGAATTTTGTCGTCAGTGAGAAAAGAGACGAATTCCTCCCCTTGAAAGAGGCGAATTTTTATGAAGTGGAGGATGTCCTGAAGGCTTTGCAGACCTATGCCAAATCCCACCGGGAAAAGAGAAAGGCGGAAGTGATCGCGATTACCGGAAGCAACGGGAAGACCATTGTGAAGGAATGGCTGTACCGGCTGCTGGCGGATGATTTTGCGGCGTATCGCAGTCCGCGGAGCTACAACTCGCAGGTAGGGGTGCCCCTTTCCCTGGTGGGGATAGAGGAGAATACGCAGGTGGCGCTGATCGAGGCCGGCATCTCCCGCAAAGGGGAAATGGTGAGGCTGGAAAGCATGATAAAACCGGATATCGTTGTTTTTACGCACCTGGGCGATGCCCACGGGGAGAATTTCGCCTCCGTGCAGGAAAAGCTGGCGGAAAAAGCCGTCCTGTTCAGGTATTGCCGGGCGGCAGTGGGGAGAGAAGGCGAAGCGATGGACTATATCCTTTCGACGGCGCGGAAAGATGTGGAGAAAATCGTGTGGGGAGAGAGCGACGCCGCGACGGTAAAGGTCCGGGACGTGATGAAGACGGACAAAAGCCGGACGGTGTCGGTGGAATACAAAGGGCGTGCTTTTCATCTGGATATACCTTTTATAGACGAGGCGTCGTATGAGAATTGCATGAACGCCGTTTGCGTCTGCCTGCTGAAAGGGATGGACGCGGAGAAGATTGTGCGGAGAGTCGCCGCATTGCAGCCGATAGCCATGCGGATGGAGATAAAGGAAGGCATCAACCGCTGCGTGGTGATACACGACTACTACAACTCGGACGCCTCTTCTTTCCGCTTGGCGCTGACCTCCCTGATGATGCAGGATGAAGCGAAAAAAAGGGTGGTGATCCTGTCCGATTTCGTGGATACGGCAGCCGATAAGGCGGCACTTTACCGGGAGGTGGCGGAACTGTTGCGGAAAGCCGGGGTGGCGTCGTTTATCGGAATCGGCGAAGACCTCCTGAGATACAAGGCTTATTTTACGATGGAAGCCCGGTTTTATGCCGATACGGACAGCTTCCTGAAACAGGAAAAGCGGGACGCTTTCCATGACCAGGCCATTCTGGTGAAAGGGGCCCGGAAATACCGCTTCGAATACATCGCCGGATTCCTGCAGAAACAGTCCCACAATACGCTCCTGGAAGTAGACATGGATGCCATGGTGCATAACCTCACGCATTTCCGCTCGCTGATACCTCCGACGACGAAGCTGGCTGTCATGGTGAAGGCGTTTTCCTATGGCACCGGAGCGGGGGAGGTGGCGAATCTGCTGCAATACCAGGGCGTGAACTACCTGATGGTCGCTTTCGCTGACGAAGGCGTGGCCTTGCGGGCGGACGGCGTCACGATACCGATTGCCGTGATGAATCCCCAGCCGGAGGCGTTCGACAATATGATCGAGTTCAACCTGGAGCCGGAAATCTATTCGCTCGAATTGCTGGAGGCCTTCGACCGGAATCTGGTGAAACACGGCATCGACAACTATCCCGTCCACCTGAAACTGAATACGGGCATGAACCGTTCGGGGCTGGACCCGGAAGAAGTGGACGCCCTGCTGCGGTTTTTTGCGGAGAAAAGAAGGGTGAGGCTCTGTTCCGTATTTTCCCATCTGGCGGGAAGCGACGAGGCGGTGCACGACGACTTTACGAACCGTCAGATCCGGCTCTTTGTCGAAATGACGGAAAAGATACAGGCGGCGTTCGGTTATAAGATCATGCGCCACATCTTGAACTCTGCCGGCATAGAGCGCTTTCCTGCTTTCGCATTCGACATGGTGCGCCTGGGGATCGGCCTGCACGGGATAAGTGCGGCGGGAGCCCCCTTGGTACCGGTGAGTACGTTCAAAACCTATATCGCCTCGCTGAGAAAGGTGAAAAGCGGGGAGACCGTCGGATACGGCCGTAAAGGGAAAACGGAGCGGGATTCGCTGATCGCCGTGGTGCCGGTGGGATATGCCGACGGACTGAACCGTCATCTGAGCAATGGGGCGGGAGAGATGCTGGTGCGGGGCAGGAGGGTGCCTGTTATCGGCAACATCTGCATGGACACCTGCATGCTGGATGTCACGGACGTGGATGCGCAGGTGGGGGATGAAGTGGAAATTTTCGGTAAAAATATCTTAGTTACGGAAGTCGCGGAAAAACTGTTGACCATTCCCTACGAAGTGCTGACAGGAGTCGCCCAGCGGGTAAAACGGGTGTACTATAAAAATTGAGGCTCGCCTGCAGCCGGACACTTTTCGGTACACGCTTGGCAGGCAGGTATCTGAAAAGTGCAACGAAAACGATAGAATGGACTAAAATTGTTAAAATCCGAAAGTGGCTATTGTAAAAATTAAAGAAAGGTTTGGAGGCAATATAATTTTATCTATATTTGCGAGGTGATTCTTCTTAAAAGAATGGTATCGCAAACGTTCTAATATTAAAAAAAGTAAACAAATGTAACACATGCCTGCCAAGCATGTATTACTGGGGTTTCGAATGCTGATTCATACGTGTTTATGATAATCGGTGTGTTGCTTAGGAAGGAAATTTTTTAATGTGCGGTGCGAGCGGTTTTACATTGTTTTAAGAAATGCGGACGGATGGATTAACACTGTAATTTTATGAGTGGAGGCAAAAAAGAATAGCTGTGAAACGTAAACGATTGCGGTATGCGTGCGGGCATATCGCCGTCTATTTATCATTGTATTTATTAATCTAATCATTATCTAACTAATTAATTAACGTATGGAGTTAAGATTACTCAAATGTCGGAAAATCTTCGGACGCGATACGCTTTTGCTCTTGGTGCTGTTGCTGTTTTTACCGGGAGCAGGCCTGTATGCTCAGGGCAAAATAAAAGTGTCGGGTACCGTGGTGGATGAAACCGGCGAGCCGCTGATCGGCGCCCACGTGTTGGTAAAGAACACGGTGAACGGCGTTTCGACAGACCTGGACGGTAAGTACGAGCTCACAATCGAGTCGCCGGCTACCATTCTGGTCTTCTCCTTTATGGGGTATGTCACACAAGAGGTGGTCGTCGGAGACCGCAGGACGATCGACATCAAGCTGGAACCCGATTCGGAGACCATTGAAGAAGTCGTTGTCGTCGGTTATGGCGTGCAGAAAAAAGAATCGGTCGTGGGGTCTATCTCTACGATTGAAGTGTCTAACCTGAAAATCCCGGGGTCGCAGCTTTCGACCAGCCTTGCCGGACAGCTTTCGGGTATCGTCTCGATGTCCCGTTCGGGAGAGCCCGGTAAGAGCAGTGCGGCGGATTTCTACATCCGCGGTGTGTCGTCGTTCCAGGGATCGTCTAATCCGCTGGTACTGGTGGACGGTGTGGAACGCGACCTCGACCTGGTGGATACGGACGATATCGCTTCGTTCTCCGTGCTGAAAGATGCTTCCGCATCGGCGGTTTACGGTGTGCGCGGTGCTAACGGCGTTATTTTGATTACTACGAAAAAAGGTGCGTCGGGACGGCCGGAAATCAAACTGCGTGCCGAAGCGGGTATTACGCAGCCGACCAAACT
>CAZYJV010000037.1:0-15796 GCA_964647845.1 uncultured Odoribacter sp.
CAAAGTTTTAAAAATAATATCTGTTTTCAAAGTCTTTATCGGGCGAAAATGAAATATGCCGTATGTCCGCAAAAAAATGTATCTTTGCAGTCCGTTATTCTGAAAACTTTAAAACGCATGCATTTCAATCTGCTGGCCAAAGATAAGGAAAGTGAAGCCCGTTGCGGAATACTCACCACCGGACACGGCGACATCCGGACTCCTGTTTTTATGCCCGTCGGGACGGTCGGCACCGTGAAAGCCGTGCATGCCAGAGAACTGAAACAGGACATCCGGGCCGAGATTATCCTGGGAAACACCTATCATCTTTATTTGCGGCCGGGAGTGGACGTACTGCAGGCTGCAGGCGGATTGCATAAATTCAATGCGTGGGACCGCCCCATACTGACCGACAGCGGCGGCTTCCAGGTCTTTTCGCTGACGGACAACCGTAAGATCACCGAGGAAGGGGTCATCTTCCGCTCCCACATAGACGGTTCGAGGCACACCTTTACTCCCGAAAACGTCATGGACATCCAGCGGAAAATAGGCGCCGATATCATCATGGCCTTCGACGAATGTCCTCCGGGAAACAGCGACTACCGGTACGCACGGAAATCCCTGGAACTGACACAGCGCTGGCTGGAACGTTGCGTGGCCCGCCTGGATGCCACGGAACCCTTGTACGGTTATGAACAGAACCTGTTTCCCATCGTACAGGGATGCGTCTACAAAGACCTGCGGGAGAAAGCGGCGGAGCATGCCGTCGCGCTGGACCGGGCGGGATATGCCATCGGAGGCCTCGCCGTCGGAGAACCCACGGAAGACATGTACGCCATGATAGAGGTCGTCAACCGCATCCTGCCCCAGGACAAACCCCGCTACCTGATGGGAGTGGGGACCCCCGAAAACATACTGGAAGGCATTGCCCGGGGCGTGGACATGTTCGACTGCGTCATGCCGACCCGTAATGGCAGAAACGGCATGCTGTTCACCACGGAAGGGGTGATCAACATCAAAAACCGGCAATGGGAGCGGGACTTTTCCCCGATAGATCCTGCCGGACTGTGTTACGTCGACCTGGAATACTCCAAGGCCTACCTGCGCCATCTCATCAAATCGGATGAAATACTGGGCCTGCAGATTTGTTCCGTTCACAACCTGGCATTTTATCTGTGGCTGGTCCGAGAAGCCCGGCAGCATATCCAGGAAGGGGACTTCATGAAATGGAAAACGGCCGTACTGAAAAAAATAACCGTCCGCCTTTAACAGCAGCTTGTAGGTATGAAAACTCTCGACTTTTATATTATACGGAAATTTCTCGGCACATTCTTCTTCTGCCTGCTGCTCATCCTGTGTATAGTCGTCGTATTCGACATATCCGAGCGGTTGGAGAAATTCATAGAAAACGATGCGCCTGTCAGTGCCATTATATTCGATTACTACCTGAACTTCATCCCGTACTTCGCCAACGTATTCTCCCCCTTGTTCACCTTCATTTCGGTCATATTCTTTACCTCGAAAATGGCTTATGACAGCGAAATCATAGCCATTCTCAGCACCGGCATCAGTTTCAAGCGTTTTCTCTATCCCTACTTCATATCGGCCTGCATCATTGCCGTCTTCTCCTTCGTGCTGGGCGGATTCATCATCCCGAATGCCAACCAGAAACGGATACTCTTCCAGGAACAGTACATGGGAAAGAAATATGCCAACAAAGAATCCAACATACACCGTCAGATAGCCCCGGGCGTATTCATCTACATGTCCAGCTACTCCGCCGCCGCCAACACCGGATACGACTTCTCCATCGAACAGTTCGAAGGGGACACCTTGAAAAGCAAATTGCTCTCCTCCCGTATCGCCTGGGACAAAGACAAAGAAAGATGGCAGATCGTTAACTGGAAACTGCGGGAAATCGACGGGGACAAGGAAACATACACCACGGGGAAACAACTGGACACCCTGCTGGGATTCGTGCCTTCCGAATTCTCCAAAGATCCGAGCAAGATAAAAGAACAGCTGACCCTGCCGCAGTTGGAGGAATACATCGACCGCATGAAACTCAGGGGCAGTTCGAATGTCGTCGAATTCCAGATCGAAAAATACAAAATGCTGGCCAACACCTTCGCCACATTCATCCTGACCTTCATCGGTGTCAGCATATCCTCCCGTAAAATCCGCGGGGGAATGGGATTCCACCTGGGGCTCGGCCTGCTGCTGAGTTTCTCGTACATCTTATTCATGCAGTTTTCAACCGTTTTTGCAACAAACGGAGACATGAATCCGTTATTAGCGGTGTGGATACCGAATATACTATTTTCGGTAATAGCTTTGTTTGTATATAAGACTGCTCCGAAATAGCGCGGCGGACGGACGTGAAGGTATGGCGACAGGGTATAATAAGACATTAATTACAAGACATGAACAGATACAGCAACAAACAGGAGAAAAGAAGCAGTTATAACGGAGAGAGAGGGAGAGAGGGCGGATACGTGCGGAATAAGCCTCGGAGCGGTTATAGCCGCGGCCGACAGGAAAACGCGGAAAGACCTCCCCGGCGGGAATTCCGCAAAGAAGGGGAAGAGAGCGAACGGAAAAGGGAATATTTCGGGCGGAGCTACAACAAACCGGGAGAACGCTTTAAAAGAGAAAACGGGGAAAACCGGAACCGCGAACGGAAATATGCCGGCTCCTTCCGCAGACCGGAATACGGACAGACGGACGACCGGAAAAAAGAAGAACTGCGCGACAGACATTACAGCAAGAAGAAACAATTGCAGCATCGCATAAAAAAAGCCGAAAAAGCGGATGCGGAACTGCGGCTGAACCGCTACATATCCATGGGCGGAGTCTGCTCCCGGAGAGATGCCGACGCCTTGATAACGGAGGGAAGAGTGAAAGTGAACGACGAAATTGTCCGGACAGTCGGCGTGAAAGTCAGAAAGACCGACAGAATAGAAGTGGACGGAGAAATCATCGTCCCGGAAAAGAAAATATACATCGTGCTGAATAAGCCGAAGGATTATGTCACGACCATGGAGGACCCCCTCGAGCGCAAAACGGTCATGGCCCTCATAAAAGACGCCTGCAAAGAACGGGTCTATCCTGTGGGACGCCTCGACCGTCAGACGACGGGCATCCTGCTCTTCACCAACGACGGGGACCTCTCGAAAAAACTGACCCATCCCAAATACGAACACAAGAAAATATACCATGTATTCCTGGACCGGCCGCTGGAACCCCAGGACATGGAAAGCATCGGCAAAGGCATCGAACTCGAGGACGGCCCCGTGAAAGCCGACGAAATCAGCTGCGTGTCGACCGACCGGATGCAGGTGGGCCTTGAAATCCATTCCGGACGCAACCGGATTGTCAGAAGAATCTTCGAACACCTCGGCTACCGGATAGAAAAACTCGACCGCGTCTACTTCGCCGGAATCACCAAGAAAAATCTGCCCCGGGGCAGGTGGCGGTTCCTCACCCAGGAAGAGGTCAGAATACTTAAAATATATTAAATCTCTGTAACAAGCGTAAATATTTGGGTTTTATACACTTTTTCACTTTTCGGATAAAAACAGCGTTTAAAATAAATCCGGTATTAAAAAAAATGTATATCTTGCATCGCCTTACAATTTACGGATATGGTTGCATTTGTATCACATGGGATTAACAGAATGAGGGTTTTGCAGAAAATCTCGTACACGCCGCGGTGGATTATATTTGCCATCGACGTATGTCTGAGTCTGTTCTCCATTGCCATAGCTTGTCTGGTACTGACCAACTTCCAGCTGGACAAAATCGACTGGAACTCCCTGATGAAAATAATGATGGTGGTGATGGGAGTGAGGGTGGTCGGTTTCATACTGGGACGCACCTATTCGGGCATAATCCGCTACACGGGTACGGAAGACGTATTGCGGATATTTTACGTATTGACAGCCGGAGAACTGGTGCTGCTGCTCTTCAACGCCGGCTTCTTTGTTTTCGGTCAGACATTCTTCATCCCGCTCGGATTCCTGCTGATAGAATACATGGTCCTCATGTGCATCATGACCGTCAGCCGCTTGTTCGTGAAAATCACCTTCTCCCAGTATCTGGATGCGGAAAAAGTGAAGAAAAACGTGATCATCTGCGGAAGCGACGAATACGGCATGATGGCGAAACACGCCCTGGACAATGCGGTCGACGCGTCGTACAACATCCTGGCATTTGTGGACATGAACGACAAAAAGGCGGGGAAAGTGCTCGAAGGAGTGAAGATATACAAATCGCAGGCACTGGCTTACCTCCTGAAAAGATACAACGTCGACAAAGTCGTGATCGCCAAAAAACTCCTGGCGCAGGACAAAAAGAGAAAACTGATAGAAACCTGCCTCAAATACAACGTCAACGTACTGGAAGTTCCCCAGTTCGAGAGCTGGATAAACGGCGAGCTGAACATCCGGCACATTAAAAACATCAAGATCGAAGACCTGCTGGACCGCGGCGTAATCGAACTGGATGACAATGTACTCCGGAAACAGCTGCTCAACAAAACCATCCTCGTCACCGGGGCGGCGGGCTCCATAGGCAGCGAGATCGTCAGACAGCTGACCCGCTTTAAACCTGCGCGGATCATACTCTTCGATGAAGCGGAATCCCCGCTGTACGACATACAGCTGGAATTGTCCGAAAAATTCCGTTTCAACGACTACGTCATAGAAATGGGAGACGTCCGCGAATATCAGCGCGTAGAGAACATATTCGTAAAATACAGGCCGGACATCGTTTATCACGCAGCCGCCTACAAGCATGTTCCCATGGTCGAACTGCTGCCGCTGGAAGGAATCAAGACGAATGTCTTCGGAAGTAAAAACGTGGCGGACCTCTCCGTAAAATACGGGGTCGATAAATTCGTCATGATCTCCACCGACAAAGCCGTCAATCCGACGAATGTCATGGGATGCACCAAACGGATCGCCGAAATCTACATCCAGTCGCTGAACAGCAGATCCAAGACCGCCTTCATCACCACCCGCTTCGGAAACGTGCTGGGATCCAACGGCTCCGTCATCCCCCGGTTCACCAAACAGATAGAAGCAGGAGGTCCCGTGACCGTTACCCATCCGGACATCACCCGCTTCTTCATGACGATACCGGAAGCCTGCCAGCTGGTATTGCAGGCGGGAACCCTCGGAGAAGGGGGGGAAATCTTTGTGTTCGATATGGGGGAAAGCGTCAAGATCGTCGACCTGGCACGCAAAATGATAAAACTCTCGGGATTCGAGGTCGGAAAAGACATCCACATCGTCTTCACCGGATTGAGGCCCGGAGAAAAACTCTACGAAGAAGTGCTCAATATAAAAGAGACGACCCTGCCCACACCTCATAAACGGATAAAAAGAGCCAAAGTGCGGGAATACGACTTCGAAGAAATCAAGAGTGCGATACAGGAACTGGGAGAGATCATGAAAGAAGGCGACACCTTCGAAGTCGTAAAGAAAATGAAGCTGATAGTGCCTGAATTCAAATCGAAAAATTCGGTGTACGAAGAGATCGACTTCCAGCTCGAAGCCGTGAAGATGGACTACATCATGGAGAAAGCCGTCAGGGAATAAACGGATATTAATCACAAAATCGGCGGATTCATGCAGTTTTGGTATGCTGTATACACGACCTCCCGGGCTGAGAAAAAAGTAAAGCAGCGTCTGGACGAGGCGGACATTGAAAACTACCTGCCCCTGCGTACGGAAATCAGAATCTGGAGCGACCGGAAGAAAAAAGTTTCCCTGCCCCTGATCCCCGGATACATATTCGTTCATATAAGCCCCGAAAATATTCTGAAAACACTGAATATCCCCGGCGTAGTCACATTCCTGAAAGAAAAAGCGGTCCCTGCGGCCATTCCCGACGACCAGATACGCCGCCTGCGCATGATGGTCGAACATGCCTTCGATGAGGTCGAATTCGTCGCTTCTCCCGTAAACGTAGGCGATAAAGTCAGGGTCAAACAGGGCAACCTGGAGGGACTCATCGGAGAGCTGGTGGAAATAAGGGGAAAATACAAAATCGCCATCCGGCTGCAATATTTCGGTTGCGCATTGACGACCGTTCCCGTCAGTTGTGTCGAAAAACTGAAAGATTGACACTTTTCCCTAAAAAGTAGGCGGCCCCATTTTTATAACTGAATCTTTTTGAATAATTTTGCAGATATTATTAACTTAATTCAGGTAAGAGTGAAAAAAATATCCTTATTACTGCTTCTGTTGATAGGAATTATCGGACAGTCATGGGCACAGATGTCTGACGACCAGATAATAAAGGCGGTGCAGGATGCGCAAAAGCAGGGCATGAGCCAGCAGCAGATCGTCCTCATGCTGACCCAGAAAGGCGTGACCAAAGAAAAACTGCTGCAGCTGAAAGCCGCTTACGAGGCGAAAAATCAGAAATCTCCGGCTGCCGGAACCTCTGCCGCCACCGATTCCCGTTTGCGTACAAAACCGGCTGCGAAACAGAAGACTTCTCAGAAAAGCGATCTCCTCACCGACGAAGAAAAAGAGAAAGAAGCGAAAGACAGACGCTTCCTGAAAGAACTTCCGGAAATAAAAGACGAACAGCTGCTGGACGTCGAAACGCCCGACGGCATCTCCCTCCTCGACTCCCTGACCTGGGAAATCGAAATGAACGAACGCCTCAATAAAATCCTGAAAGAAAGGGAAAAGAAAGTCTTCGGACGCGACATATTCAACAATGAGATACTCACCTTCGAACCTCTGCTTAACATAGCGACCCCCGATAACTACGTACTGGGACCCGGTGACGAGGTCATCATCGACGTCTGGGGTGCCTCCCAGGACAACATCCGGGAAACAATCTCTCCGGACGGGAACATAATCGTTCCGGGATACGGCCCCCTTCACTTGAGCGGACTGACCGCTAAAGAGGCGAACGTACGGGTGAAAAACGAATTGTCGAAAATATACTCGGGAATCAACACGGGCAACTCCTCCGTACGTCTCACCCTGGGAAACATCCGCAGCATCCAGGTGAACGTAATGGGCGAAGTCCTCATGCCCGGAACCTATACCTTGCCCTCGCTGGCATCGGCATTCCATGCCTTGTACAACGCCGGCGGCGTGAGTCCCATCGGCTCCCTCCGGAGCATGAAAATATTTCGCGGGGGAAAAGAAATAGCAGGCGTGGATGTCTATGAATACCTGCTGAAAGGAAAAAGCGATCAGAACATCGGCTTGCAGGACGGCGACGTGATCGTCGTCAATCCCTACGAAAACCAGGTGATCCTGGAAGGAAAAGTAAAACGGCCGATGCTGTATGAAATGAAAAAAGAGGAAGTGGTCGGCGATCTCTTGCAGTATGCGGGAGGATTTACCGGAGACGCCTATAAAAAAAGCATCCGGGTGATCCGGAAAAGTGGACGCGAGCGCCAGGTATTCAATGTGGATGATGACGAATTCGACCGCTTTGTACTTGCCGACGGAGACGAGGTATCCGTCGATTCCGTACTGGACCGCTTCGAAAACCGGATAGAAGTGAGGGGAGCCGTTTACCGGGAAGGATTGTATGCTCTGAAAGAGGGCCTGCAGACAGTCGGACAATTGCTGGAAAAAGCCGAAGGCCTGAGGGGGGATGCGTTCCCCAACAGAGCGGTCATATACAGGGAAAAACCGGACTTTTCCACCGAAGTCCTCGCTGTCGACATACTGGGAATCGCTTCCGGAAAAGCGGCGGACGTAAACCTGGAGAAAAATGACGTACTCTACATCCCCTCCATTTTTGACCTGAGGGAAGACTACACCATCGCCGTAAAAGGAGATGTGGGACATCCGGGAACCTATAAATTCGTGGACAACATGACCCTCGAAGACCTCGTCGTACAGGCGGGGGGATTGCTGGAATCCGCATCCACCATCCGGATAGACGTGGCCCGCAGAATCAAGGACCCCAAAAGTACGAGAGCGGGAGAACACCGGGCGGAAACCTATACCTTTGCCTTGCAGAAAGGGCTCATCGTGAGCGGACCGTCCGGCTTTACCCTGCAGCCCTTCGATGAAATCTACGTGCGCCGCTCCCCCGGTTACCAGAAACAGCAGAACGTTTTCGTAGAGGGGGAAGTCGTATTCGGAGGGGAATACGCCCTGGCGAAAAAAGGCGAAAGACTCTCCGACTTGGTGAAAAGGGCCGGCGGGCTTACTGCTGAGGCATATCCCGAAGGAGCCCGCCTGACCCGGCAGCTTACGGATGATGAAAAAGCGAAAGTGCAGACCCTGCTGAAACTCACCCAGCAGGGAGGAAGAGACTCCATCAGCATGAATCAGCTGGATATAGGAGACACCTACTTCGTGGGAATCGAGCTGGACAAAGCCTTGAAAAACCCCGGTTCCGACGAATGGGACATCATTCTGTGCGAAGGCGACGTACTGCAGGTGCCCGAATACAACGGAACCGTGAAAATCAGCGGTGCTGTAATGTATCCCAACACCGTGGTATTTAAAAGCAAAGCCAAACTGAAAGAATACATCAGTCAGGCGGGCGGATATGCCCAGCGGGCCAAAAAAAGCCGGGCTTTTGTCATATACATGAACGGTACCGTAACGGTAGCCAAAGGAAACCGGACCAAACTGACACCGGGCTGCGAGATCGTCGTACCGCTTAAACCGCAGCGCAGGGGACTGGGATTGACTGAAATCATGAGTCTGGCCTCTTCGACGACCTCCATGGCGGCGATGGTGACATCCATTATAAACTCGACTAAATAACCTTTGCAGAGCATTCGAAATGGAACAGAATAAAACATACACGGACCCGCAGGACATGCAGCAAAATACCGAGCAGGAAATCGATCTGGTGGAAATCGTCCGCAAACTCTGGAAAAACCGGAAACTCATCCTGCGGATAACGCTGGCATTTATGGTACTGGGAGTATTGGTCGCCTTGTTTAGTCCGGAAGAATACGACGCCGGCTCGACCCTGGTGCCGCAGACCTCCGAAAAGAAAATGAGCGGAGGACTGAGCGGACTGGCGGCGATGGCGGGAATCAGTCTGGGAGACATCGGGGGAGGAGAAGTCCTTTCGCCCAAAATGTATGCTAAAATACTGGAAAGCGTTCCCTTTCAGAAAGAATTGATGCAGACCCCGATAAAATTCGAAAAATACGAACAGCCCGTAGCTCTGTTCGACTACTTCACCGATGAAAAATATGAGAAATTCAGTCTGGGAGGTGTCGTCAGAAAATATACGATAGGCCTGCCGGGCGTGATTATGAAAGCGGTCCGCGGAGAGAAAAAAGACGAGATTTATAACCCGGAAGGCATAGGAACCCTGCAGACACTGACCCTGAAAGAAAAACAGTGTGTGGAAAAACTGAAGAAACTGATCACCCTGAATCTGAATGAAAAAGACGGATACCTGCAATTGACGGCCACCATGCCCGAACCTCTGGCGGCAGCCCAGCTGGCGGAGAGAGTGCAGTCACTCCTGCAGCGCTACATCACCGAATTTAAAATCGAAAAAGTACAATCCAATTTGGATTTCGTGCAGGAGCGTTTTGACGAGGCGAAGCGCGATTTCGAACAGATACAGCAGGAACGGGCCGTTTTCAAGGATGCCAACAAAAACATCTATTCCGCCCGGGCCCAGACACAGGAAGAACAACTCGACACCCGCTACAACCTGGCTTTAAGTGTTTACTCAGAACTGGCCAAACAGCTGGAACAGGCAAAAATACAAGTCAAAGAAACGACCCCGATACTCACGGTCATAGACCCCGTGACCATACCGCTGGAACGCTCCAAGCCCAAAAGGGCGTTGATACTGGTGCTGTTTACATTCCTGGGAGGATTTGCAGGAACAGGACTCGTACTGGTGTTGCCCTCCGTAGCGAATATCCTGGACAACGACAGGCTCCGGAAAATCGTAGCCGAATAACTACAACTTGAAAATCCGGTCCATCAGCGTCCACTTCTCATTCGAAGCGGCGTCCGGATCCGCCTGCTGGAACCGGGCCACATAGGCCTCCCATTCCGCCTGGCAGGGCAGGGTGGCAAGCCGCTGATTATCCCTGATCCAGTCGAAATCATCCGCAGTCTCCACAATCATGAAGAGAGTATTCCCGTGGATGTAAATCTCCATATCCGATATACCCACCTCCCGTATGCCGCTTTTAATCTCCGGCCACACCTCCTGGTGAGCCTTGACATACTCCCGGATAAGTTCCGGATCCTCTTTCAGCTTTAAAATCTGACAATACCTTTTCATATAAAACCGGGATTAAGAACGACTGATCTGCATACCTTTGCCCGACAGGGCGACATCCACGAACCGGGCCAGTTTGTTCGGCGGATTCTGATTCAGAATCTGTTTGATGCGTCCGGTGGCCTCCGGATCCTTGGCGATAATATAAAGATAACCGCCGCCGCCGGCACCGGGAAGCTTGTATCCCCAGGCGAAATCCTCTATCCGGCGGATAATGGCCTCGACAGCTTCGGGATTCGTGCCGCGATCCAGCGCCTTGTTCTGCTCCCAGGTCTTTCTCACCGATAGCCCCATACCCGTAAAATCGCCTTTCTGTATGGCTTCGAACATAGCCGTCGCATGCTCCTTCATATCGGCCAGAATCCGGAGGTGTTTGCCGTCATTCAGAAACATCCCTTTTACGATCTCCGACAATATGTTTTTCGCCGTACGGGTGATGCCGGTATAATACAGTAAATGACAGGACTTGTACTCCGGTTCGGTAAACAGCATATCCGGCAGCCACTTGACGGTCGGACTCTGTTCGAAACCCTTGGCCGTTTCGATACACTTTATTCCCTGTAATATACCGCCGAACTGGTCCTGCCAGCCCCCGCCGGTCGTCAGTAACTGTTCCAGAATCAACGTACGGCGGCAAATCTCATTCTTGTCCCAGCCCATGCCGCAGAAATCGGATAACGCGCCCAGCACCGTGGCTGCCAGTACGGAAGACGTGCCCAGACCGGAACCTGCCGGGATAGCCGAAAGCAGCGTGATTTCCAGGCCGCCGCCGATAGCTGCCAGTTGTTTTTCCAAAGACGCATAGGGAATCTCCGAAAACTTCCGGGAAAATCCGGTGAGCACCAGAGCCGCCTTGGGAATTGAGAAGGGAGATCCCACCTTCGTAAAATCATGCAGCTCCTCATAGGTCGTAATGAGCTCCATGGCGCCCAGATCGATGGAACGGAGGATAATATGACATGCCGGACAAGGCTTTATATACACCTGAATAGGCGGCTGTCCGTTCAGTTCGATAGCCATATTGATTACGCGCCCGCCTTCATTCAGACAATAAGGAGGCGTATCGGTCCATCCGCCCGCCAGATCGATGCGCACCGGACTGCGGCTCCAGACAATCTGGTCCGGATAAACGGAACGCGTCGGGGAGAGCTTCTGCGGCCCCAGCGATTCGATCAATCCTTCCCTTAATAAAGAAAAAGCCTCGTTCTCCTCCTGTTGAAAACTCTTGCCGGACAATTGCAGCACCCTGGCCCGGAACATCCGGTCGCGTATCTGGGTCATCCGGTCGCTGAGAGGCGGCAGAGGAGAAGGCAGGGCAATGTGCTGCTCGGCGAACTTTCCGGCGGCATCGGCTAAATTCAGCTGGTAAAAAACACTCTTCTTGAAATTCTTCGCCAAAGCCGACCAGTTCAGCTTCCGGAAACCTTCCCTCTGGGCAAAAAGACGGCCCAGATTGGCCTGTGCGGAAAGCTCATCGGCGGAAAGACGCGGACGGGACAACCAGCTATTTCTTCCCGTGTCCGAATCCGGACGCGAAATCATCCATTGAAGCACCGCCTCCATTTCATCCGTAGATTCGCATACGGGGAAAAGTCCGGCGGACTGAATATCCGTATCCGGATTTAGTCCGCAATCCGGAAAACTCAGCTGACGCAGGGAAAGCCACTCAGAGAAAGCCTGTCCCATAAAAAGCGTGCTTGCGTCTCTTAAAGCTCCCTTGAAAGGATCCTGAAAACCGTAAGGCCTGACGGCATATCCTTTCTCTCCGACAGGAACGATGTCGATACATATCTGTTGCGGCACGTCGATGTGCCAGTCATTTTCGGGAATACCGGTAAACAGATGCTTCCTGTGAATCGTCCAGTGAGAGCCGATACAGCTGTTCTCGATCCATAAATCCGGATTCTCTGCCGTCAGCGGAATGCGGATATCCGCATTCTGGACGAACATGGCCGGATGGGGTTTCACATCCTTGTGAACGATTATCCGCTGGTCATGAATGCGGTTCTGTATCGCTAAAGTGGAAGAAATCAGCTCCCGGCTCGTACCGTAATGGTAAAACTCACCTCCCGACAAAGGAAGAACGACGACATTCAGTCGATTTAACTCCGGATCATTAATCTGAGGACGGGCGCCTAACGTCAGGCCGAAATCGGAATACAGATCATAAAACCGGAATTCATTGCCGGCGGACACACTGCGTTTGTACAACAGCTCCGCCGCCCGGTCGCTGAGCAGCCAGATGCCGATATCCATCAAAAAAAGATGGGTCTGTGCCAAGCGTGCCAGCTGATCCAAAGACGGCTTCTGAAGCATATAATCCAGCACCTCCGGACATTCCCGGTCTGCGACGAACACCCCGTGGTTGGTCGCCAGAGAAGGATCCGCCCATAAACCGTAGCAGACCACATCCGCCTCCGGAATACGCTGCAGCGCCTCTGTACAGTGAATATAGACATCCCCGCTGGCAATCAGCGTATGAAACCTCTCCGGAGCCTGCCGGAGAATCTTCTCGTAGAGCGGTACTTGCAACGAAAGCAGGTCCTGGTCCAGATTCTGTCCCGTTGCCCAGCGGAATACGGGGACAGGCGTCAGAACCTTTCCCGAAGGAGCATAGGCAGGCAACCTCCGGCTCTGGCCTCCGGCATGGAGCAGGATTCTTTTCTCCTTCTTTAGCCATTCCGTAAAAGGCAACTCCGACTTCTCACTCTCCCTGCATTTCTCCAGCAACCAGCTGCTGCCTCCTCCTGAACCCAGCTTTCGGTCCTCCGGATCCGAAGAACAAAACCATTCCCCCGCATCCCTTTTCTGCAGCTGGTGGAAACAGCCGACCAAATTTATCGGCAGCGACAATAACTTCTTAATCATAGCGGATACTATTTATTACAAAGTTACTGTTATTATCTTAATAATCAAATGCCGCCTCCGATTCGTTTTATTTTGCCTTGTGAAGATGAAAATACTTTTTCATAAACAGACAATATCCCGTGCATAACAGGAGAATGACCGTTGCGAAATACCACCACCGGTAAGCATAAAAAAAGAGATAACCCGCAAAAATCAGCGCTTGCAGCGACATGTAAAAAGCGGAAACCGTAGTGTGGGGTATCCTGAGTTCATTTGCCATCAGTTGATAAAGATGCTTGCGGTGGGGGAGACCGATATTCTCGTGCAGCATCAGGCGGTGGATAATCGTCAGAATACTGTCCACGCCGTATACGGACAACAGGACGATATATCCCGGATCGCTGGTCTGCAGAATCAGTTTTCCCGACAGGAATAAAATCACAAAGGCAATCACCACGGCCCCGACATCCCCTGCGAAACATTTCGCCTTCCTCCGGAAATTAAAGACACAGAACACCGTTACGGCCATCAGCATCACCCACAAAAACTGCGCTTCAACAAAAGGCGTCCGGAACTCATTTACATAAGCCAGCGCGCCCAATATCACCAGACTGTAGCCTCCGGTAATGCCGTTGATTCCGTCCATAAAATTATAGGCATTGATGATCCCCGTACATACCACTAGAGCGACAGGAATATACCACCAGGGTAACCCTCCCATGCCTAACTGGTAAAACAGCAACGCCATCGCCGTAAAATGTACCGCCAGCCGAATCTTCTGCGACACCGAGCGCACATCATCCGCAAAACTCACCGCAGCAATCAGTGTCAGTCCGATCATAAACCAGGGATATTCGAACCCGCCACCGACAAAATAGACCAGTGCGCCGAAATAGAACACGATCCCCCCTCCCCGCAGCGTAATCCGCGTATGCGAACTCCTTTCGTTCGGACGGTCGATAATATCGAACCGGTCCGCCAGCCGAAAATAACCTACTTCCGCTGCCAACAGCAGCAGAAAAACAATCAGATAATACATCTGTATAAATTAATAAGGGAATAATTATTGAAAAATATCACGAGTCATTCCGTTCTATAGAATGATTTAATTTGGAATGGAAAGTACAAAAAGCTACTATGCTAAATATTCACCCGGTAATAAAACAGGAAGTTCCGATAATCTGAAATCTTTTACATTGCGGGTTACTATCGCATCAACAGACAAATCTTGACGGGCTGAATAATATTGTATGGCATCCTCATAGTCATCAAATCCGGAAAATAGGGCTTCTTGAATAACGCCTTTATCCACAGGTAAAATACAAACATATTCGGATAGATCCTGTAAACATTGGAGAGCAAACTCTCTTCCGGAATACTTTTTCAGAATATAATAAATGGTAGAATACGATAATGCACAGATTGACACACAAATCTCACCTCTGCCGGCAGAATCGAAAAGCTCCGAAGCCGCATCTGCAAATCTTCCCCGATTTGCTAACATATCAATTATAACATTTGTATCTACAAAATAATGCCTCATCAGACGCGGTCTTCCTTTTCTCTTTTGTAATCAAAATCTTCAGGCAATTCTATTACACCCCGTAATTTAGAAGATACAGGCTTGTTTTTTTCATCTGTCTGCGTTTGTAATACCTTTCTTAATTGAAACTCCACCAATTCTGCTACAGTCTTTCCTTTTTTTCGCGCATATCGGTCTATTTTCTCCAAAAGGCTGTGGTCTAATTCTATTGTTAGGCTCGTTGTCATAACTAATTCCTTATATAGAAACAAATATACGAAAAATGGCAATAATTCCCAAATAACACTCTACAACCAGCTTTCTCCTTTAATATCAGAAACTCCGGAGGGTTTTAAGGAGACCGTCGCGGGCGCGGACAGGCATCTGGGAAATACCTAAGGCCTTTTTGATTCTGGCATTGGAAACGACATAATTTTCCGTCAGTTTTCGCAGGCGTTCCAGATTCAGGGGCAGATGTACGGCACTTCCCAGACGGGCACAGCCTGTCATCAGTCTCCGGTTTACTTTCCAGATATGCGGCTTTTTATTCAGGGCCTCACACATCAGGGAAATCATTTCATTGGTAGACAAAGCCTCGTCATCTGCCATATGGTAAATGCCGGAAGGCACATCCTTGTGTATCAACCCGTCGATCACATAACAGAGATTATCGATGGAAGTAAATGTCCGTCGGTTTTCAAAACCGCCGAGCGGCCAGGGTAACCCTTTCTTCACCACGTTATACAACAGATTCAGATTCCCCTTATTCCCCGGTCCGTGGATCATACAGGGACGCAGGATATAAACCTCCTTGCTGTTTGTCCACTGCATTTTTTTGGAAAAAATATAATTTTCCGCAGCGATCTTACTCTCTCCGTATGGACCTACCGGAGCCGGAACCACCTCTTCCGTCAGTACGTCGCCCGCCACGAAATCCGCCGCCGCTTTCACCGAACTGAAAAAGATAAACTTGCGGGCAGAAGACTGCAGAAAAAAATCGAAAATCTTTTTTGTCAGTCCGGTGTTGACATCGAAATACTCCTGGGCCTGAGCCCTGTTTTTCGTATCGTGGGCTTTCCCCGCCAAATGAATAATAACATCGATATACCGCAACTTCTTCGCAATCTCCAATTCCCGGGAAGTGTGAGGCTGCTTGACAGCTTCCAGTTCTTTCCAGCTGAAAGTCTCCTTTAC
>CAZYJV010000038.1:0-10010 GCA_964647845.1 uncultured Odoribacter sp.
TGGGAATTTTCACTATTTTTGTGCAAAACTCGTAGAAATGGTAGAAAATTATTCTGAGGATTCGATCCGGACCCTCGACTGGCGCGAGCATATCCGTCGCCGGCCGGGGATGTATATCGGTAAATTGGGTGATGGATCGGCACCGGATGACGGTATATATATTCTTGTGAAAGAGGTGGTGGACAACTCCATTGATGAGTTCGCCATGGGTGCCGGGAATGAAATCCGGATTACGGTGGAAGACCGGAAAGTGACGGTGCGGGACTTCGGTCGGGGCATTCCTTTGGGGAAATTGGTGGACGTATCCTCCAAAATGAATACGGGTGCCAAATACGATTCCGAGGCCTTCAAAAAATCGGTCGGACTGAACGGCGTGGGTATCAAGGCCGTCAATGCCTTGTCCGAAACCTTCGTCATTCAGGCGTTCCGGGACGGAGAGACCAAATATGTCCAGTACGGGCGGGGAGAGATAGTTGAAGAACGGGATATTGTCCCGACGGACGAACCGAACGGAACGATGGTGACTTTCTGGGCTGACCGGGAAATTTTCGGAAACTATCATTTCATCGCCGAGTATCTGGAGGCCATGTTTAAAAACTATGTCTTCCTGAATACCGGTCTTACCGTCCTCTTCAACGGCCATAAATTCTATTCCAGAAAAGGCTTGTATGACCTGTTGATGGAAAACATGAACGGCGAAGGCCTGTATCCGATCATCCACCTGAAAGGGGAAGACATAGAAATCGCCATGACCCACGGACGCCAGTACGGGGAAGAATACTATTCTTTCGTAAACGGTCAGCATACCACGCAGGGGGGAACCCACCTGGCGGCTTTCAGGGAGGCTGTCGTCAAGACCTTGCGGGATTTCTACAAAAAGGACTTCGATGTGACGGACATACGCACCTCTATCATCGGTGCCGTCAGCATAAAAGTGCAGGAACCGGTGTTCGAGTCCCAGACGAAAACCAAACTGGGCTCGAAAGATGTAGGCCCGGAAGGCCCCACCGTCCGCAATTTTATTTTCGATTTCGTAACGAAAGAGCTGGACAACTACTTGCACCGGAACCCCGATACCGCGGAACTGCTGTTGCGGAAAATCGTGGAGACGGAAAAAGAGCGGAAGGCGATGGCGGGAGTCCAGAAAATAGCCCGGGAAAGAGCCAAGCAGGTGAGCCTGCACAACCGGAAACTGCGGGATTGCCGGGTGCACTTCAACACCAATCATGAGCGGAAAAACGAATCCTCCATCTTTATCACCGAGGGGGACTCGGCGAGCGGTTCCATCACCAAATCCCGGGATGTCAACACGCAGGCCGTGTTCAGCCTGCGGGGAAAGCCGCTGAACTCCTACGGGCTGACGAAAAAAGTGGTGTACGAAAACGAGGAATTCAACCTGCTGCAGGCGGCGCTGAACATCGAAGACGGATTGCAGGACCTGCGCTATAACAACATCATCATAGCTACCGATGCCGATGTGGACGGAATGCACATCCGCCTGCTGATGCTGACCTTCTTCCTGCAATTCTTCCCCGACTTGGTGCGGTCCGGCCATGTCTATATCCTGCAGACCCCCCTCTTCCGGGTGAGAAACAAGAAAGAGACATGCTACTGCTACACGGACGAGGAACGCCAGAAAGCTATACGGAAACTGGGGCCGAAGCCGGAAATCACCCGCTTCAAAGGATTGGGGGAAATCTCGCCGAACGAATTCCAGTATTTTATCGGAAAAGACATCCGGCTGGAACCGGTGCGCCTCAGCCGCGGGGATTCCATTGAAACGGTATTGAGCTACTACATGGGCAAGAATACCCAGGAACGCCAGGATTTTATCATAGACAATCTATATATCGAAAAAGATGAACTGAAATAAGCTCGGTTCCCCAATTAAATAATACGGATAACCATGGATATACAAGACGAAAAGGAGCAGGAGAACTATCACGGAGAGGAGCGGGACGGTGAAGAAAAAGAACCGGAGGAGGTCAGAGAAGCCGAAGAGATACAGGACGAGAGCGGCAGCATCCGTTCCATACAGCATCTGGACGGCATGTACCAGAAATGGTTCCTCGATTATGCCTCCTACGTAATACTGGAGCGGGCCGTCCCCTATGTGAACGACGGATTGAAGCCGGTGCAGCGCCGTATTCTGCATTCCATGAGGGAAATGGATGACGGACGCTACAACAAAGTGGCGAACATCATCGGCAACACCATGAAATACCATCCCCACGGAGACGCCTCCATCGGGGACGCTTTGGTACAGCTCGGACAAAAAGACCTCCTGGTGGATTGTCAGGGAAACTGGGGGAACATACTGACGGGCGACGATGCGGCGGCACCCCGTTATATCGAGGCGCGGCTCTCGAAATTTGCCCTGGAGGTGGTGTTCAATCCCAAAACGACCGTCTGGCAGGCCTCCTATGACGGACGGAACAAGGAACCGGTCACGCTGCCGGTGAAATTCCCCCTGTTGCTGGCGCAGGGAGTCGAAGGCATCGCCGTAGGACTTGCGTCGAAGATACTGCCTCATAACTTCCTGGAGCTGATAGATGCCTGCATCGCCTATTTGAAAGGGGAAGACTTTGTATTGTATCCGGACTTCCCGACCGGCGGAATGATAGACGTTTCCAAATACAACGACGGTCTGAGGGGAGGCGTGGTGAAAATCCGCTCGCGGATAGAAAAAGACAGCAGCAACAAAGTGCTCAAAATTACGGAAATCCCCTACGGGCGTACCACCTCGTCTTTGATAGACAGCATCCTCAAAGCCAATGAAAAGGGCAAGATCAAAATCAAGAAGATAGACGACAACACGGCGGCGAACGTGGAGATACTGATCTACCTGGCTCCCGGCGTCTCCTCCGACAAAACCATCGACGCCCTTTACGCTTTCACGGATTGCGAACTCTCCGTGTCACCCAACGCCTGCGTAATCGAGAATGACAAACCCTCTTTCATGCCGGTGTCGGAAATCCTGCGGCAGTCCGCCGACGATACGGTCAAGCTGCTGAAACTGGAGCTGGAAATCCGGCTGGACGAACTGGAAACGGAATGGCATTACTGCTCGCTGGAAAAAATATTCATAGAGGAGCGCATATACAAGGACAAGGAATTTGAAGAGAGCGGCACGGTCGAGGCCGTGATCGCCCATGTCCGCAAAAGGCTGCTTCCTTTCCTGCCCCGGCTGCACCGTCCGGTAACGGATGAAGACATCAGGGCGCTGCTGGAGATTAAGATGAAGAGGATTCTGAAATTCAACTCCGAAGAGGCCGATAACCACATCCGCACTCTGGAGGATGAAATAAAAGAAGTGAACTACAATATCGAACATATCATCCCTTACTCCATCCGCTACTACGAGAGCATAAGAAAGAAATACGGCAAGGGAAGGGAAAGGAAAACGGAAATCCGGAATTTCGAGAACATAGAGGCGGCGAAAGTCGTGGTTGCCAACGAAAAACTCTATATCAACCGGGAGGAGGGATTCATCGGAACGGCGTTGAAAAAAGACGAGTTCATCTGCGAATGTTCGGATATGGACGACGTGATCATCTTCCGGAAAGACGGAAGCTACTATGTCACGAAAGTCGCCGATAAGATTTTCGTCGGAAAAGACCTGCAGCATGTCGATGTCTTCAAGAAAAACGACAAGCGGACCATATACAATGTGGCCTACCGGGACGGACGGTACGGCTCTTACTTCGTGAAACGCTTCTGCGTCACGGGCACCACCCGGGACAAACAGTACAACGTCACCAAGGGAACGGCAGGCTCGAGAATCGTTTACTTCAGTGCCAACCCCAACGGAGAGGCGGAAGTGATAAAAGTGTGCCTGAAACCGAAACCGGGCATGAAAAAGCTGGTGTTCGACTACGACTTCGCCCAGCTAGCCATAAAGGGACGGGATTCGCAGGGAAATCTGCTCTCCAAGAACGATATTCACAAAATCAGTCTGGTGCAGAAAGGCGTCTCCACGCTGGGAGGCAGAAAAATATGGTTCGACGAGGACGTATTGCGCCTGAACACCGACGGACGGGGAAGATTCCTGGGAGAATTCCAGGGCGAGGAGCGGATACTGGTCGTGAATAAAAACGGGACCTACTACACGTCCGATTTCGATCTGGGCAACCATTATGAAGAAGGCTACACCGTCATTGAAAAATTTGATCCCCATAAAATCTGGTCGGCGGTATTTTTCGATGCGGACCAGGGATTCTACTACGTGAAACGCTTCAAATTCGAGGAAACCTCCAAACTGGCCTCCTTCATCGGAGAAACGGAAGGCTCCTGGCTGGCAGCGCTGAGCGGAGAGAAGCATCCCCGCTTTGAAATTACCTTCGGAGGAAAATACGCCACCCGCCCGAAGGAAACCGTACAGGCGGACGATTTTATCGGCGAAAAATCCTACAAGGCCCGCGGGAAACGGCTGACAACCTTTGAAGTGAAAGCCGTGCGGGAGACTGAGCCTCTCGTGATCGAGAACGAAGAAGACGAACCGGCAGAGTTGAACGCCGATGTGGAATTCGAAGTGACCAATCCTTCCGAGATAGCGGGAGACACGGAGCAGATGAAAATCGATTTTGAATAACAGGACAGAGTTCGATGAAATACTTTCTGGTAGGGTATATGGCTTGCGGTAAAACCCGGATGGGGCGCGAGATGGCTGCAGAACTGGGGCTGCGCTTCATTGACCTCGACGCCTATATCGCCGACCGGGAGAGAAGGAGTATTCCGGAGATTTTTGCCGCAGAGGGAGAGGAAAAATTCCGGAAACTGGAGACCCGCTATTTGCATGAAGTGTGCGAACTGTATGAAAACTTCGTGATGTCGACGGGCGGGGGGGCCGCCTGCTTCAACGGGAACATGGACTATATGAACGAGCGGGGACATACGATCTTTCTGGATACGCCTGTCGATATCATCGTAGAGCGTTTGATCCGCGGGAAACACAGACGCCCGGTAGTCAGCAAGCTCAGCGACGAAGAAATACACCGCTTCGTCTGCCGCCACCTCGGAGAGAGGCGGGTTTACTACGAACAGGCAAAAGAAAAGCGGTGATTGTCTATATAAATCGGATACGCATGAAAAAACTTATTTTAATCGTTTCAACTTTTATTCTATCTTTTATGATGACAGCATGCAATTGCGGCGACAAAAGCCGGGAAGGACAGACGCAGGATGCGCTGGAAACTATTTTTGCCAGAAAGAGTGTCAGGAAATACCTGCCGAAGCCGGTAGAGCGGGAAAAAGCGGAATTACTGCTGAAAGCCGGCATGGCCGCCCCGACGGGAAAGAACACCCAGCCCTGGGAATTTGTCATCGTGACCGACCGGGCTGTGCTCGATTCCCTGGCTGCTGCCCTGCCGTATGCCAAAATGTTGAAAGACGCTCCGATGGCCATCGTCGTTTGCGGAGATGTAACGAAATCCTCCTACTGGTACATAGATTGTTCCGCGGCGGCCGAAAACATCCTGCTGGCTGCGGAGGCGCTGGGACTGGGGGCGGTGTGGACTGCCACCTATCCTTATGAAGACCGGATGGAAGCCGCGAAAAAATACACCGGACTGCCGGACCACATCGCCTCTCTTTGCGTCATACCGGTAGGTTATCCGGCGGCGCCCCAGACACCCAAAGACAAGTGGGACGCTTCCAAAGTGCATACGGATAAATGGTAATCAGACCTTTGTCGCCCGCAGCATCTCCCGTTTTCCGGGAGGGCCGGGCAGGCGCTTCAGCGAAAAGCCGGCATCCCGCAAGGCTTGCTTGACAATCCCCTTGACACAGTAGGTAACCAGGATGCCGCCGGGTTTCAGCGCTTCATGGAAACGGCGGAATACTTCCGTTGTCCACAGATGGGGCTGCACCTCCGGGTTGAAAGCGTCGAAAAAGACAATGTCCGCTTGCGTGTCGGATTGCCACTCCCGAATGTCCGTGCGGCGCTTCAGCAAGGTGAAGCGGGGGGTCAGGGCGACTGCCTCTTCCCAGGGGGAAGTATGCAGTTTGCAGAATAATTCGGGGCGGTCGAACGGCAGGAGAGATGGATAATTCAACGCCTTGATTTCATCCTCCGAGAGGGGATATTTTTCCAATGTGGTATAATGGATGTTATAATGCTGAGTTTCCGCATGGATAAGCGAAAGATAGGCATTCAGCCCCGTACCGAAACCGGCTTCCACGACGGAGATATTTTCCTGTCCGTAAAACCCGATGCCTGCCTGAATGAAAATGTGGCGCGATTCCTGCACCGCGCCGTGAACGGAATGATAGTGTTCATGCAACGCTGGCACATAGAGCGATGTACTGCCGTCTCCGGTTTCTATAAAACTGCGTTCCATGGAGCCCCTTTCCTAAATCAGTTCTTTCCGGAGCAGACTCACAAACTCGATGATGTCGTTCTCCGTGGTGTCGAAAGAACACACCCAGCGCACTTCCGAGGCATTCTCATCCCAAACGTAAAAAAAGCACTCTTTTTGTAGAATTTCGATTTTATTGCGGGGGATGATGGCGAACACTTCGTTCCCCTGGACCTCCTGGGTAATCTTTACCCCCGGAATCAGGGCGGCCTCTTTGGCGAGCTTCTCGGCCATCCGGTTGGCATGGGCAGCCGTCTTCAGCCATAGGTCGTCTTTCAGTACCGCGGAAAACTGGGCGGCGATGAAGCGGGTCTTGGAATGCAGCTGCATGGCCTGTTTCCGGATATATTTTACATCGGGGCATACGCTCGTATTGAAGAATATCACCGCTTCGCCGAACATCATGCCGTTCTTGGTGCCGCCGAAACTGAGCACGTCGATGCCCGCCCGGACCGTCAGATCCCGCGGGTCGCATCCCAGATAAGCCACGGCATTCGCGAGACGAGCCCCGTCCATGTGGACGTACAGATTATGCGCATGGGCGAAATCGCAGATTTCCTTCAGTTCCTCGGGGGTATACACCGTGCCCAGCTCCGTGCACTCCGTCAGGGAGATGAGATGCGGCTGGGAATGATGCTGGTCTCCGAAGCCGTGCATGTGATTCTGGATAAGCCCCACATTCAGTTTCCCGTCGAAAGTGGGGACCGTCAGCAGTTTGCAGCCCGTCTGCTTCTGTATGGCTCCGCATTCGTCCGCGTTGATGTGGGCGGTCTCCGCGCATATCACGGCGTGGAAGGGGCGGGTAAAGGCGGAAATGGCCAAAATATTGGCGCCCGTGCCGTTATATACGAAATACACGTCTATGTCTTCGCCGAAAACATGCCTGAAATCCTGAATGGCTTTTTTTGAAAAAACATCTTCTCCGTAAGAGTGCTGGTGTCCGTAGGCCGCTTCTTTCAGGGCATTGAACACCTCGGGCAGGACACCCGAAAAATTGTCGCTTCCGAAACCGCGTAAACTCATAAATCAGTCGTTGTTGAAATTCTTCGTGTAAAGATAGGGGAAAAATAGTTATAAAAAAACTCCCGGATTCCGAACCCGGGAGTTTTTATAGGATAAAACCGCTTTTACATCAGGAAGCTCAACAGCGTACCGGCGGCGACGGCAGAGCCGATTACTCCGGAAACATTGGGCGCCATGGCATGCATCAGCAGGTAGTTTGTGGGATCGTTTTTCAATCCCATATTCTGTACGACCCGTGCACTGTCGGGTACGGCGGACACGCCGGCCGCACCGACCATCGGGTTGATGGGGTTGCTCTTCGGAGAAAGCCAGCTCATCAGTTTTCCGACCAACACGCCGCTGGCGGTGGCGATCACGAAAGAGAACGCTCCCAGAATGAAAATCTTTATGGACGTATCGGTCAGGAACACGTCGGCCTGGGTGGAGGCACCCACCGTGATGCCCAGCAGCATGGTGATCGAGTCGATCAGAGCGTTGCTGGCGGTATTGGCCAAACGGTTGGTAACCGTAGACTCTTTCAGCAGATTGCCGAAGAACAGCATGCCTAACAGCGGCAGGGCGGACGGAGCGATGAACGCCGTCAGCAACAGGCCGATAATCGGGAACAGCTGTTTCTCCAGACGGCTCACGGAACGGGGAGGACGCATCTTGATCCTCCGTTCTTTCTTCGTCGTCAGCAAATTGATGACGGGCGGCTGTATCACCGGAACCAGCGCCATGTAAGAATAGGCGGCGATGGCGATAGGACCGATCAGGTTCTTCACCAGTGTTCCGTCAGCCAGCATATTCACTCCGTTGGCCAGTTTGGAAGAAAGGAAAATGGCTGTCGGGCCGTCGGCGCCGCCGATGATACCGATAGCGCCTGCCTCGGGAGGAGCGAAGCCCAACCAGAGCGCGCCGATGAAAGTCACGAAAATACCGATCTGTGCGGCGGCTCCCAGGATCATCAGGCGGGGATTGGAAATCAGCGACGAGAAGTCCGTCATGGCTCCGATGCCTAAGAAAATCAAAGGAGGATACCACCCGTTGATCACTCCCGAATAGAGGATATTCAGCACGGAGCCCGGTTCGTAAATACCGAGTTTCAGGTTGAAAGCCTCTCCCATATAGAAAGGTATGTTTCCGATGATGATACCCATACCGATGGGGATAAGCAACATCGGCTCGTAGTCGAAGCGGATGGCCAGCCAGATGAAAATCAAAGCCACCAGAATCATCACCAGGTTTTTCCAGGTAGCGTTGGCAAAACCCGTGAACTCCCAGAAATTCTTCATCCCGGCAACGGCGTCCGAATTGTGGACGGCATCCTGGGTGGAATTGCTGAATTTCAGTACTTCCGGCGTCACGACGGCTTTTCTTTCGCCTAAATTGACCGTCACATCGGTCGTGACATACCCCTGTCCCGAAGCGTTCGGGTCCAGATTGGGAGAAAATTCCGTGATCACCTTGGGATTGAAAAGCATGGTAATCGTATTGCCTTCCATCTCCCAGGTCCCGGTGTAACGCTGCTTGATGGAGTCCATCGTGAACGTTCCGTTCTCATTGAACTGATATATCTTGTAACGGGCGACGGTCCGGTCGGAATTGCCGGTCGCATTGGGAATATAGCCGTCGGCTTTATTGACCCACTTGCCGTGTACAAGCTCTTCTTTTAAGTTATCTCCGTTCGCTGCCTGGCAGAGAGGACTGTTCAGGAATGCGAACAGGAACGATAACGTAATGAAAATAAGTTTATTCATACACTTTTCGATTATGCAATTTCTACTAACGTATCGCCCTGGAGAACGGCGTCGCCTTCTTTTACTTTGACGGCTTTTACCGTACCGCCTTTTTCAGCCATCACATTGTTGTCCATCTTCATGGCTTCCATGACCATCAGGCAATCGCCCTCCTTCACCGTATCCCCTACGCTGACATTGACCTTCTTGATCGTACCGGGAAGCGGGGAGTTGATTTTGAACGCACCGCCGGCGCTTTCCGCTTTTTTGATCTGTCCCTCTCCGGGTTTATTGACAACCGGTTTCCGGGCTAATACCGGGGTTTTGGTTTTCTTTTCCTCGCCTTGCAGCTCCACCTGGTACGGGGTTCCGTTTACGGATACGGTAGCGTTGTTGCCCTCGAATTCACCCACTTCTACCTCATAGACCTGGCCGTTGATTTTGAATTTATATTTTTTCATACTCTTTTTTTTAATGTTATAATACGCTGATTTGCCTTCTTACTTTCTCAAAGGCTGATTTTGTACTCCGTAAATCTTGGAACTCCACGGTGAATATTGCTTGGGTGCATTGTGTATCGTGATGACATTGCTCTCTTCGTCGTGCAACTCATTGAAATACATGTGCAGTCCCATGGCGATCGCGGCATTGATATCGGCATTCGTCTTGATGCTCGGAGTCACTTCCGCCGCCCCCGTTTTCTTGATGCTGCTCTTTATCTTCATTTCCAGCAGTTTGGGAATGGCCGTAAAGATAAGCACCAGCACGGTCAGGGACAGAAATACCACAATGATACTCACGACAGAAATGGTATATCCGCTGGCTTCCGCAGCCAGATCCGTGAAAAGTATAATTGAATTCGTCATGTTTCTTTATTTTACAAAGGTATATTACTGTGTTTCTTCGGCGGATT
>CAZYJV010000038.1:10110-15689 GCA_964647845.1 uncultured Odoribacter sp.
TAAGACTTGCGCAGAGTAACGGTTACCTTCGGTACGGTAGCTTCGCCGTATGCGAACAGCAGCTTGGCACCGTGGATGATGATACCGCCGTACTCCTGGCCGCTGCCCGGCAGGAATCCCGGAACGTCCACCAGCGTCAGAATTGGAATATTGAAACAGTCGCAGAAACGTACGAAACGGGCCGCCTTGCGGGAAGCCTGAATATCCAGCACGCCCGCCAGGAAATTCGGCTGGTTGGCGATGACACCCACCGGCATACCGCCCATGCGGCAGAAACCGACGATGATATTCTTGGCGAAATTGCGGTGTACTTCGAGGAACTCCCCGTTGTCCACGATGGCTTCGATTACCTGGAGCATATCGTAAGGCTGGTTGGGGTTGTCCGGAATCAGCTCGTTCAGACTGTCTTCCAGCCGGTCGATCGGGTCGGTGCAGTCGATCATCGGTGCATCCTCCAGATTGTTGGAAGGCAGGTAAGACAACAGCTTGCGGATAATCTGGATACCTTCTTCCTCGCTCTCCACCTTGAAGTGGGCGACGCCCGATTTGGAGGAGTGAACCCCCGAACCGCCCAGGTCCTCCGTGCTGATATCTTCGCCGGTAACGGTCTTTACCACCTTCGGACCGGTAACGAACATGTAGGATGTCTCGTCGGTCATCAGGATGAAGTCCGTCAGGGCGGGAGAATAAACGGCTCCTCCGGCGCAGGGGCCGAAAATGGCGGAAATCTGCGGAATCACTCCGGAAGCCAGAATATTGCGTTCGAAAATTTCGGCGTAGCCGGCCAGCGAGGTGACACCCTCCTGAATACGGGCACCGCCGGAATCGTTCAGTCCGATGACCGGAGCACCGGCAACCATGGCCTTGTCCATCACCTTGCAGATTTTCTGCGCCAGCGTTTCCGACAAGGCGCCGCCGAATACCGTGAAATCCTGTGCGAACACGAATACCAGACGTCCGTCGATGGTACCCTGTCCGGTTACCACGCCGTCGCCCAGGAATTTGGTCTTCTCCATGCCGAAATTGGTGCACCGGTGCGTCACGAACATGTCGAATTCTTCAAAACTGCCGTCATCCAGCAACATTTCGATACGCTCACGGGCTGTCTGTTTCCCTTTCTTGTGCTGGGACTCGATCCTTTTTTCACCGCCGCCTAACTTCGCGGTTGCGCGAAGTTCGATCAGTTTTTTTACTTTATCTTGATTTGTAATCATATAGGGTTTGAATTTATGATGTTTATAAAGGACAAAGCCCATATCCTTCCGGATACGGACTTCGGAACCGTTTTATTTCTTGCCGCAGAGTTCGGTCAATACGCGGTTGGTGGATTTCGGATGCAGGAAACCGATGCGCAGACCTTCCGCACCGCCGCGGGGAGCCTTGTCGATTAGCTGGCAGCCGGCAGCTTCCGCGTCGTTCAGCGCCTGAGCCACATCGTCCACGGCAAAAGCCATGTGGTGCATGCCGCCGCCGTTCTTCTCCACGAACTTGCCGATGGGACCTTCCGGATCCGTGGACTCGAGCAGTTCGATTTTCGTCTGGCCTACCTGGAAAAAGGCCGTTTTCACTTTCTGGTCTTTCACTTCTTCGATGGCATAGCACTTCAAGCCCAGTACCTTCTCGTAGAAAGGAATAGCTTCGTCCAGACTTTTTACGGCGATGCCGATGTGTTCAATATGAGTTGGTGTCATAAATAATGAAATTAATAATAAATGAATCTATTTTTCCCCAAAATTACTCATACTTATTGCGAATATCAAAAAAAAGCGGCACATATTTTTGATAATTTTTATAAAAAAACGGCATCGGGGAGAAGCTTGCGCGGCGCCGAACCTTTCGCCCTTTCCGGACGTATACGCCTTTGTCGGTATAAAATGAAAAAGATATGAACAGACAACGTCTTGCCGTATTCATCGTAGGCGTCATCGGCCTCGTGGCGACCTTCCTGCCCTGGTACCGCATCGAGATGGTCGGCACGCTCACCGGTAT
Source organism: uncultured Odoribacter sp. (assembly GCA_964647845.1). Classification (GTDB taxonomy): domain Bacteria; phylum Bacteroidota; class Bacteroidia; order Bacteroidales; family Marinifilaceae; genus Culturomica. The sequence goes on from CAZYJV010000038.1 coordinate 12,100, forward strand.
TTTCTCCTCCGGATGGTTTACATTCATCATGTTCCTGCTGATACTGCTCCTGGTCATGAGAAAAAACCTGCACAAGGACGTATCGAAACTGAATCTCTGGTGCATGTCGCTGTTCGGCATCGCTGCCGGCATCGTCGTGCTGTGGCGGATTATGGACATAGACTTCTCGCAGGATGCGTTGCTCGCCCTCGGCGGCCGCATGAGCGGCATCAGGGCCGGCGAAGTGGCCGTACGCTACGGCGCCTGGGTGGTCGTCATCGCCGGATTCTGCATCCCCCTGGCGGGCATCCTGTTCAGAAACAGACGCGCGGTTCCGGACGGACAGGACGATTAAATTCCCATCTTTTGGCTTCGACTTTTTAGTTTTTCGCCGAATTTATGTTATTTTTAGCCCGTTAATATTTTATGGTATGCTAAAGATAACTTTTCTGTTTTTACTGGGAATTGTGAATGTGCTCTCCGCACAGGTCAAACCCGACTCGGTCTGGATGAACCGGAAATATTCCATGTTCATCCACTGGGGACTCTATTCGCAGTTGGGGGGAGTCTGGGACGGAGAGCCCGTGCTGAGCGGGTACAGCGAACAAATTCAGTCGCATGGAGGCATATTCGGCGACTGGTATGCCGACGTGGCCCGCGACTTCAATCCGGTCGGCTGGAATGCCGACCGCGTCGTGGAACTGGCGAAAAAGGCCGGGATGAAATCGATCGTGTTCACCTCCAAGCACCACGACGGATTCTGCATGTACCATTCCCGATACACGGATTACAATATCGTGGATGCGACGCCCTATAAACGGGATGTGATGAAAGAACTGGCGGAAGCCTGCCGGAGGCAGGGCATGCGTTTCGGGGTTTACTTCTCGCTCATAGACTGGCATTTCCCGCAGGCTTATCCGATTTCGAGCCACAACGCCGATCCGCTGACGCCCGAACACTATGAATACAACCTGAAGCAGGTCGAGGAAATAATGACCGGATACGGTCCTGTATCCGAAATCTGGTTCGATATGGGTTCCCTGACTCCGGAACAGAGCCGGGGACTGTATGCGCTGGTCAGCCGTTTGCAGCCCCGGTGCATGATCAGCGGCCGGCTGGGAAATGATTGCAGTGATTTCAGCGTGATGGCGGACAATGAATATCCCGATTACAAGATGGGAGTGCCCTGGCAGACGGCGGCATCCTTTTTCCCCGAGACCTGGGGCTACCGTTCCTGGCAGCAGCGGGGAGAAGCGGCGGACAAAGTGAACGAAAAAATAAAGAGCCTGATAAAGGTTGTCAGCCGCGGAGGCAATTATCTGCTGAACATCGGCCCGATGGGCGACGGCGGTATCGTGCCCTTTGAAGAGGAAGTGTTGCTGGGCATCGGGGCGTGGCTGGACAAATACGGCGAAGCGATTTACGGGACAAAGGCGAATCCGTTCGACTATTTCGCGGACTGGGGCGACATAACGGCCAAAGGAAACGACCTCTATCTTTTCGTGGATGGGAAAAAACGGCCGGAACGCATCTTGCTCGAAGGACTGAAAGGAAAAATAAAACAGGCGGCGTATGTCGGCGGCAAACCGCTGAAAACAGCCGAAGAAAAAGGAACGTGGGCTGTTTACCCGGAACCGGAGGATGCCCCGGAAGCGCCGGTGGAGGTCATTCGCGTAGAACTGGAAGAAGGTTTTGAAATACTCCCGCTGCACGGATTCGTGACGGACAGAACCCTGACCTGCGAAAACGCGGTGCCCCTGTACGCCTATTCGAGCATGGACTATTATACGGGATTCAGAAGCATTATCGCTTACAGCTGGGGGATACGGACTTCCGCGAAACAGCTGAAACCCGCGATATTTTATACGGAGGAAGAGCAGGGAAAGAAAATCGTACTGACCGTGGACGATACGGAGAAAGAGTTCGTATTGGAAGGAGGGAAAAAACAGCATCCGCAGCCCTCGAAAATCAAATGGGGCGATTTGTACCGGAAACGCTCGGGAGGTCTGCTGGGAAGCATACCGGAAGTGGAGCTGATCAACGGAAGACCGGCAGGCGAGGGATGGCAGTTGTGCGAGAACTGGCAGAGCGGGGAAAAATGGGAAATCCCGGCGGGAGAGAGGCGTTCCTTCCTGTTCTGGCAGGAGATAGAAGCGGACCGGGAGACCGATGCCGCCGTCGAGATAGGAAGCGGCAACGGCGTGATGGTACTGCTGAACGGGCAGGTCCTGACGACGCACTCCGCCGGAAGGGGGAACGGGTATAACAAAGAAAAGGTACTCCTTCCCCTGAAAAAAGGGAAAAACACCTTGTTGATAAAAACCTACAACCGTTTCGAGAAAACACTGTGTTTCAGTCTCCGGCCTTTGGAAAACTTCCCGGTGTACCGGCTGGAAACGGATGTCCGTCCCTTGAAATCCCGCTCCTGGCACACCTGCGGCATCCGCCTGGCGAATCCGGAAACCCGCAACAGCGCCATAAGGCTCAACAACCTGAAAATACGCTATTGATGAACTGACATTATATTGAAAGAACATGTTTGAAGCTACGATTTATAAAAACAGAAGAAAAGCATTAAAAGAAAAAGTCGGCAGCGGGCTGGTATTGATTCTCGGAAACGGGGAAGCTCCGGCGAATTATCCGGACAATACCTATAAATTCCGTCAGGACAGCACTTTCCTTTACTTTTTCGGACTGGATATGCCGGGATTCGCCGGTGTGCTGGATGCGGATTCCGGCAAAGAATACCTTTTCGGAAATGATGTCGACATGGATGACATCATCTGGATGGGGCTCCAGCCGAAAGTAAAAGAACTGGGCGAAAAAGTGGGGATTGCTCAGACGAAGCCCTTCGCCAAACTGGCGGACATCCTGAGGCAGGCTGTCGGCGAGGGAAGGAGAATTCATTTCCTGCCGCCCTACCGGCATGCGAATATGCTGCTGATAGAAGAATTGCTGGGGATTCGCCCCGTTTTGCAGAAACAATACGCCTCCCTGGAACTGATCAAGGCCGTGGTGAGCCTGCGCTCCGTAAAAGAAGCGTGCGAAATCGAACAGATCACGGACGCCTGCAACATCGGCTATGAGATGCACACGACGGCGATGATGCACTGCCGTTCGGGAATAAAGGAACAGTACGTCACCGGCATGGTGGAGGGCATCGCCGCCTCTTACGGGAAAACGGTCTCCTTTCCGGTAATCCTGTCGCAGAACGGCGAAACGCTGCACAATCACGACCACAGCCAGCTCCTGCAGAAAGGACGGATGATGCTGACGGATGCGGGGGCGGAAAACAGGATGAACTACTGCTCCGATTTTACCCGTACGGTTCCCGTAAACGGGAAATTCGACTCCCGCCAGAAGGATGTGTACGACATCGTCGTGGCCTGTAACCGGAAAGCGCTGGAATTGTCCCGTCCGGGAGTGACCTATCTTTCCGTCCATCTGGAAGTGTGCAAAGTGCTGGCGCAGGGCCTGAAGGAACTGGGACTGATGTGCGGGGATACGGAGGCTGCCGTGGCAGCCGGAGCCCACGCCCTGTTCATGCCTCACGGACTGGGACACATGATGGGGCTGGATGTGCACGACATGGAGGACTTGGGACAGATTTA
>CAZYJV010000039.1:0-14103 GCA_964647845.1 uncultured Odoribacter sp.
CAATTGAAACGTTTCAAAAAGTTCAAACCGATAAGATACGGATGATGCACTTGATTTTTATAGTCCAATGTATAAATCCGCAAAGAATCCATTTTTAAACCATCAAACAACGTTGCGGTTACGGTATAGTAACGTACATACCTTCCCAAATTGGACAACCATACTGCATCTTCTCTTTGATGCAAATATTCCTGCTCTGGTGCTCCCTGTAAAAGGACAATATCCCTGGAAAGTCCTGTATCTATAAAAAATTTTTGATGGATAGTCAGAGTATCCTTATCGGAAAAACAAAGTCTTAACGGAAAAGTAATATAAAAAGGCCCATATTTCCAATCCCCCAAAGGAAGTATTATACAATCCTCCGGAAATCGGTAATTATCTGCAGGGTGAATCTCCATGTAATTATTCTCAAAGTTCAGCTCCCAAACATGTGTCGTATCGCTTTTGGGAATATTGAATATCCCGTCAGTAACATTGCTGTTCATATATTTTTTATAGGGAAATGAACATATCCCCGAATAAACAAAATCTGTATGACCCATTTTCAACTTTAACTGCATGGAATCATAATATGTTGCCTGCATACGCAACTCACTCCATGCTGTACCAAATGGTGCTTTAAACCATATATGATTCTGTGGCAAAGACGGATTATCCGATAAAACACCGCTATCCAGTGTTATAAACTCATAATAATACCCCAAGGGATCCCCGGTATCAAACAATAATTTTACTTTTACACTATCGTTTAATTGCACAGGTATCGCCAAGCTTCTGTCTTCCAAGTCAAAAGCAAAATAACTCCGGTTGGAAGTATCCTCCTGCTCCTGTTGCCGACAGCTGCACAACATCGCTACTAAAACAATACCTGATAAATAAGAAGTTTTCATGACATGGTAAATTATATGATCGGAATTCTTTGGGAATAATTAATTTGGAGCAGGCAGATATAAATATGAGTCAAAAATATAATCTTTTTTGTAAAAACAATTAAAGTTGCGTAAGGATTTTCCGAATCTGCGGTTCGGCGGGAAATTCTGAATAATCGTAAAAAAAATTGCAAATTCTTTCGGAGTATCTTTCGTTTTATTATGTTTGTGAGAATTAGAGCGTAAAACGAGGTGTACTATGCAGATGCAGGAAGATTTCGACCGGCTGCTCGCCGAAAGGCAGGCCGTTTTTATGGAAAAAGTGATTGCCGGCAGGAGTGAAGAGGACAAAGTGCGCATACTGGATGCTTACGAATTTGCACACAAAGCCCACGAGGGACAATACCGCAAGAGCGGCCATCCTTACATCATCCATCCTATTTCGGTGGCGACGATCGTGGCCGATGAACTGAAACTGGGAACGAATCCGATCATTGCCGCCCTGCTGCATGACGTGGTGGAGGACACGCCTTATACGGTCGATGAAATCCGGGAGCACTTCGGCGAAGACGTCGCCTTTCTGGTACGCGTGGTGACCAAACAGAAAAAGACTGTCTACGAGATGTCCAAGCAGCTGGATAATTTCAAACAGATGCTTGACTCCATCAATTACGATATCCGGGCTCTGCTGATCAAACTAGCCGACCGCCTGCACAATATGCGTACGCTGGCGAGCATGAGGCCCGACAAGCAGATGAAGATAGCGGGGGAGACGGACTATTTCTATGCCCCGCTGGCCAATCGCCTGGGGCTCTATCGGGTGAAGACGGAGTTGGAGAACCTGAGCCTCCGTTTCAGAACGCCGCTTGAATATGCGGAATTGGAACACCAGATCGCTTTGTTCGAAGAAGAAAACAGAGAAACCATCGAACGCTTTCTGCAGCCCATCCGGCAGCGTTTGCAGGAATGCGGGATAAAAGCCCGGGTCAGTTGCAAGAACCGGGGCGTGTGCGCCATCTGGCGGAAAATGCAGTTATCGGGATTGTCGTTCAGGCAGGTGGAGCCTTTGCAGATAATCCCGATTGTTTTTGAAGCCGATCCCGGACGGGGAATCTCCGAGAAAAATCAGTGTCTGGAGATTTATTCCGTATTGACGGACCTGTATAAAGAGAAGCCGGGAAGCCTCGTCAACTATGTGGACTCCCCGAAGGAGAACGGTTATCAGGCCATCCACTGTAAAGTGATGTGCAGCAGCGGACAGTGGCTGGAAGTACACATCGCTTCCGAGAGAATGGAGTACAATTCCACCCTGGGATGCGTTGCTGCGGGAAAGGGCGTGGAGCATTGGGTCGAGACCTTCAAGGCCGTTCTTCATGACATTGCGGATTGCGGAAAGGAAGACGGTTTCATAGAAAACGTGGTGTGTAATTTTTACAACGACGACATCACGGTTTTCACCCCCAAAGGCCACAGCGTGGTGCTTCCCAAAGGGGCGACCCCCGTGGATATGGCTTATGAAATCCACACCGACATCGGAAATCATGCCAAATATGCCCGGATCAACGGCCAGCTGGCGTCTTTGCGGACCGTACTGAAAAGGGGGGACCGCGTGGCCATCGGTACGGAGGAAGATGCCTGTCCGCAGGCAGAGTGGCTGGGATTTGTCAAAACCTACAAGGCCAGAAAAGCCGTGACCAATTTCCTGCGCAGGGTAAAAGCCGGACAGATGCCGTCGGAGTACCGCCTGTGTCCGGACTGCTGTCCTCTGCCGGGAGACGAGGTGTCGGGATTCCGAAACGAAGACGGCACGATTACGGTGCACAAGCGCAATTGCCATAAGGCCATCTCCTTGTCGGCGAAAGCGGGCGATTCGATCGTCTCCGTAGATCTGAAGGCGGACGAAAAGAAAAAATTCCCGGTATCCATCCGCGTGACGTGCATCGACAGGGACAAATTGCTTTTCGACCTGATACAAGTGATTTCAATGGAGCTGAACCTGTTGATAGACGGACTGTCCATCACGGTGACCGACTCCATCGCCGATTGCATCTTCGGGCTTGAGGTCAGCTCCGTGGACGAACTGACAGCCGTAATGGCCTGCCTCGGCCGCATCCGTGGCGTCGAAGAGGTGAAGCGGAGAAGCTGAGTTTTTCAGGCGGGTTTTGGATTGGTTGCACAATTTTGGTTTTATAAAATATAAATTAGTAATCGAATTATGAGACTTATTATTCAACCGGACTATCAGAACGTATCGCAGTGGGCTGCGAATTATGTGGCTGCGAAAATCCGTCAGGCGAACCCGACGGAGAAAAAACCTTTCGTATTGGGACTTCCCACGGGTTCTTCCCCCCTGGGTATGTATAAGGCGCTGATCGAACTGCATAAAAAGGGCATGGTATCGTTCAAACATGTGATTACTTTCAATATGGATGAATATGTAGGGTTGCCGGAAAACCACCCCGAGAGCTACCATTCCTTCATGTGGAATAATTTTTTCAGCCACATAGACATCCCGCGGGAGCAGGTCAATATCCTGAACGGCAATGCCGCCGATCTGGAAAAAGAGTGCGAGCGGTATGAAGAACGCATAAAGGCTGCCGGCGGCATCGATCTGTTCCTGGGCGGCATCGGGCCGGACGGACACATCGCCTTCAACGAACCGGGCTCTTCGCTGGCATCCCGGACACGGGTGAAAACTCTTACGACGGATACGATCATCGCCAACTCCCGTTTCTTTGACAACGATGTCAACAAGGTGCCCAAAACCTCTCTGACGGTAGGAGTCGGAACGGTGCTCGACGCGAAGGAAGTGCTGATTATCGTGAACGGGCACAACAAAGCCCGGGCCTTGTACCATGCCGTAGAGGGGGCGGTGAACCAGATGTGGACCATCAGCGCCCTCCAGCTCCACCGGAAAGGAATCATCGTGTGCGACGATGCGGCCACCGTGGAACTGAAAGTGGGGACTTACCGCTACTTCAAAGACATTGAATCGGCGCATCTGAATCCGGCTTCATTGCTGTAAGCCGGAAAAAAGGAGCGGACAACGGGAAAATGATGAACCGCCGGATACTTCGGATTGCCCTGCCTTCTATCGTGTCGAATATCACGGTCCCCTTGCTGGGACTCGTGGATGTGACCATTGTCGGTCACATGGGAGAGGCCGCCTACATCGGGGCTATCGCCGTCGGGGGGCTTCTGTTCAATATGCTGTACTGGAATTTCGGATTCCTGCGGATGGGAACGAGCGGCCTGACCTCCCAGGCCTACGGACGCAAAGATGCGGCCGGCGAGATGAAAATCCTGACCCAGGCTTTGTGCGTGGGACTGATTGCTTCGGGGGTGATTTTGCTGCTGCAGTATCCCGTCGGGCTGCTGGCTTTTCGGCTGCTGGAAGCGAGTGCGGGGGTGGAAGCCTATGCCGTGCGCTATTTCAGGGTGTGCATCTGGGGGGCTCCCGCCGTGCTGATGATGTATGGCCTGAAAGGCTGGTTCATCGGCATGCAGAATTCCCGCTACCCGATGTTCATCGCGATAGCCGTCAATGGCATCAATATCCTGTGCAGCTTGGTGATGGTGTTCCTGCTGCATTGGAAAATCGAAGGCGTGGCGTGGGGAACCGTCATCGCCGAATGGTGCGGTCTGGGAATCGCGTTCGCCTTGTGGAAGAGACGCTATGGCTTTCTCCGGGAATATTTTACCCTCCGGGGAAGTCTGCAATGGAAGGCCATGAGACGTTTTTTCAGCGTGAACCGGGACATATTCTTCCGTACGCTCTGTCTGATAGCCGTGACCGCCTTTTTCACCTCGGCAGGAGCGCGGCAGGGAGATACGATTTTAGCGGTGAATACCTTGCTCATGCAGCTGTTTACCTTGTTCTCCTATGTCATGGACGGCTTTGCCTATGCGGGCGAGGCATTGGCGGGACGCTACATCGGCGCCTGCGATACCGGAGAGCTCCGGCATGCTGTCCGGAATCTTTTTGCCTGGGGTGCGGGATTGGCCTTTTTGTTTACGGTGCTTTACGGAATAGGGGGAGAGAGCTTCCTCGGGCTTCTGACGGAAGAGCGGGAGGTCGTCGAGATGGCGGGCCGTTACTTTTATTGGGCTATGGCGGTGCCGTTCGCCGGTTTCGCTGCCTTTCTGTGGGACGGCATATTGATTGGGGCCACTGCCACCCGACAGATGTTCCGGGCGATGTCAGTCGCTTGTGTCTCATTCTTCCTGCTCTGTTATCTTTTCTCCGGCACGACGGACAACCATGCCCTGTGGGCGGCGTTTCTGGTGTATCTTGCCTTGCGCGGGATCTTGCAGACCTGGTGGGGACGGCTCATTTTCTCCCCGGACTATTGCAGGAAACTGGCGGGGAAATAACCGTCTGTATAAAAGAATCGCGGTTTTGAAATCCGGAGAGTTTTTCTCTTCTCCGGATTCCTGGGGATGATTTATTCTATTTTTTCAACGCGGACGGCATCGACATACAGTCCTTCCCGGGTGACGGAGAGGTCGCTGTAACTGCGGATCTCTATCCGGAGTCTGGTCGCGCCTGCGGGGGCTTTGAAGATATTTCCGGCATATACGTCTTCATATCCGTCTGTCCGGTAGTGGTAAGAGGAAGAGCGTATGGCGTCCGAATTGAGGCTGGCGGAGCCTGCCATCCAGGTGCCCCAGTGACGCCATTTCACTTCGTCGGAGGGGCTGTTGACGAAAAGATGCAGCCGGTAACATTGGCCTTCCGTCACTTCGATGTCCTGATACAGGTAAGTCTTGCCCTCCAGCCGGGCTGCCTTGTCGCCCTCCAGAACAGGAGCGGTGACGAGCTCCGCTTTCTTGTCGCTTCCCCCTGCATCCAGTTTCCAGCCGGCCGGACCGCCGCCGGCGTTTTCTTCTTCGAAACTGCCGTTCTGTACCAGGTTGATGCCGTTGCCGCTGCCTTCGCAGGGCGCTCCCGGAAGTTCGATATACCAGTCCTCTCCCCGGATGATTGTCTCGTCCCATTCGAACATGCCGGTGGAAAATTCGATCTGGCGGGTATCTCCCGTTGTGCGGAAAATCGCCCTGACTTCCGTGATGCGGTTGGGAAGGATGGAGTCGATGGTGTGGGCAGGCGTGTTTTCGGAGGCCACGCCGGCTTTATACGCCAGCGAGAGTGAACTGCTTTTGCCCGGTGGAAATACCAGCAGGTCGGTCACGGAGCGTCCGGATCTGTCCGGTTGCCCGGCGGCCTTTGTCACCGTGACGGTTTCGCCGGAGTATTTGCCCAGCAGGTTCATTTTGGAGGGGATGTCGGAGACCCGGATGTGCAGATCGTTCAGCCAGTCGGGGATATTCTCGACGATGACCCTTAGGCAGCCGACTTTCCGTTCCACATCGAAAAGAATCGGTTCGGGGTTCTTGCTCCCGACGGTAAATTCGGATTTGCCCAGCAGATAGTCGCCGGCTTCCTGCCTGTATTCTTCGTTCTGGCGCAAGGAAACGAAAACTTTTGAAGGCGTGCTGCCGGCTGCGTATTCCCATACGTCGGGCGCATCGCTGTTGGCGATGCAGTAGCCGGTGTAGCGGCCTTCCGGAATTTCCACCTGAAAGCGGTTGTCTTCCAGGATTCCCGAAGAGGGAATGGTGTAGGCCGTCAGCCGGTTCTGGGAGTCGAACAGAAATAGCTGGCATCCTGCGGGCGGGGTAGTTGCGGAGGTGCGGGTAGTCCTGACGTACATGGCTACCTCCTGCTCCTTTGCGGACTCACTCCAGGGGTCCGTGTCACGGTGACAGGCACATGCGGCCATCGCCATGACCAAAGTAATGACTTTTTTCATTTTTTCGGAATTTGATGGTAAGATTTTACGGGATATTCCGCAGGGGAATGGGGAGAGAGGCCGCACACCGGTTTCAGCTTTATAAAATTAAGCTATTTTCGGGAATTATCCATGCAAGATGGGGAAATATGTGAGAAATTGTTTACTCCAGCATCAGGCTGATATGGCCGGGAAGCTCGAACAGCATGCGGGTTAGTTCCCCGATGTCCAGGTCGTGGTCGGTTTTGTGGATGCCGGCGCCGGTCCGGAAGGACCGGCCGTTCATGAGGCGGTAATAGCCGTTGTTGGACGGGATGTCGGGGTCGTTTATCCGCAGGAAAAGCGTTTTGCGCGGATGGGTGGAAGCGTATACGGACAATACCTGAAACGCGTCGATTATCCGGGCCATGCCTTTCGGGGCCGCTTTCCTGCCGCTCCCGACCGGTACCCGGCATTCGATTTCCCCTTTTCCCCATTTGTGGGCGGCGGCTTGCAGCAGAGCCTCTTTCCCGGAGTCGCTTTCATACAGCAGCTCGTTGATCAGAATCTTGTCGGGACAGGGGAGGGCAAAGGCCATTCCCCCGATTTGCCCGCGGGCGTCTTTGAGCAACAGAAGGCTGCCGCCCGAAAGATACAGTTCGTCGAGAACGGTTCTGAAATCTTCCGCCGGGTGCTGCACGCAGTTTTCCCTTTTTTCCATTTGTGCCCTGAAATAGGGGTAAAGCTCTTCCGGACGGAGCTCCTCCCTTGCGGGAAAGGATACGGCAGGATTGTCGTTGCGCACGGACAGATAGTAATTCTCCGGGGTGTAGGCCAGCACCGGAGCATAGCCGGCCCGGGCGTAATAGTCATACAGCCGCGGTTCCTGGGGTATCAGGACGGAGAATGCGGTTTTCCGGCTTTTCATGGTGAGAAAGGCTTCCGTCAGGAGTTTCCGCATGAGCCCCCCGGAGCGGAAGGATGGATGCGTGCAGGCGCCCGAAATATAAGAAGTCATGACGGTTTTCCCGTACCAGGTCATGGGATAGGGGAGCATCTGCAGCGCCGAGACGATCCGGCCGTTTTCCCGGAGAACAGCGGTGTCGGCATCGCTGTACTTCCGTTCGAAGTATAAACGGAGAAAATCTTCGGTATCGTTGAAGCAGATACGCCAGAGGTTCAGGACTTCTTCTTTCTTTGTCATCGGGTCGTCGTTTTGGTTGCGATACATTTTTCCAGCAGGATGGCGGGGCGATAGGACAGCTTGGACTGCCGCAGGCCCGGAATGCCCAGGTCCTCCTCCCGGTTCACGTATGTGTACTGTTCCGGCAGGCGGCGGGCGAACTCCTGATTGATGATGCTGTATGCGCCGTCGATACGGGTATCGGCTTTTTCGAACTGTATGTCGAAGGTGTCGTGCGTGAGGGGGAATCCGAATGTGAAAGCCGCAATTTCCCCGTTTACCGCGATGGCTCCGCCGCACAGGCCCAGCTCGTCGTAATGCTCGACGGCATAGGCAATGGCGCGGCGCTCGTTCTGCAGCCCTTCCGAACCGTGCGTCCTGCACCAGCGTGACTCGAAATCGAGGCAGGCGGGCAGCAGGGAGACGGTCAGGGGAAGGTACTCGTATTCGTATGCCTTTCTGAATTTATTGACATGATTCCGCTTGGGCTGGTAATTCTTCCCTTTCAGTTCGGTCAGGTCCTTGCGGAGATAAATGTAATCGAAGTAATCCCGGTGCAGGGTGTACTCGAAAAGGTTCGGAAAAGCCTTTTCCAGCGTCTCCCGCATCTCCCCGTAAACTCCCTGCAGAAGAAGCGGCTGCTTCTCCCTGGCGGCTTCTTCCTCCAGCGCCTGTATGACCGGAGCGATGTCGCCCGTTCCTGTCGGCATGAGGTAAAGGGGGCGGCCTTCCTCCAGGCGGAAGCGTATCACTAAATAACCGCCGATGATGGTGTAACTGCTCTGATTGCTGAAATGCCAGGAGCAGAGGTTGCCGAAGGAGAGGTCGCAGTCGCGGGAGGCGTGGGAAAAGGTAAAGGACGTGATGATTTCTTTGTCGTCGGGGGTGATGTCTTTAAAATGAAGCATATTTTATCAGTCATTCAGGGTACTGAATGTTTTTTACGAAAATATGTCATTTTAGGTTCGGAGACAGACTTCTTTACTCCATTTTGTTGATGGTCAGCTCTGGCAAGGACTGGATGAATTGAAAAATGGGCCCCTGGTCGTTGAACTTCCGCATTTTGATGATCATGGTGACGTGATAGACGCGGGTCTCCCCGTAGTGTTCCTCTTCGGTGGTGTAACTGCTTATGTGGTGTCCCTGGTTGTTGATGTGGCTCGTGATGATTTCCAGGTTTTCTTTCCTTTCGGTCGAGAAAATGAGGTGTATACTGTGGAGGCCGACTCCCGGCAGGAAGAAGTGGGTCAGTTCGAGACCCGCCAGAACCAGCACGACGCCGGCGATTCCGATGTAGTACATGCCTCCTCCGATGACCAGCCCGATGGCGGACGTCGCCCACAGCCCCGCGGCGGTCGTAAGTCCCCGGACGAACTGTTTCTGGATGATGATGGTGCCCGCCCCGAGAAAGCCTATTCCGCTGACGACCTGTGCCGCAATACGGCCGGGATCCAGTTTGACGGCTTCGTTGCCGAGCATGTCGGCGAACCCGTGTTGGGAGACGATCATGAACAGGGCGCTTCCCAGGCAGACCAGGAAATGGGTCCGCAGACCGGCTTCCTTGGCCCGGTATTCCCTGTCGAGACCGATGAGGGCTCCGAAACAGGCTGCGATAATGAGTCTTAAAATCAAATCACCCAGTAGCATGGCGGTCAGTTCTTTTCAAAAGTGTAATCTTTTATTCCGAGGTTAGCGTACGTATTGATCAGCTCCGTATCGTTGTCCGTGAAAACCAGCAGTTTGTCGCCCGGACAGAGGTGGGTTTTTCCCTTCGGGACGATGTAGCTGTTGTTGCGCTTGAGCATTGCGACCAAAGTGTTGTCCGGCAGGGGCAGATTCATCAGCAGATCCCCGTTTTTCAAGAGTTCTTCGGTGATTTCGATTTCGGACATGGCTGATTTGATTTCATCCGGCAGGGCCATCCCGAAGGTATTGGACGTTTTGGGCGCGGGCTCTCCCAGGCCCAGCCACTGTGCGAAGGAGGGTATGCTCATTCCCTGGACGACGAGCGACAGGATGGTGATGAAGAACACGATATTGAAAATCAAATCGGCATGCGGGATGTCTGCGATCTGGGGATAGGTGGCGAAGATAATCGGTACGGCTCCCCGCAGTCCCACCCACGAAACGAAAAGACGGCCTTTGAAAGGAAGTTTGCGGAACGGGAGCAGGCATAAAAATACGCTTACGGGACGCGCCACCAGTATGAGGAAAATGCCGACCAGCAGCCCCAGTGTCGCCACTTCCAGCAGCTCGTGCGGATTTACCAGCAGCCCCAGGGTCAGGAACATGACGATCTGGCATAGCCAGGCGAATCCGTCGAAGAAGGAAGCGATGCTTTTTTTATGGATGAAAGCCCGGTTGCCGACGATGACCCCGCCGATGTACACCGCGAGATAACCGTTGCCGTGGAGCAGGTTGGTAAAGGAAAAGATGAAGAACACCAGTGCCAGCAAAAGTACGGGATAAAGCGATTGGTACTGGATATTGATTTTGTTCAGGATGAGCACGGTCAGGCGTCCCAGCAGATAGCCGCACACCGCACCCACTCCCAGCTGGATGCAGAATTGCAGTGCCAGTTGGCCGAAACTGATGTCGCCGGCCTGTATGATCTGGATGAACAGGATGGTGAGCAGGTAGGCCATGGGGTCGTTGCTCCCGCTTTCCAGCTCCAGCATGGGCCGGAGATTGTGCTTTAAATGGAGTTTTCTGGAGCGCAGGATGGAAAACACGGAAGCGGAGTCCGTCGAGGACATGACGGAGGCGAGCAGCAGGGCTTCCGTGAGGGTCAGGGCGATGTGCTGCCCGGTGAAGGAGGCGATGCCGTAGACGAATACTCCCGTTATAAATGCCGTCATGAATACGCCGAGCGTGGCGAGCACGATTCCTTCCCCGACGATCGGGCGGATTTCCGTCATTTTGGTGTCCATACCGCCTGAAAAAAGGATGATGCTCAAAGCGATCATGCCGATGAACTGCGCCTGGGACGGATTGTCGTACTGAATGCCTAATCCGTCGCTGCCGAACAGCATCCCCACGACCAGAAAAAGGAGCAGGGCGGGCACTCCGAAACGGTACCCGGTCTTGCCGACGACCAGACTGACAAAAAGAAGGATGGAGCCGACGAGTAGAATATTTTCGGTAGAAAAAACCATGTACGAGAGTTTAATTAGTGTATTGTATCCGCTTCTGACAAAGGTAGTCAAATTTTTCAATCATACGGACCGGGAAAAAGAAAAGTTGGCATACCGTGAATTAAATATTACCTTTGCGCCGTTTTATCGTAGTATGGCTTTTAGTTTCTGAAAAAATGGGATGGTTAAGGGGTCTTTTTGTGGAACAGTCCGTCATTCAGGCGGTTGTCGTGCTTTCTCTGATTACGGCGGTCGGTCTGATATTCGGAAGGATACGTATCCGGGGCGTTTCGCTGGGGGTGGCGTTCGTGTTTTTCGTCGGCATCCTGGCGGGACATGCGGGGTTGGCTATCGAACCGAATATGTTGAACTATGCGGAGAGTTTCGGGCTGATTATTTTCGTATATGCGTTGGGCCTGCAGGTGGGGCCCGGTTTCTTCGGGTCTTTCCGGAAAGGGGGCATGACCCTGAATGTGCTGTCGCTGGCCGTCGTGATGCTGGGTACCGTTCTGACCGTTGTTTTCCATTTCCTTACGGGAGTTTCCTTGCCGGATATGGTGGGAATACTGAGCGGTGCCGTGACCAATACGCCGGCGCTGGGAGCGGCACAGCAGACGCTGAAGCAGTTGCAGATCGATACCGCCGATCCGGCGCTGGGATGTGCGGTGACCTATCCTCTGGGCGTAGTCGGCGTGATCATTGCGCTGGCACTGGTGCGGAAACTCTTTCCGCTCAGGGAATCGGAGAAAAGCGGCGGCGAGCATAAATCCCATGCGGCGTTTATCGCCGGTTTCCAGATCTGCAATCCGGGGATTTTCGGCAAAACGGTGAAGGAGGTGGCGCTGCTGGCTTACCACAAGTTCGTTATTTCCCGGGTGTGGCGGGACGGGAAGGTGACGATCCCGACGTCCGAAACCGTATTGCAGCAGAATGACCGTTTGCTGGTCATCACTTCCGAGGCCGCGGTGGAGACGCTGACCATGCTGTTCGGGGAGCAGGAGAACAGGGACTGGAATAAGGAGGATATAGACTGGAATGCCATCGACAGCCAGCTGATTTCCCAAAGAATACTGGTGACCCGCTCCGAAATCAACGGAAAGCGGCTGGGTTCGCTCAGGCTGCGGAATCATTACGGTATAAACATCACCCGCATTTACCGGGCGGGAGTGGAGTTGCTGGCGCTGCCGGACCTGGTGCTGCAGCTGGGCGATAAACTGACCGTGGTCGGGGAGGCCAATGCCATTGCGAACGTGGAGAAAGTGCTGGGTAATAAGGTGCTCAGCCTCAAGGAGCCCAATCTGGTCGCCGTCTTTATCGGAATCGTTCTGGGATTGTTTCTGGGGACCCTTCCTTTCGCTGTGCCGGGGGTGAGTTATCCGGTGAAGCTGGGCATCGCCGGCGGACCGATTGTCATGGGAATTCTGATGGGGGCTTTCGGACCGCGCCTGCATATGATCACCTATACGACCCGCAGTGCCAATCTGATGCTGAGGGGGCTGGGGCTTTCCATGTATCTGGCCTGCCTGGGACTGGATGCCGGAGCCCATTTCTTCGATACCGTATTTCGTCCCGAAGGGCTTTTGTGGCTGGGGCTGGGCTTCGCTCTTACCGTGATTCCGGTTCTGGCGGTGGCTCTGTGGGCGTTGAAAGTGATGAAGCTGGATTTCGGCGCTGTATCCGGCATGTTGTGCGGGAGCATGGCCAATCCGATGGCGCTGAATTATGCCAACGCGGTCTCCTCCGGGGATAGTCCTTCCGTCGCCTATGCTACGGTGTATCCGGTGGCGATGTTTGTCCGGGTGATTCTGGCACAGCTGATACTGATGCTTTTCCTGTGACGTCCGATATTTTTTGGGCGAAAGATTGCGGATTTTTGAGAAAATTGGCATCTTTGCGACTATTGAAATTTTTTTCAGTTGAAGAGAATAAACAGAAACGTCAGCGACGGAGAGCTTCTGGCGGCTTATAGCCAGAAGCAGGACAGAGGGTATCTCGGGATGCTCTATGAGCGTTATGTGCCGATGGTTTACGGCGTCGCGCTGAAATACCTGAAACGGCCGGAAGATGCGCAGCGGGCCGTGATGTGTCTGTTCGACGAACTTCCGGAACGGGCTGCGGAGGATCCCGCAGGTGAATTCAAATCCTGGCTCTATGCACGCGTCCGCAATTACTGCCTGCAGGAACTGCGGCGTTCTTCTTCGGAAGACGAGCCTGCCGGTCTGGATGAGGAGGTCGCGGAGTTCTGCGACGGCTTCGATCTGGATGTCGTAAGGAAAGAGACGGCGAACGAGAAAATACTGCAGAAATGTATAGAGGCGCTGCCGGAGAAACAGCGCATCAGCATCTGCCGTTTCTTTATGGAGGAACGTTCTTACAAGGAGATCGAGGATGCTACGGGATTTCCGTTGAAGCTGATAAAGAATCTGATACGGAACGGAAAAAGGAATCTGAAACAGTGTCTCGGGAAAAAAGGAATCGTGTGATATGAAAGTAAGGAACCGCATAGTGAACTATTTGCGTGGGGACCGGAGGGGCAAGGTGGCCAACGGCCTGGAGAAGGAGGCGTTGAAAGACGCTTTCCTGTACGAGGCGCTGGAGGGGCTTGCCGGGATGCAGCGGGATGTGGTGCGGGATATAGAAGCGCTGTCGAAGCGCCTGAAGGAAAAGACGAGGAGCAGGTGGGAGACGGTAGGAATGAAGTGGGGGCTGGCGGCTGCTTTCGTTGTGATGGTTGCAGGAATATGGCTGTGTTGCAGGCAGGTGCGGATAGGCGGTGAGCAGCGACAGGAAGAGACGGTCTCTTTGGCAGAAAATGAAATATCGGAACCGGAGACGGCAGGAGAAAGCGATACGAGTGCGGTGAACGTGCATGAGGGGCCGCAGCAGCCTGCCGGAAGTGGGGATACCGTCCGGGTATTGCCGCAAACCGGAAAGAGCGACGCCGTGGTGGAAGGCAACCGGGGATCCGTTCCTTTCGGAGGATATAGAAAGTTCTACCGCTATATACAGGATTCCCTGCGCTATCCGCAGGATGCCCGGGAGCAGGGGCTGGAAGGGGAGACGAAGCTCTCCTTTTATGTGAACAAGGCCGGAAGGCCGTCCCATATCCGGGTGGTGAAATGGATTAACTATTCGTGCAACAGGGA
>CAZYJV010000039.1:14203-15536 GCA_964647845.1 uncultured Odoribacter sp.
CCGTGCTTGGAGTGGAATTTCAGCCGCATTAACCGCAGATCCTCTTCGGAATAGTCCCCTTCGAATTCGTCGAAAGCCTCCTGTATGTTGTCTGTCTGGGCTTCCATGAAATAGTCGAAGATTTCTTTCTGCTGGTCTTCGTCCAGAATCTTGTTGATGTAGTAATCGATGTTCAGTTTGGTGCCGGAGAAAACGATGGCCTCCATTTCCTTGATCAGCTCTTCGTAGGTCAATCCCTGGGCGGAAGCGATGTCTTCGAGGTCGATCTGGCGGTCGATATTCTGAATGATGTACACTTTGAATTTGGATTTGTTGGCGACGGTTTTCACCACCATATCCTGGGCGCGTTCGATTTCGTTGTCTTCGACGTACTGTCTGATGATTTCGACGAATTCCTTGCCGTATTTCTGGGCCTTGCCGCTGCCTACCCCCTGGATGTTGGCGAGTTCTTCCAGCGTGACGGGATAGTTGATGCACATATCCTCCAGGGAAGGGTCCTGGAAAATCACATAAGGGGGGAGGTTGTTGGTCTTGGCGATTTTTTTACGCAGATCTTTCAGAATGGAAAACAGGGTGGCATCTAAGGCAGATACCCCGCCTTTTTCCTGGATTTTTTCTTCGCTTTCTTCAAAATTACGGTCTTCCATCAGCATAAATTCTTTAGGATGTTCAATAAAGTCTAAACCTTCCTTCGTTATTTTAATTACTCCGTATTGTT
Organism: uncultured Odoribacter sp.; assembly: GCA_964647845.1. Taxonomy (GTDB): domain Bacteria; phylum Bacteroidota; class Bacteroidia; order Bacteroidales; family Marinifilaceae; genus Culturomica. The sequence goes on from CAZYJV010000039.1 coordinate 14,922, forward strand.
CGATGTCTTTTTCGATAAACCGGCTGATCAGCGCCCTGCGGAAAACCATGGTCCAGAACTGCCTGCTTTTTTCCGTCCCGCTTCCGAACATTTCCAGCTTGTCGTGTTTGTAAGCCTTTACGGCGGAGTCGGCTTCGCCCAGCAGGATGTTTACCAGGTGTTCGATTTTGAATTTTTCCTTGACTTCGGTCACCAGCGTCAGGGCGTCCAGCATGTACTCTTTGCCCTCGAACTCTTTTTTGGGATACAGGCAGTTGTCGCAGCATCCGCAGTTGTCCTCCTCGTAGTTTTCCCCGAAGTAGTGGAGCAGCACTTTGCGGCGGCACATGGAGGTTTCCGCGTACGATACGGTTTCCATGAGCAGCTGTTTCCCGATTTCCTGTTCGGCGATCGGTTTGCCCTGCATGAATTTCTCCAGTTTCTGTATGTCCTTGTAGCTGTAATAGGTGAGGCAGATGCCTTCGCCTCCGTCGCGTCCCGCCCTGCCGGTCTCCTGGTAGTAGCCTTCCAGGCTTTTTGGGATGTCGTAATGGATGACGAAGCGTACGTCGGGTTTGTCGATGCCCATGCCGAATGCGATGGTCGCCACGATGACATCCACTTCCTCCATCAGGA
>CAZYJV010000040.1:0-3842 GCA_964647845.1 uncultured Odoribacter sp.
TTGATTGTAAGGAAAGACCCGGACGTCTTTTTCGGCAGCTTCGACACGCTTTGTCCGGGAGAGGTCGTGGATTTCAGTAAAAAAGTGAGTTATACGTGGAATTGCAATCTGCCTACGGCGGACTGGGAGATAACGACCCCGTCCGGAAGGGTGGAGAGAGTATCGGGTGCGTATCCGAACTATACTTTCAAAGAATCGGGGAAATACGTTCTCAAGGTTACTCTGAAAGGAACGGATTGTTCGCAAAAACAGATTGTCAAGCAGAAGGAAGTGAATGTGCACGATGTGACGTTCGTTAAAGATATAACGGCCTCGGCGCTGGAGATCTGTGAGGGGGAATCGGTGAAATTCACCAGTAATTCCAAGGCTTCCCATTTGACTTATCAATGGAGTGTGCCTTTTGAATCACGGGCTATGCCGGTTGCTCCGACCACGTTCCAGAGTCCTTCTCCTGAAATTTCGTTCCCGAAGTGGGGTACATATATTGTCCGGGCTCATTTGTCGGCAGTGTGCGGTTTGACTTGGGATAAAGATTTTTCAATTAAAGTGAAATCGAATCCGGAGGTCTACTTCGGACTTGTGGACAAGTATTGCCCCGGAGAACTCGATATGGGAGAAGAGAATCGGGTGTCGTATACATGGAAGGGAAATCCGGCGAAGGCGAAATGGGAAATTACACCACAGGACGGAAGTCCTGCCAATGGGTGCGTATTGGACGACGCCAATGCTCTGTATCCGAAATTGCAAATGAATGCCGCCGGGAAGTATGAACTGAAAGTGACGCTCGATCCTGTCGGTTGTCCGGATAATGATCCCATTGTTTCAAAAAGGACGATTACGGTATACAACGACAGCAAAACGATGAAAATATCCATCGATTCGCTGGTATGCGTGGGGGAATTGGTGGAATTCAGGAATGAATCGGTGGTGGCGGAAGAAGACCTCCTGACGTACAATTGGACGATATTGCCTTCGTCCGGCTGGAAATTCGAAGTCGGAGATGCTGCGGACAGCGGGCCTACGGTGGTCTTTTCGGAGGACGGTTATTACGAGGTCACGGCTTCGATAAAGACCTGCGACGAATTGAAGAAGAATTTTAAAGTGCATGCGAAGAAAAATCCCGAAGTAAAACTGAAAGAATCGTATTCATTCTGTCCCGGGAAGCGGGATCTGGCCGATTTCGTGGAGTATACGTGGTATAATAACCGGAAAGAAGCGTTCTGGGAGATAACGGGAAATTATGAATATGCGAACGGTACGGGTGCGGACTCGTTGTTCCCGCATGTGAATTTCGGAGCAGGAGAGGTGCTGGTGGGAGTCCGGGTAGAGGATGTGAATGTGAAATGCGGGGATCTGGACAAAACGCTGGCCCAGGTGAGCTATCATGTGTATGATTCTTCCCTGCAGGTGAATATCGTCCCGAGTAGTACGGATTTGTGTGTCGGGGAGGTTCTTTCTTTTACGAATACGACAATAAGCGGAGAACCCGGGGTGACGTATGCGTGGAGCGTGGCGGAAGCGGACGGGTATGAGTTCGTGGGGGGCGATGCGGCTAAAACTTCGGCCGAGCCCGAAATGCGTTTCGGGAAATACGGAACGTATCATGTGGAGGTGGTCATAAAGTCCGTAAATGCGTGTAATGTAAAGAGGCGGAAATTCGACATTACGGTCCGGGATGTGCCGGAGGTGACCTTTCATCGGCTGGAAAATACCTGTAAGGGAACAGTGCTGAGGTTTACTCCTCAGAGAATCGAATACGTGAGAAACAACTGCGATCTGGCGTATGTCTGGAACGTGACGCCTGCGGCAGGATGGCGTATCGACGATGCCGGCAACGCTTATCCGGAGATTACGTTCGACGATGCGGGTCATTACGATATAGAGGTCCAGGTGACCGGGCAGTGCGGCGGAGACAAGAAGTATACACAAAAAGTCGCCGTACTGGAAACGCATATGGATGCAGTCGCGGCTCCTGATATACAGGAAGGCTGTACGCCGCTGGCGGTGCATTTTCAGAACAGTTCCGAAGGGGATTCATTGAATTATCTTTGGCGGATAGAACCGTTGAGCGGTTACAGATACGAGGCGCCTTATTCCGATCTTTCTTCGGCTCCGGACGTTGTGTTTACGGAGTCCGGGAATTACAGAGTGTCATTGCGGATAAGCAATATTTGCGGCTGGGATACGACGAGTTTTTCGGTCAGGGCCTATTCGACGCCGGTAATTTTGCCGCCGCAACAGGATATAACGGGCGTGTGCGAGAAGGATTACGTTTTTGTCAGTCAGGATGAATTGAGCGTGGATGATAAAAATGACGACATAATCAAAGTGGAATGGACCGTAACTCCGTCTTCCGGTTTTCGGTACATCAACGGAACAGGGAATGCCTCCCGTTATCCGGAGATGGTTTTCGAGCACGGGACTTATCGGTTGGAGGGGAGGTACTGGAATCATTGCCAGAATGAGGGTGTCGTGAATCTGACGATCGTGGCGGATAAATTTATTCCGGTGGTGCCGCTGTCGGATGATACGGTCTGCTCAAGAATCGATCCTTTCCCGTTGACTGCGGAGCCTGCCGGAGGGGAATGGAGCTCGGTAGACAGGATGCTGAAAGAGATGGACGGAAGGACGTATTTCGATCCGTATATCGATGCGGAAAGGGATTACGACGTGGTGTACACGTATCGGAACGGGAGCTGTGTGGACCGGGATACGATGAATGTTCATACGATAGCTTTGCCTGTGGTCGTGGCGGGAGCGGACCAGGAGATATGTATCAACAACGAGGAGAGACTTCTGGTGGCGAAAGAGCCGGAAACAGGCGGCTGGTGGGAAGGTCAGGGAGTTACGGGAAGCGGGAAAAATTATTTTACTCCGGATGCGGTGGGAGCGCGCCCGTTGAAGTATTTGTACACGGATGAGGTAACGGGTTGTACGAATTGGGATGTGCTGGTCATGACGGTCTGGGGATTGCCGGGAACGGATTTCCATGCGAGCGAGCAGTACTGTGTCTTTTCGGATGCGCTTTTCCGGCCGGCAGAAAAGGGAGTGAAGAACCGTTTCCACTGGGAATTCGGGGACGAAACGGAAACAATCTCCTGGGGCGATACGGTACACCGGTATCAGCAGCCGGGTTTTGTGGACGTGCGTCTGGTGACGGAATCCGTGCACGGATGCTGGGATACGTCGGGATACAAGAATGTGGAGATTGTGAATACCCCTCCCGATGCCCGGTTTGAGCTGTCGGATACGTCGGGATGCGGTCCGTTTGAATTGACGATCACGGTGAATGCGGGTGACTATACGGACCATAATCTGTTGTTCGACTGGAATTTCGGGAACGGACAGACTTCGACCGCCTTGTTGCCGCCCGATGTACTGGCTTATCAGGCGGGAGTGTGGGATACGACGTATGTGATCCGTTTCGATGTGTACAATAAGGCATGCGAGTACCATTTGCCGATGGAGAAAGTCATTACGGTCTATTCTTCTCCGGGGGCGAAATTCGTAAAGCAGCACGATTGGGAATGCGCTCCGGTGGAAGTGCGCTTCCAGAATCTGAGTACGGGAAACAGGAATCGTTACGAGTGGTATTACGGGGACGACAGCGTGAGCTATAAAAAGGAAGGGATCCATCTTTTCCAGAGCGATACGGTATCGCGGGTATATAATATAACATTAGTGGCGATCAATAATTGCGGACGTGATTCTTTCGTCGATCCGCTGACGGTCAGGCCTCAGTCGATTCATGCGTTTTTCCAGACGCCGGACCGGGATATATGCGTGGGAGAGGAGATCTGTTTTACCAATTACACGACGGAGGATCTGGAGTACATGGTGAC